>CALCIB010000270.1 GCA_937907525.1 uncultured Planctomycetales bacterium | reverse complement strand
GATAAGTGTCGGGTCGTCAGCCCGCCGGGAGAGGGTGGCCCGAAGGGCCGGGCGGGGGCCGTCGCGCTTCGGAAAAAGCGCCGGCGCACGCGCGGCGCGGTCGACGGCGCCTCCGAAGCGCCGCGACCCTCACCCGCCGCCGCGCGGCTGCCCTCTCCCGGCGGGAGAGGGGACGGGACGGGCGATCTCCGCCGCCAGTCGGCGCGCCAGGGTCTCGGCGTCGTCCTCCGGGCCGACCTCGATCCGTTGGATCTCGGAGAGTCCTCGAAACCACGTCCCTTGCCTCTTGGCGAACTGCCGCGTCCGCGCCTGGATCCGGGCGATCGTCGTCGCCGGGTCGACCCGGCCTGCTAGAAGCTCGATCACCTCGCGGTAGCCGACCCCCTGGGACGCCACCCAGCTCATCGGCCGCGGGGCCGACTGAAGCCGCCGGACCTCCTCGACCAACCCCGCCTCGAACATCGCCAGCACGCGACGGTCGATCCGTTCGTGGAGGATCGGCCGAGGCGGATCCAGGGCGAAGACCTTCGTCTCGGCCGGCGCGGGGCGGTCGTGCTGGCGTTGCAGCGCGCTGAAGGGGAAGCCGGTCGATTCCACGACCTCAAGCGCCCGGACGATCCGACGGCGGTCGTTGGGATGCACGCGCGCGGCGGTCGCCGGATCGAGCGTCGCCAGCCTGGCGTGCAAGGCGGCGTCGCCCGCGGCCTCGGCCTCCGCCTCCAACCGGGCGCGGAGTTCTGGAACGGCGCCGGGACCGTCGAGCAGGCCCCGCAGCATCGCCTTCAAGTACAGCGCCGTGCCGCCGACGAACAACGCCCGCCGCCCCCGCGACTCGACGTCGCGGATCGCGTCGAGCGCCCAGTCGCGATACCGCGCGACGCTCGCCGATTCCCACGGGTCCAGGACGTCGATGAGATGGTGCGGCACCCCCTCGCGCTCGGTCTCGGAGAGCTTGGCGGTGCCGACGTCCATGCCGCGGTAGAGCGTCATGGAGTCCATCGCCAGGACCTCGGCGTCGAGCAACCGCGCCAGGCGGACCCCGACCGCCGACTTGCCCGAGGCCGTCGCGCCGGTCAGATAGATCGCCCGATGCTCCGGCGCCAAACTCATCGACCGACCTCGCGCATGGCCCGCTCCAGGTCTTCGTCGCGGAAGATCCAGACCAGCGGGACGCCCAGCTTGGTCACCGTATAAGCCGGGCGCGCGCCGGCGATCAAGGCGCGATCCCACGTCGCCAGCGCCCCCGGCCGATTCTGAACGACGTACCAGAGCGGAACGCCCGGATCCAACGGCGCGATCCTCCTGGGCAGTTCGCCGATCTCGCGCAGGTAGATCCACGAGGTCGGGAACGTGGCGAAGCGGATCGTCCGACCGGCGGGCGTGTGCTCGCGCAGGAACGCCCGCGCGTCGGCGTCGAGGGCGTCCCAGTAGAACGTCGGCTCCATCCCCAGCCGGGTCGCGCCCGGAAGACCGCCGACGATCGGACTGTAATAGGAAAGCGGCGCGGGCATCATCACGGCCACCGCGACGGCCCCTTCCACCAACCCGACGCCCACCAACCGCCGCGGCGTCCGCCCGATCCACCCCCGGAACTGCTCCACCCCAGGTCCCGCCAGGAGCGCCAGCGCTCCGAAGGCCGGCAAGAACAGCCGCGCGCCGTCGTGGCCGGGGGTATGCGGCATCGCTCGAAGCAACAGCAGAAACGCCCAGTGCCCCAGGAACAGCAATAAGAGCGGCTCGGCCCGCCAGCGGCGAACCGCCCGCCACGCCCCCGCCAGCCCCAGCGCCAGGAAGACGATCGGCGTCGCGAAGACCGTCAGGACGATCGTGTTGTAAGGCGGCAGCGACTCCCGCGGCGTGTCGTAAATCGTCCCCAGGAATTGCACGGGGATCGGGATCGTCTCCCCCCGCGACAGGTTCGATTGGAAGAACCGATACGGCCCCGCGATCGGCTCGACCCACCACGGCGGTTGAAGCAGGTACGTCGTCGCCAGCCCGACCGCGCAGCCGACGCCCAGAAGCCTCAACGCCCGCCGGTCGCGATAAATCATCGCCCAGACGAGGAATGGAATCGGGACGAACCAACCGGTGAGCTTATCGGCCATCGCGCAGCCCAGCGCGACGCCGAACGCCCCGGCCCAGACGATTCGCCTCGACTCCCAGCCGGCCACGAACGTGAGGATCGCCAGCAGCCAGAGGCACGACAGCGGGCCGTCGTAGGAGGCGTAGTGCCCGTGCGCGAACAAGTGCGGGTGCAACGTCCAGGCCCCGGCCGAGGCCGTCGCGGCCCACCATCCCCAGCGTTTGGCGACGAAGCGGAATAGCGCCCCCGCCGCGATCGAGAACAACAGGATCGGCCCCAGCCGGCCGCGCTCCAGGTCGGGACGGCCCGGAGTCAAGACGTCGCCGACCAGCCCCAGAAGCGCGTAGAACGGCGGATGGCCGTGGGGCTCCTCGCGCGCGAACGGCCAGAACCAGGCCAGGACGCCTGGGTCGAACAGGAGTTCGGATCGCGAATCGATCCGGTCGCGCGGCGGCGGCGGCGCGCCTTGTCGCTGCACCAACTCGATCGCCGGCGGCGTCCAGGTCGCGGCGAACCCGGCCGGATCGCGAAGCGCCTGGAACCAAAGCCGCAGCCGAGCCTCGCGGCCGAGACTGTAACCCTCGTCCCAGACGATCGCCAGCCGGGGCTCGGTCGCCAGCATCAGGGCGAGCGTGGCGAGGCCGACCAGGACCGAGGCCGCCAGCAGCCGCGCGCGCGAAAGCCCGGCGGCGTCGACGTCGGCCGTCGCCTCCGGGCCGTCGGGTTTCGCTTCGAGCCCGCTCAAGGGGACGCTCCGATCGGCGTCAAACGGCGACCGGCTCCAGGCGGTCGCTCGCCGTCGCGACGGCTTCGGCGATCGCCGCGCGCGAGCGGATCAGGGCCGTTTCCTTGCAGTTGGGGAACAGAGGGCAGCGCGTGCATTCGTTCCAGATCTTGTGCGGCAGTTCCGCCTTGTCGATCTGACGATAGCCGAGGCGCTCGAAGAAGCCGACGGCGTAGGTCAGCGCGAAGACCGACTCGATCCCGAGTTCGCCGGCCTGGTCCCAGCAGGCGTCGACCAACGCCCGGCCGACGCCCGTCCCCTGGGCCTCCTCGGCCACCGCGAGGCACTTGACCTCGGCGAGGTCCTCCCAGAATACGTGCAACGCCGCGCAGCCGACCACCCCGCCCCGCTCGTCGACGGCGACGACGAACTCGCGAACCGCCGCGTACAACTCGCCCATCGACCTGCGGATCATCAGCTTGCGATCCGCGAACCTCCGAATCAACTCGTACATGGCGGGGACGTCGCCGACGCGGGCGGGGCGGATGTTCAATCGAGGGACCTCCCTTTTCGGCCGTTGAGCCGTTTGACGCGGGTCGCGTTGCGAAGCGGACGAGGACGCGCGGGCGCGAACCGGACGGTTCGCGCGCGACGCCGCGGACCCCGAGGGGTCCGCGTGAATTTCGATTGTAGGCGAGCCGGCCGTGGAATCAAGCGGCCCCGCGCGGGAGACGCGCTCAGCGCGTCCTGGAGTCGGCGGCGGCCCTGGCGGCGACGGCCCGGGCCTCGCGGTAGGGCAGGACGTTTTGTTCGTAGTACTTGACCATGGTGCGGTAGTCCGGGCCGTGATTGGCCGTGACCAGGCCGAAGCCCGACGCGACCTCGGCGGTCGCCTGCTCCAGGGTCCAGCCGCAATACTTGGTGCGGTAGGCGATCTGGGCCATCGACACTCGGTTCAATCCGTGATGGCAGTGGAAGAAGATCGGGTAGTTGGCCGGGTCGTTGAGGATCGCGGCGGTCTCGTCAAGGATCTCGTAGACCGTCTTGGGGACTTCCATGTTGCGCTGGTCGATGATCGGCTTGTGGATCCACTTGATCCCCAACTCCTTCGCCAGCGCGCGTTCCTTGACGGAGATGGCGGCGTCGTAGGGGTGGGCGAGGGCCAGGATCGACTTGATCTTGTAGTCGCGGGCGATGCGCCGCATCGGCCACTCCTTCTGCCAGGCCCCGCGGTAGATCTTGCCGGGGACGACCTCCGCGAAGTTCTCGGCGAAGACGTAGTCGTGGCCGTGCCGCCAGATCTGATGACACGCGAGGCCGGTCAGGCCGACGCCCAGGCCGGCGCGCAGGAATTTACGACGAGTGGTCATGGGCGATCGCTCCGTGTCGGCCGGCCGGCGGCTTCCTCCCGCCTAGGCGTACTCCCCCTCCCTGGGGCGGCTCGTCGACGTCCCCCGAGGGGGCCGCGGGGGCGATCCTAGCAAGGGTCGCCCCCTCGTCAAGGCGGACGACGACGCCCGCCCCGGTTCGATCGGCCTTATCCGACGCCGATCTCGACGATTTTTAGCTTGAGCGTGCCGCGGGGGATGGGGACCTCCACCTCGTCGCCCACCTTCTTGCCGACGAGCCCCTGGCCGATCGGGCTGGTCAACAGGATGTGGTTGTTGTCGTAGTCCTCCTCGCCGGGGCCGACCAGGGTGAAGTCCTCCTCGTCCCCCTCGTCGACGTCGAGGACCCGGACCCGGGAGCCGAAGACCACCCGGTCGGTGGGCATGGTCGACTTGTCGACCAGATAGGCCCGGCTGAGTTTGTCCTGAAGGTCGTTGATCCGGGCCTGGAGCATCCCTTGCGCCTCCACGGCCGCGTCGAACTCGGCGTTCTCGGAAAGGTCTCCATAACCCCGAGCTTGCGCGATCTGCTCGGCGATCCGAGACATGTCCTCGTTTTTCATCTGGTCGAGTTGGGCCTTGAGCTTCTCATAGCCTTCCTTCGACATCGGAATGCGGTCGCTGGACATGCCGAACTGCTCCCATCTACGGACGTCGCGATCTTGGGCGCGCGCGTCGAATCGGCGGGGCGCCGCGGGGCGTCGCCGTCGGTCGATCGGCCTGGGCGTCGTCCTCGTCCAAGGGGACGGGTTCGAGGGTCGACGAAAGTCTAGTCCCTGGTCTCCGGTGGGCGCCCCGGCGCGGCGCCGGGGCGAAAAAAAAATGAGACGTCCGAAGCGCGCGGGCCGCATCCGGTTTCGTCCATCAGACGTCCAGCCTAGTAATCCCCATACCGCGACGCAAGCCCAACCCATCCGCTCCTCGGCCGGCTTGCCCCGCCGCCGCGCCCCCTTAAGATGGAGAAGGAACGGGGGCCTCAAGGGCGAACGAGGGACGCATGCCAGACGACGGATCCGGGACGGTCGCCGTCCTCGTCAGCGGCGGGGTCGAAAGCGGCGTGCTGGTCGCGACGATCCGCGAGCGGTTCGCCCGCGCGCAGCCGATCTACGTCCGCTGCGGCCTGCGCTGGGAGGCGGTCGAGCTGGCCGCGACCCGCTCCTACCTGGCGGCGATCGCCCGGCCGGGGCTGGCGCCGCTGGTCGTCCTGGACGAGCCGATCCGCGACGTCTACGGCCCCCACTGGAGCACCGACGGCCCCGACGTCCCCGACGCCGACGCCCCCGACGAGGCCGTCTACCTCCCCGGCCGCAACCTGCTCTTGACCGTCAAGGCCGCCGTCTGGTGCCGCCTCCGCGACGTCGACGCCCTGGCGCTCGGCTCCCTGGGCTCCAACCCCTTCCCCGACAGCACCGACGGCTTCTTCCAGGAGTTGGAGTCGGTCGTCTCCCGGGCGATGTCCGGCGGCCCCAGGCTGCTGCGGCCCTTCTCGGGCCTGCGCAAGCCGGACGTGGTGCGCCGCGGGGCGGGGCTCCCCCTGGAGAAGACGTTCTCGTGCATCCGCCCGGTCGACGGACTGCACTGCGGACGTTGCAACAAGTGCGCGGAACGCCGAGCGGGCTTCCGCGACGCGGGCGTCGCCGACCGCACGCGCTACGCCGATCGACATCGACCGACCGGGACGAGAGGACCGACGCCATGTATCGGGTGACGCGCCAGATCGATTTCAGCTACGGCCACCGCCTGCTCAACTACGGCGGCAAGTGCCGCCACCTCCACGGCCACAACGGTCTGGCGGTGGTGACGCTGGAGGGCCCCAAGCTCGACCCACGCGGCATGCTCGTCGATTTCGGCGACATCAAGCGCACGCTGCAACGCTGGATCGACGAGGAGCTGGACCACAACATGCTTCTGCACCGCGACGACCCCATCCTGCCGCTGTTGCGGGAGCGGGGCGAGCGGGTCTTCGTCATGGACCACAACCCGACCGCGGAGAACATCGCCCGGCTGATCTACGACCAGGGGCGGTCGGCCGGCCTGCCGATCGTGGAGGTCGTGATGTGGGAGACGTCCAACTGCCACGCGACCTACACCGGCGAGGATTGACCCCGCCGACGATCGATCGACGACGTGGGCGGTCAGTCGATAGCGCTCGGCGCGAGATTCGATCGACTCGGAGGCCGACGACGCGCATCCTTCTCCCCTTGAGGGAGAAGGTGGCCGAAGGCCGGATGAGGGG
>CALCIB010000269.1 GCA_937907525.1 uncultured Planctomycetales bacterium | reverse complement strand
ACCTTCCCCCGCGAGGGGGGAAGGCCGTTATGTCCACCACCCCCAAAATCCGTGATGGTCAGGATTTTTCCGGCCATCGTGGCTTTTGGGGTGGATCGATCGGGTCCATTCGCACGCTCGAAAGGTTCGTGGGATTTTCCGGCCCGGCCCGAAAAACCTGAAACCCCGAGCCTACGGCCGCGGATCATGAGAGGTGGCGGTCGCTCTTTGACAATCGATGAGAAGGAAACGAAGGAGGAGGCTGGAGGGTCGAAAGATCTCGCGCGGTCGGCGGTCGTTCGACTTCGGACGATCGCGGCAACGGGCGAAGAGACGACGAAGGACTCGACGGCCGCGCGGAATTGTAATGCGACTTTGACGTTCGAAGCCAATTTGGCGGGCGGATTTGACGCTGTAACATCATGCGATAAGGTGACTTGCGAGGTCGAATCAATTCGTCGCCGCCGCGCGAACGAACCCGAGCGAAGCCGCCTGGGGGCGTCAGCGCGCGGCGTCGGCCTCGGCGAGCAGCTTCAGGGACTCGGAGATCAGGATCTCCCCGGTCTGCTCGCCCATCGAGGTCCGCGAGACGTAGTCGTAGCGCGGGAAGCTCTGGAAGTCGACGCGGGTGAGGATGTAGCCGAAGGCGTCGTTGGTCAGGCCGAAGAGGAAGGCGGACTCCGTCCCCATCTTCCGCTTGAGGTAGAAGCCGATGTTCGGCAGGGCCTCGCCGGGGATCGTCAGGATCCGCGCGTCGCCCAGCTCGACGAGGTTGATCCGGGTCGAGACGATCCGGCCGTCGCCGTGGGGATACTTCAACGGCGAATGGACCACCACCGCCCAAAGCGCGTCGTTCTCGACCGGCAGCTTGACGACCCGCGCGCGGCAGGTCAGCTTCAGGTCGTCCTCCGCGGGGGCTTCGGCGACGATCCGGAGCGCCTCGGAGGCCATCAAGCGGCCGATCCGGAGGCATTCGTCCCAGGTCCTGGCGTCCTTCCAGTAGCCGCGAACCGGGTCGGAGGGCTGATCGAGCAGGCGGTTGTCGGCGGTGACCATCCCCCCCTGCGCGCCGTTGATGAACAGGGCGACGCCGCCGGCCTTCGCCTCCAACTCCTCGCAAAGCGGGCCGACCAGGTCGGGGCTGAGGATCCCTTGTTCGTTGCCCAGCACCTCGGGATGGACGGCGAAGTTGACCAGGGTCGCGATGACGGCGCCGTCGCCGCCCGTGGCCTGGATCACCCCCATCCGGCGGTCGCAAAGGTCCGGCGCGTAGTAATTATAGGCGATCCGACCCTTCGCCTCGCCGACCGCCACGCGGACCCGCGCCGGCCGGAGACGGTCGAGCGCCTCGTTGAGGGCCTCCGCGGCGCGTCGGCAGACCAGGTCGATGTACGCCAGGTCGCCGGAATGCCCCCCCTCGCCGTCGGGGAAGGCGTAGCAGTCCGGGGCGCTGTGGGTGTGGGTGGAGCCGATCAGGACGTTCTCCGCCGGGATCCGCGGGACCAGGGCGCGGACGCGGTCGCAAAGGACCGAGGGGAAGCCCAGCAGATCCAGGGAGACGACGCCGACGGTGACGTCCCCCTTGCGCAGGACCAGGGCGCGGGCGGTCAGATCGCCGCGCTTCTCATGGGCGGGCCGGGTCGGCCCCATGCCGCCGGAGACCGGCAGAAGGGGGTCGGGCGTGATGACTCGAACCGCGGCGCCTGCTAAAATCTCGGCCCTGGCGCCGCTCGCCAGCAGGATCGAGAGGCCGAGGGCGGTCGCGAACCGGCGCGCGAACGGGGAGCGATGGGGGACGTCGTCTCTCAAGGGATCCTCCCGCGGAAGCGTGGGGGGCCGCCGAATTCATGAATGTTCGACGCGGTTCATGCTACAGGCCGGGCGCGCGTCGCGAAACGGGGAGGCCGCGATGAACGATCTGACGGTCGTGACCGGAGGCGCGGGGTTCATCGGCGGCCACCTCGTGACGCTTTTGGTCGCGCGGGGCGAGCGCGTCCGCGTCGTGGAGAAGCCGGGGGTGGACGTCTCGTTCCTGCCGCCGGGCGTGGAGACGGTCTTCGCCGACGTCAGGAGTCGCGAGGGGCTCGACGAGGCGCTTCGCGGCGGCCGGTTCGTTTACCACCTGGCCGCCAACCCCAACCTCTGGACCCGGGACCGCGGCGAGTTCGACGCGGTCAACCACCGCGGGACCGTCCACGTCCTCGACGCCGCCCTGGCCGCGGGGGCGGAACGAGTGCTGCACGTCAGCACCGAGAGCATCCTCACGAAGGCCAAGGCCGACGGCCCCATCGACGAGGACGTCCGGATCGAGGAGTCCGACGCGGTGGGCCCCTACTGCCTGTCCAAGCTCCGGGCCGAGAACCACGCGATGGAACTGGCCCGCCGGGGCGCGCCGGTG
Source organism: uncultured Planctomycetales bacterium (assembly GCA_937907525.1). Classification (GTDB taxonomy): domain Bacteria; phylum Planctomycetota; class Planctomycetia; order Isosphaerales; family Isosphaeraceae; genus Paludisphaera. The sequence goes on along the minus strand of CALCIB010000269.1, from coordinate 8,942 downwards.
GTGGTCGTCAACCCGACGATGCCGGTGGGCCCCGGCGACCGCGGCGGCTCCCCTCCCACCCGGCTGATCGACGACTTCCGCCAGGGCGCGCTGCCGGCGGTCCTGGACTGCACGCTGAACCTGATCGACGTCCGCGACGTCGCGCTGGGGCTGTCGCGGGCGCTGGAGGCGGGCCGAACGGGCAAGCGCTACCTGCTGGGAGGGACCAACCTCTCGCTTCTGGAACTTTTCGACCTGCTTTCGGAAATCACGGGGCGGCCGGCGCCCCGTTGGCGAGTCCCATACCCGCTGGGTCTGGCCTTCGCCCACGCCAGCGAGTTCTGGGCCGACCACGTCTCGGGCCGCTCTCCCAGGGCGAGCGTCACGGGACTGCGACTCGCGCGTAGACTGATGCACTTCGACGCGACGCGGAGTCTTCGCGAGCTGGGGCTGGTACCCAGGCCGATCCGGGAATCCCTGTCGGAGGCGGTCGCATGGCTGCAATCCCGACCGCTCCGCGGCGGGGCCCGGCGGGCGTCGAGATGAAATATTTCATCTTGCATCGTTTCCGTATTGAAATCGGGCGACGAATCGACGACCCTGGGGGCCGCGATCCGCGCGACGCGCGGATCGGGCGACGGGTCGGGACGGCTCGCGTGGGAATTCTTGTCGCGGTCGGGGGGGCATCCCGGTTTCCGATTCGTGGAGAAGACCGCGGCGGCTTCGCCGTCCGGCGTTTCGGGACCGGGAGGACCTGGGACCGCCGGTTCGGTTGACGTGGCCGGGCGGGCCGAGACCGACTATAATAGTCATAATCTTCGCGTCCTTCCGCGACGGGCCCCGTTCCGATCCGTCGTCGGGGTCGTTCAAGGATCCAGTCCCATGCACGCCCGCCTCGTGGCCCTCGACGGAGGTCCGGATATCGATCTGGATCGCGCCATGGTCGTGGTGGGACGTCATCCCGCGTGCGACGTCCGGCTGGATTCGCTGCGGATCTCGCGTCACCATTGTTGCATGGCGCGCGACGACGGCGAGGTCCTGGTGCGCGACCTGGGAAGCACCAACGGCGTGCGGATCAACGGCCAGCGGGTGGAGACGGGTCGCCTGCGCGCCGGCGACGAGTTGTCGATCGCGCACGTCCGCTACCGGCTGGACGTCGGAACGGATCACGACCGCCCCGCCGCGAGCCCGACCCCCGCCGACGCCGCGGCGCGGCCTTCGGACCCGCCCGGGTTCTCGCCCAAATCCACTCCCGAGTGCTGCGGGGGGACGTATACTCCCGAGGATGAGGACGACGTTCCAGACGCCGGGGCGTGGCGGGTCTTCCCCCCCTCGACCGAGCATCGTCGCGAAAGCGGCGACGAGCCCTCGAAGGCGCCGTCGCCGAAGTCGGCGCGGCTCTCGGGCACGGACACGAACGGGTTCGTCGAATGAGTTTCCAACTGGCGCCGTTGACGCGGAAAGGGGGGGCGGCGATCGCCTTGCACCGGCCGGTCCACCTCGTGGGAAGGCACTCGGAGTGCGACCTGCGGCTCGACTCGCCCAAGATCTCGCGCCGGCATTGCTGCTTCGCCCTGGTCTACGACCGCCTGATCGTGCGCGACCTGGGCGGTCGCAACGGCGTGCGGGTCAACGGCCGCAAGATCGACGAGATCCGGCTGTTCCCCGGCGACGAGGTCGCCATCGGCCCGCTGATCTTCCGCGTCGAACCGGACCCGGCCGCCGTCGCCCACGCCCCCGCCGTCAAGCCCGGGGCGGCCGAGGAGCCGGAGATCGACCTGGTCCCCCTGGACGACGACTGACCCCGCCCGCCGCCGGTCGTCTCCCGACGACCGCGCCAACCGTCGCATCCCGAACCCGCGTCGGTCGATGCGAGCAAGTTCGTCTTGTGGATTCCGGCGCCGGCGTTGCTTATAGTTCTATTTAGAGGCGAGCCTCGGTCCTTGACGACCGCGCTCCTCTCATCCAGGCTCAAGCGGATCGGACCACGCCACTCCCGCCCACCGGCGGGGCCGCGGGGATTGGCAACGACGACACCCGAGAGGTAGTACCATGCGGAAACGAACGATCCCCGCCGCCCTGGGCTTGGCGGTCGCCCTGTCCCTGGCCGCGGGCGAGTGCCGCGCCCAGTGGGGCTACGGGCACTACGGCGGCTACGGCGGCTACGGCTGGGGAGGCTGGGGCGCCGGCTCCACCGTCGGCGGCAGCATCGCCCAGGGCCTGGGCATGTTCGCCATGGGCGCCGGCCAGTACAACCTGAACACGGCCCAGGCCGCCTCGATCAACACCGACACCGTGATGCGCTGGAACTCCTACGTCTACGAGGCCCAGCAGGAGGCCAACCGGCGCTACTACGGGCGTCGGAACGCGATCCTCGCGAAGAATCGCGACGCCTACGACGCCAACATGGACCGCATTCTGACCAACCCGTCGTCGCGGGACATCCAGCAGGGAGACGCCCTCAACGCGATCCTCGACCAACTGGCCGACCCCCGGATCCCGGCCTCGTCCTTGCGGACCATCGACGCCCCCATCGACGCCGAGATGGTCCGTCAGATCCCGTTCGTCAACGCCGCCGAGGCGATCTCGATCAGCCTCGCCGGGATCCGCGACGCCTCCAAGTGGCCCGCTCGGCTCCGCGACCCCAGGCTGAAGCCCGAACAAGAGGACTTCGACCGCCTGGTCCAGCAAGCCCGCAAGGAAGTCGAGGAAGGCGGAATCGACCCCGACACCCTCGATCAGATCCGCGGCGTCGCGAATCGGATCAAGGACAAGCTGACCGAGGTCCCCTTGTCCGACAAGCGCGAGGACCAGGACGCGCTGAACTTCGCCAAGACCATCATCGCCCTGACCCGGATGCTGGACAAGCCCCAGGTCGAGGACGTCCTCAACGAACTCCGCAAGGTCGAGAAGACCAACGTCAGCCACCTGTTGGCCTTCATGCACACCTTCAACCTCCGGTTCGGCCCCGCCGTCACCCCCCAACAGCGCACGGCTTACTCGGACCTCTACCCCGAGATGGACCACGTCCGCGACAAGCTCCTCTCCGAGTTGAAGCTGCCGGAGGCCCCGCCGTCCTACAAGGCCAAGCCCCAGGACTTCTTCTCCGCCATGGGCGACGAGCAACTCCACGGCGGCAAGAAGCCCGCCCCGCCCGCGCCTCAGCCCTGACCGGCCAGGCGCGAAGCCTTTCGACATGACTCCCGCTCGGCCCCGCCGCGACGCGCTCGCGGCGGGGCCGCGTCGTCTCGGGATCCTTCACTTCCCCGCGAGCCCCAGCCGCGCGCGGACCAGCCCCGGCAGGTGCTTCACCGGGAGCGTCCCCTCGCTCAGGACGGCCTCGTGGTAGCGGCCGAGGTCGAACTTGGCGCCCGTCTCGTTCTGGATCGCGCGGCGGAGGCGGACGAAGGCCGTGCGGCCGGCGAAGTAGGTGGAAAGCTGGCACGACGACTGCTTGGCCCGGACGATCTTCCCCGTCGCCTCGCCGTCGGTCTGGAACGCCCGGCCGACGAGTAGCTCGCGAGCCTCCTCGTCGGTCATGCCGTCGCAGTGCATCTTGTGATCGAGGATCGCGTTGACGACGGCCCGCAGGTAGAATTTCAACTGCTGGAGCCGAAGCGCCGGGTCGCCGTCGCCGAAGCCCTGATCGAGCATCATCCGCTCGGTGTAGACGGCCCAGCCCTCGGCGAAGGTGCCGGACCAGAGCACCTTGCGGATCAGGCTCGGGCAGCGGTTGGCGTATTCGAGCTGGACGTAGTGGCCGGGGTACGCCTCGTGGATCGTCAGGATCTGGAGCATCGCCCGGTTGTACTCGTGCAGGAAGCTCTCGGCGCGCTCGGGCGACCAGTCGGCCGGCGGCGGGCTGATGGCGTACTCGCTGCCGCCGCGGGCGTCCAACGGGGGCGCGGGGTTGAGGTAGGCCACCGAGTTTCCGCGCATGAACTCGGGCATCTCGATGACCCGGCACTGGTCGGGCTCGGGGAGGGTCAGAATCTTGCGATCGCGGATGAAGTCCTTGATCCGGGCGACGGTGGCCTGGGCGTCGTCGACGAGGGTCTCGGCGGAGCCGTGGTCCTCGCCGATCCTGGCGAGCACGCGGCGGGTGGTCTCGCGGTTGCCGGCCTCGTCGTCGGGGAGGGCGGGCTCGCCGGGGAAGAAGCGGGGCCAGAGTTGGCGGGCGAGGGTGGCCATCTCGGCCTCGACCCGGACGGCCTCCGACTCGGCTTCGGCGAGCAGTTCGTCGGCGGTGATGCCGGCGTCGATCTCGAAGTCGAGCTTCTTGGCGAACCGCTCGCGGCCGATCCGCCAGTCGTCGGTGGACTTGGGGAGGACGTCGTCCTTGAGGAACGTGACGAACGCCTCCAACTCGCCGGCCAGTTTGGCGGCGGCGGGAGCCAGGTCGCCCTCGCCGGGCTTGTCGCCGGCCAGGAGGAACAGGTCGTTCTTGTAGAACGCGACGGCGCCCTCGGCCTGCTTGATGGCGGTCTCGGTCTTGACCCGCGAGGCCCGCTCGATGGTCCGTCGGGCCGTCTCCAGGATCCTGGGGGCGGCCTCGATCCGCTTCAGGGCGTTTCGGCGGTTGACGTCCCTGGGGAGCGTCGATTGGGTGAGCAGCAGGTAGACGGAGTTGGTGACGTAGTCGCCGTAGACGCGGGGGTCTTCGCGGAAGGGGTCGAAGTTCTCGCGGAGCCAGATCGAGGCTTCCAGGTTGCGGCGGAAGACGTCGAGATCCACCCTCCCGGCGGGGGTCAACCTCCCAGCGTCGATCTCGCGGCCGAGGCGTTCAAGCGTCGCCTTCTGGAAGTCGAGGTTCGACCGCCTGGCCTCGGGCGAGAGGTCGTCGAGGCGGTCGTCGTGCGAGTGGTCGCCCAGGCTCGTGGCCGTGACCGGCTCGCGTCGAAACCACTCCTTGAGGTAGGCGTCGAACGCGGCGTTGAGCCTCGCGTCCTCGTCCCCGCCCCCCTCGTCGGCGAAGCTCGTCGAGAATGCGAAAAGACAAGCGGCCAGGGCGACGGCCCCGGCGAACGATCGCGGATTCATGGTGCGTTCCCCTGGAGCCTCGGGGCGAGCGCTTTATTTTCTGATCACACGTTGATACCAAGAGCGACGAGACGCCCGCGCGCCGATGATCGCGCGCCGCCGCCCCCGGATCCAGGGGCGCGCGACGTTTCGACCGCCCCGTCCCACTCGTGGCTACAGGACCTCCATCATCGGCCGTGTTCGCGCGGGGGGGAGGGGCCGTCCGGTCTGCTGGAGGTGGTCGATAACTTCCTGGACGACCTCGCCGAGTTCCTTGTAGACCTGGACCGGGTCGTCGCCGTGGATGCCGGTGATAAGATCGGGGCACTTGCCGATGTAAACCTGGTCCTCGTCGCTCCACTCCACCCAGCGATGATAGGCATCGACCGGCTTCATCCGTTGGCCTCCTCGATGGCTCGTTTGACCTGCCTCTCCTGATACTTCTTGGCGTCGTCGCCGTCTCCGCCGCTAAGGGTCACCGCGCCTGGGTAATTCGGGTGCGTGAACTTGCGGTGCGAGCCTTTTCCCCCGCCGGGAAGAAGCGTGAAACCGGCGTCGATCAAGTCCCTCGCCAATGCGCGGAGCTTTCTCGGCAAGTCCACCTCCCTCACCCGGTTCGTCGGCGCTCGCGCCGAGCCGGCCCCACCGCGAGCGCCTGCCGCGCGTCGCGCCCCGACGAGCCAAGGACCGACAAGGCGCGGGGACACGAACCGAAGCCATGCTCATTGTACGCCGTCAGGTGCGGGCTTCGGCGTCGGCTCAGCCCCAAGATCGGCTCCTGACCATTTTTCCGCTCCCGGGACGTTAGCCAGCAACTCGGTCGCACGGGCCAGAAGATCGACGGTCTGACCGGCCGCGGAGTTCACGAGTGCGTCCTCAACAGCGAGGGCTTGGGCCGCCTCCGTGATGATCGCCCAGTTTCCTTCGTCGTTCACGAACTGGATGGCCGCCTTCAGGGTCTGGAGAAACATCTCCAGGTAAATGACCTCTTCCCCGTGATCCTTGACCGCCTGAATCGTGGCGTTCACCCCGTCCCAGTCGTCGCTGAACACCTCTCGGCCTACGTTCACCAGAGCGGCCCCGACAAACCGAGTCGGCGTACTCATCTTCTGGTTCGCGACCGTAAATGGAATGAACGAGCGGTCAAAGTCGATAACCGCGCCGTTACCCAAGAACCGAACCTCGGCGAGCGGTCCTGCAAAGTAGTTCAGCAACACAAGCGGGTACGGCGTATCAGGCTTATAGCTGATTCCACATTCGCCGTGAAAGATCCCGTGACCGGCGTTTTCGATCTTGAACGCGGTGAGCGGGAAGCCCTGCCGCCTTCCGACAACGATATGCCCGAGTTCATGGTAGATCGTGTTCAGCATGTTGATCCCTTGCTCAATGGTCTGACGAATCAGAAAACTAAAACGGTGACATTCCGGATCATGCTCGTTGATTGGGTGATTCAGGACAGATCGCCGCTAGGTGGGTCACGCCGAGCCAACCGTTTGCATGACCACGAGCCACAGGGTCACACGAGCCACAGGGTCCACGAGCCACAGGGTCAGACTTGCACGAGCCACAGGGTCCGAGCCACAGGGTCAGACTTGGTTTTTGGTTATTCGGTCTGCTCGACGGACGAGCCACAGGGTCAGACTTGGTTTTTGGTTATTCGGTCTGCTCGTCGAAGAAAAGCCAAAAACCAAGTCTGACCCGTGGGTCTCGAAAAACCAAGTCTGACCCGTGGGTCTCGTGACCCGTGGGTCTCGTGGTTTCGGTCGCCGTGGGCTTGGCCGCCGGGGCCGGTTATACTGGATGGAGGCGGGTTCGTGGCGCGAGGCCCTGACCGCGTGAGCCCCAGCCGGGGCGCTCCGACCAGCGTGATCGAAGCATGGCGGCCGACTTTCGCGACGTTGATCCCGCCGAGTTTCGGCCGCCGTCCCGCGCGTCGGGAGCCGACCTGTATAAGCTTCAGCGGCGGATCGCCCGGTTCGGCGCGTCATCCGATGGGATGTCTCCGGTCTGAGTCCATGAGGGTTCGGATGGGGCGCTGGAGATCATCAACGGGGTGACTCGGGCCACGCGCGTCGCCAAGCTCACCCCTGGGCGCAAGATCCGGGTGGAGGTGATCGGCAAGTTCCGCCAGCCTCGCGGCCGGAACCCCAGGATCGGAGACCGATTATGATTACGGCCGATGTCCAAGCGACCGTGCTCCAGCGGCTCAAGGAGGTCCATCGGCTCTGCCCCGAAATGCGGCTGGGGCAGTTGATGGCGACCCTCGGACTTCTCGGCGAGGACGCCACGGGTCATTCGCTGTGGGATATCGAGGACGAGGAGCTTGCGAGCGCCCTCGAACGATTCGCGCGCGACCTGGAACGCCGAACCGAGACCTAACGCGGCGCCGGAAGGGGCGGCGGGTCGGAATCTTGTCAAACGCGGGACGGGATGGTAGAACGTGACGATGCGACGGGGGCGATTCACCCGTCTACCAAGGGGAGGGCTCGCGGTCGACGCCATGCGGCCGCGGGCGAACGACCGCGATGCCGGCCGCGTCCTTGTCACGGACGACGTCCGCGCCGCCCACCCATTCCGACGAGAAACGATGGCCGCGTCGATGGCATCGCAGATCCTACTGATCCGCCCCGGGGCGACGCTCTACGATGAGCAGAACCGAGTCCAGGGCGTCCTCGACATCCCGCTGAGCGACCAGGGGCGGCTCGACGTCGACCGGCTGGCGGAACGGCTCGCCGAGCGCGAGCGGTACGCGCCGTTGTCGGCCCTCTACTGCGGGCCCGGCGAGAGCGTCGTCCGCACCGCCGAGGTCGTCGGCAAGGCCCTGGGTTTGCGTCCCAGGAAGCTCGACGAGTTCCGAAACCTCGACCAGGGGCTCTGGCAAGGGCTTCAAATCGAGGAGATCCGCCGTCGCAACACCCGACTCTTCCGCCAGTGGATCGACGACCCCCGCACCATCCGCCCTCCCCGCGGCGAAACCATCGAGGAGGCCCTCGACCGGATCCGAGCCGCCTTCCGTCCCCTGATCCGACGCCACAAGGACGAGGCGTTCGGCCTGATCGCCGGCGAGCCGATCGGCCGGCTCATCGCCTGCTACCTCAAGCGCGTCCCCCGCCTCCAACTCGACGAGTTCCTCCCCTGCTGCGGCTTCGAGCAGATCGAGGTCCAGACCGACCTGCTCAACGGCCGCGGCTCCTCTTGACAAGACCGTCGCGTCTGGAAACCCTGAAGGCGCGACTTTCAGCGCCCGTCCCGCGCGCCCGCCCCCGTTCGCCACAAGGAGTACGACCGATCATGGCCGCCATGGGAGGACCGCCGCAAGCCTGGCAAGGGCGCTTCGAGGCCAAGCGCGTCCCCGAGGGGGTCTGGATGCGCTGCGGCGGCTGCGGGGCGACCCTCTTCCGCAAGCAGGTGGAGCAGAACCTCAACGTCTGCCCCGAGTGCAATCACCACATGTCCCTGACCGCCCGCCAGCGGATCGCCCAGCTTCTGGACGAGGACACCTTCGAGGACTGGTTCCCCGACCTCCGACCCGCCGACCCCCTGGAGTTCGACGACCGCCGCCCCTACCCCGAGCGCGTCCTCGCCGAGCAGGCCCGCACCGGGCTCAACGAGGCGGCCTTGGTGGGCCAGGGCTTCATCAAGGGCCGTCGCATCGTCTTCGGCATCACCGATAGCGGCTTCATCATGGGAAGCATGGGCTCGGTCGTCGGCGAGAAGCTGACGCGAGCCGTCGAGGAGGCCACCCGCCAGAAGCTCCCCCTGGTCATCGTCTCCGGCTCCGGCGGCGGCGCGCGGATGCACGAGGGGATCTTCTCGCTGATGCAGATGGCCAAGGTCTCCACGGCGCTTCAGCGCTACCGCTCGGCCGGCGGGCTGTTCATCAGCGTGTTGACCCACCCGACGATGGGGGGCGTCGCCGCCAGCTTCGCCTCCCTGGGCGACGT
>CALCIB010000268.1 GCA_937907525.1 uncultured Planctomycetales bacterium | reverse complement strand
CCGGTCGACCCCTCATCCGGCCCTTCGGGCCACCTTCTCCCTCAAGGGGAGAAGGCGAGGATCGCCGTCGCTTGCTCCGAAGCGCGACGACCCCCGCCCGGCCCTTCGGGCCACCCTCTCCCGACGGGAGAGGGGACTTTGGTTCGTGAATCTTGTTCATTTCCTAATGATTCCTTCGTCGTGGCGGGGGGAGGACCATGGGGGCGCCGGAGACCGGGTGGCGGTCGACCAGGACCGGGCAATTGTAGACGCGGGCGAGGATTTCGGGCGTGAGGACCGCCTCGGGCGTCCCCTCGGTCAGGAGCGTCCCCTCGGCGATCAGGGCGATCCGGTCGGCCCAGGTCGACGCCTGGTTCAGGTCGTGGAGGCTGACGACGACCGCCAGGCCCTCCTCCCGCGCCAGGCGGTCGAGCAGGTCGAGGATCTCGATCTGGAAGCTCCAGTCCAGATGCGCGGTGGGCTCGTCCAATAGCAGGACGCGGGGCTCCTGCGCCAGCGAGCGCGCCAGGGTCACGCGCTGCCATTCGCCGGCGGAGAGGGCGTCGACGGTTCGATGCCGCATGGCCATCAAGCGGGTCAGCTCCAGCGCGCGGGCGACGGCCTCGTCGTCCTCGGCGGTCATCGGCAGCCACCAGCCGCGATGCGCGGCGCGGCCGAGGCGGACGACCTCCTCGACGGTCAACCGCGCGCCGCCGGGGTCGTCGGGCAGGACGACGGCGAGCCGGCGATGGGTCCAGGAGCGGCCTCGATCCCAGACGTCCTCGTCGTCGAGCAGGACCGTCCCGCCGCGCGGCGGCAGGAGTCGGGCGAGGGTCCGCAACAGGGTCGTCTTGCCCGCCCCGTTGGGGCCCAGAAGCGCCAGCACCGTTCCGGCGGGGACGTCCAGATCCACGGCGGCCAGGACGTCGGTCAGGCCGCGGCCGTAGCCGCAGGAAAGGCCCCGGGCGCGAAGGCGGGCGCTCATCGGCCGGACCTCCTCAGCACGATCAAGAAGAACGGCCCTCCCAGGATCGCCGTGAGGATGCCGACGGGAAGCTCCACCGGGGCGACGACCGTCCGCGCCAGGTCGTCGGCCAGCACCAGCAGGATCGCGCCGGCGAGGCCGGAGGCCGGGATCAGGTAGCGGTGTCGAGCCCCGACGAACGCCCGCGCGACGTGGGGGGCGATCAGGCCGACGAAGCCGATGATCCCCGCGACGGCCACCGCCGCGGCCGTCGCCAGGCTGGCCGCCGCCACGACGAACCCGCTCATCCGTCGCAACGGCAGCCCCAGCGCCGCCGCCTGCCGCTCGCCCAGGGAGAGGGCGTCCAGCGGCCGGGCCAGAACGCACAACCCCGCGAACCCGACGACGATGTAAGGCGTTCCGCCCAGGACCGTCGCCCAGCCGCGACCGGCCAGACTCCCCATCATCCAGAGGACGATCCGGGCCAACTCCTCGTTGTTGAGGACCATCAGGAGCCAGACGACCGCCCCCAGGCTGCTGCTGACCGCCGTTCCCGCCAGCAGCAAGGTGACGATCGGCGCGGGGCCCCACCAGGCGGTGGAGGCGTAGACCAGCCCCGCCGCCGCCATCGCCCCCAGGAACGCCCCCAGCGACACCGCGCCGAACCCCAGCGCCCCCGCGCCGCCGAGGGAGACCATCACCAACGTCGCCCCCAGGGCCGATCCGGAGGAGGCGCCGATGACGTAGGGATCGGCCAGCGGATTGCGAAAAAGCCCCTGATACGCCGCTCCCGCCGCTCCCAGCGCCAGGCCGACCAGGGCCGCCAGGATCACCCGGGGGGCGCGAAGATCGCGGACGATGGTCGCGTCGCTCCCCTCGCCGCTCAACGCCGCGAGGATTCGAGCCGGCGAGAGCCGCACCGAGCCGACGCCGAGACTCGCCGTCGCCACGACCGCCAGGACCGCCAGCAAAACCAAAATCCGCGCCGATCGACGGCTCACGAACCCGCCTCCGCGATCCGGTCGAGCAAGCGCGAGGGACTCGACCCCGCGCGACCGTATCCGGACGCTCAAGCCGGCGGCCCCTCAATACCGATCACCCGAGATGATACATCCCCGAGGCCGCGACGGGAACGCCTGGAGAGGGACGGTCGCCGTCCGAATCGTCGCCGAACGGCCCGCCGCGTGCTTTTGAGAATCGCCGACGATGACTCCAGACCCACGCGACGGAGGCGGACGGTGGACACGCTCAACCCCCAAGAACGAAGCGAGCGGATGGCGCGGGTCCGCTCCAAGGACACCAAGCCGGAGATGCGGGTCAGGCGACTGGTCCACGCGCTGGGATACCGCTACCGCCTTCACGACGGCAAGCTGCCGGGACGTCCCGACCTGGTCTTTCCCGGCCGCAAGCGAGTCGTGTTCGTCCACGGCTGCTTCTGGCACCAGCATCGATGCCCGAGGGGCGCGCGGATGCCCAAGTCTCGGCCGGAGTTCTGGCGGCCCAAGCTGGAGGGGAACCGACGACGAGACGCGCGGGTGGTCCGAGAACTGCGGCGGCTCGGTTGGCGCGCGCTCGTCGTGTGGGAGTGCCGGACGGGGCCGGCGGACGCGGCGAGGCTGGCGGATCGGTTGATTCGGTTCCTGGGGCCTCGCGGCCCGGCCGCGGCGGTTCAGGGGACGAATACGTCGTCGGGGGCGACGACGGAGTTCGACGGCGCGTAGCCGTGCCACCAGCCGGCGTAGAAGTTACTACCGTAGGGGCCCATGCCGTAGGCCTGGCCGTAGGTTTGATGGCGGGCGAAGGGCGTGTAGGTCGGCACGCCGGCGGGGCGGTCGTTGAGCGCCTGGTAATCGCCGCGGGGCAGGGCGCGTCGGAACGGCGGCGGCGGGCTGTTCGAGTTGCGGAGGGTCGTTCCGGGGCCGCGACGCCCTGCGCGAGAGGCGGTCTTGCGACGTCCGCCGGCGGCCCGTTCGTCGGCGTTGGCGCGGGCGTCGGCGTCGGCCTTGGCCTTGGCGACCGGGTCGATCCCCTCGTGGGCCGCGTTGACCGCGTCGATCGACGCGGCCTCGACGATCGTGTCGGCCCCCAGGGGCGGGACCACCGGCGCGGAGAAGTAAGTCCCGAACCGGGACTCGATCACGCCGGGGAAGGGATAGTAAAGCGACGGCGTCTGCGCGTACTGGCCGCCGAAGCCGCCGTAGGCCGAAGGCCCCCACGCCTCCTGGGCCGAGACCGTCGCCGCCGAACCGATCAGGCACGCCGCCGCCAGGGCCAACCGTCTCATCGCCGTCGCTCCCTTGGGATGGGAAAGAACCGGACGTCTCGTTTTCACTCCCTGTATTTTAGTGCCGATTCCGCGCCGACGCGCTGAAAATCGCCGACTACTTCGGCGGCTCCGTCGCCGCCAGGACCAGCGGCGGGAGCAGGACGTCCTTCTCCTGGAACTTCTTCTTGAGCCGCTTGAGCAACTCGCGCTTCACGGCCCACTGTTGCAGCGGCAGCGTCTTGATGGCGAACCGGATCTCCACCGCTCGGCCGGAGATGGAATCCACCCCCCAGACGTCCAGGTCGTCGACGATCATGAGCCGGAACTTGGGGTCCTGGCGAAGTTCCTTGCCCAGCTCGGCGATGATCGCGATGACCCGGTCGACGTCCTCCTCCCAGGCGATCCGGGCCGCGAAGGTGGCGCTGGACCAACCGTGGGTCAGGTTGACCACCGATGTGGTCGAGCCGTTGGGAAGGAAGTGGAGGCCGCCGTCGCCGTCGCGCAAGGCCGTCATGCGGAGGGTGATCTGCTCCACCTGGCCGCTGTGGTCGCCGATCTTGACGACGTCCTTGAGCTTGTACTGGTTCTCAAGCAGGATCATGAAGCCGTAGAAGAAGTCCTTGATGAGGTTCTGGGCGCCGAAGGCCACCGCGACGCCGGCGACCGCGGCCCCGCCCAGCAGCGGGCCGACCGGAATCCCCACCTGGCTTAACAGCGTCGCGCCGCCGACCAGCAGCACGAGCGCGCCGCCGGTGTTCTGCAGCACGCTGACGAGCGTCTCCATGCGGTTGTCGCGCTCGGCCTTCGAGCCGCGGATCCCCCGCGCGGCGAAGAACTTCACCAGCCGGTGCGAATAGCGGGTGACCAGCAGGTACAGCAGCGACATCACGACCAGGGTCGCGACGATCGGCGGGGCGTTGTCGCGGAACCATCGCCGGATGTTGTGGGAGGAGAGCGGGCTTTGCAGCGCCTCGACGGTCTCCTGGGTCTGCTCCAGGCCCTCGCGCGCCGACTGGGCGTGGACGACGGTTTGGCGGAGGGCGTCGACGACCAACTCCCGTTCCTCGACCATGTCGCCGAGCCGCGCGCGGATCCGCTTCTCGTCCTCGCCGGCGGCGCGGGCGCGTCGGGAGAGCGAGCCCAGGGCGTCGGCGCCGTCATGAGTCCAGGCCTGGACCGCGGCCGAGGGCTTCTCGTCGGCGAGTTGTTCCTGGAGGTAGTCGCCGGTCTCGGTCGCGTTCTCGGCCGACCGCCGGGCGACGTCCGCCAGGTCCTTGAGCAGTTGCAACGACCGCTCCAGACTCTTCATGCGGGCGTCGAGCGTGATCGACCGCTCCTGAAGCCTCTGGACGGCGGTGCTCTTGGCCTCCAGGGTCTTCTTGGCGACGACCAGTTCCTTGCTGGGCGGAGGGACGGGCTTCTTCTCGGCGTCGGCCGCGGCGGCGTCCTTGGGCGTCTCGGTCCCGGCCTCGTCCGCCTTGGGGGCCTCGGCGGGCTTGGCGTCGTCCTTCTTCTCGGCGTCCGGCCTGGCTTCCTCTTGCTTCGGCGCCGCCGTCGGCGGGCCGGGGACCAAGGGGATCGCCGCGGCCGGCGGCGCGTCGTCGGGCTTCTCGGCCTCGGCGGTCGGGACCGACGCCGCGGGTCGGTCGACGGCGGGCGCGGGTTCGGGGGGCTTCTCGTTGAGGACCCGAGTCAGCTCGCCGGTGGCCAGGATCGAGTCCAGTCGACGCCGGTCGTGCGCCACCACGTCGCGGAGGATCTCGATGCGCTCCCGGACCAGCGTCCGGCCGCGTAGGTCCAGGTCGAGTCGGCCACGGGCCAGGTTCCAGGGCTTCTCCAACGCGCCCGCCTGGCGGTCGATCTCCGCGTAGCGAGCGTCGTCGTCGGCCTCCCGGGCTTTCTTGCGCTCGCGGTCGAGGCTCTGCTTCAGGTCGTCGAGGTGCTGGAAGACGTCGCGCGCCTCCTCCATCTCGTCCTGGTCCTCGACGCGCGGGGCGAGGTCGTCGAGTTCGCGCTGGTTGCCGCGGATGATCCGTTCCAGCATGGCGACCACCTCGGCGGCGGACAGTCGCGCGGCCTCGTCCTCCTCGGAGGCTCCCCCGGCGGCGGGCGTCGTCGCGACGGCCGGGGGCTTCTCGCCGCCGGGCGCGAGCTTGGAGAGACGCTCGGACGTGAAGTACTCGCAGCCGGAGACGCCAAGCGCCAGGGCCGACGCCCCCAGCAGGGCGACGAGCAGACGCGCGAACGCGCCCCGACGAGGACCGGGATCGAACTGGGCGGGCGATGACGACAAGGGCGACCTCGAAGGGCTGGGGACGCGGCGACGTCCAGGTCCGCTTTTGCTGACCGACACGGATTTTGGGGGCCAGAGACGTTCTTCCCCCCTCGCGGGGGAAGACAGACTCCGAGGAACGCTGCCGAAAACAACTTGTCGAATCCATGCGACGAAGATAGGGAACCACAGAGTCACCGAGGACACGGAGAGAGAGAACGAGGAGCGATCCGGCCGTCTTTAATCATTGAATTTATAAATTCATTTATTTTCAATTCTCGATTTCCTCTCTGTGTCCTCCGTGACTCCGTGGTTAAATTCCGGGAAGTTATTTCGGCGGCGTTCCAAGGAGTCAGATGAGGGGGCGGCGCGACCGGAAGCCGTCGGTAAGTCGAAAGCCGACCCGGACGGCCTGGGATTCCAAGGGCCCTCTGTCTCGCCCCCCCTCATCCGGCCCTACGGGCCACCTTCCCCCGCGAGGGGGGAGGGCCGTTATGTTCACTGTCCCCGAAATCCGTGACGATCAGCGTTTTTGGTTCGCGTGGTCGGTCGACCAGAATCGACGATACATTGGATCGCGACGGATCGCCAAGGGTCGCAACCCCCGCGCCGGAACCTCTCCCCTCATCGAAACCGCGCCCATGTCCCGAACGATCAAGCTGCATAAGCCTTACGGCGTGCTTTGCCAGTTCACCGACCCGGAGGGCCGGCCGACCCTGGCCGATCTGGTCCCGATCCCCGGCGTCTACGCCGCGGGGAGGCTCGACCGCGACAGCGAGGGCCTTTTGCTCCTGACCGACGACGGCCCCCTGGCCCACCGCCTGACCGATCCCCGCTTCGAACACCCCAAGACCTACCTCGTCCAGGTCGAACGACTCCCGACCGCCGACGCGCTCGAAGCGCTTCGCCGGGGCGTGACGCTGGGCGACGGCCCGACCAAACCGGCCGACGTGGCGCTTCTCGACGATCCGCCGGACCTTCCCGAGCGTCCCGTCCCGATCCGGTTCCGCAAGAACGTCCCCACCGCCTGGCTCCGGCTGACGATCCGAGAGGGCCGCAACCGCCAGGTCCGCCGCATGACCGCCGCCATCGGCCACCCCACGCTTCGATTGGTCCGCTGGGCCGTCGGCGGCGTCGCCCTGGACGACCTGGCCCCCGGTGCCTGGGCCGACCTTGCCGACGCCGAAGGGGAGGGCCTTCGGGGCCTCGCCGCCATCGAGTCGCGACCTCGGCGTGTTTCGCGACGGAGACGGAGTTGATCGTGAATTCTTTTAAATATTGCTGACGCCTACTTGAAAAAGGCATGGGCCCTTGTCAAGATCACGCCCATCGAAGCGCGTCACGCGCCTCGATCGCTTTGATGCTCGTCTTCCGGCCGGCGTTCGCCGACCTTCCCTCACCGGGAGTCTGACATCCATCATGAAAGCGCACCGCGCCGCACCGAACCGCGTCTCCTTGCGCCTTGAAAGCCTGGAGCCTCGGCTCCAACTCTCCGCGACCGTGATCGAGTACCCCGTGGATTTCATGGGGCCGCTCACCGAGGGCGGCAGGAGGACCATCGACGTCAAGCCGATGGAGGTCGCGACCGGCGTGACGCTCGCGGATACGTCGCCCACGTTGGGTGGCGCGATCGTGGCGACGCTGGACACCGTCACCGCGCCCTACACCATCGTCTCGACGACATGGACCGCCAGGATCAGCAACGGACCCTTCACGTCCACCCTCTTCGGGCCGATGACGGCGACGAACACCGACGCGACCTTCGGCGTGAACATACCGGGGACGTACACCATCGAGGCGTACACGACTTACGCTTCGACCAACCCCTCGTTGCCGCCGCTCGCGCCGACCACCAAGACCGCGACCGCGACCGTGACGCCGCCGACCACGGTGACCCCGACCAGCGGTTTCGGGATCCCCGTGTTCGCGGGCACGATCCCCACCGTGCTCAGCGACGTCAGCTCGGCCAAGGGCAAGCTCCAGTCGTTCGCCGGGGGCTGGATGCAGGAGCGGATCCCCTATTACATCGACATCAACAACGTGTCTCACGCCGGCCCGGCCAATGATGATTGGGCGCCGGCCGATGGGGCGACCACTACGTTCTCCGTCTTCAATGGCGTTCTGTACGATCAGATGACCCCCACCTCGCCCGCGCTTGGGGGTGTATCGGCGGACTGGTCCGCGGCCCCGGTCGGCGGCGTCTACAGGGAGTATTTCCAGCAGTTGCGGTACGTCTGGTCCATGTCGGTCCCCGGACCCAACGGTCCCGTGCAGGTGCCGTTTTATGCCGACCTCAACACGTTGCACTGGCAGATGAAGAAGGAATCCGTCTGGACGTGGTCGCTTAACCTCATGTAGGACGCAGAGGCTGTCCCATAAGGGCATCGCGGCCGAAATTACGGCCTTCCCCCCCTTCGCGGGGGAAGGTGGCCCGAAGGGCCGGATGAGGGGGACGACTCAAAGGACCGTCGGGGCCCACCGACCGGCGAACGGGCCTCCGCGAATTCCAGCGGCCTTCCTGCGTGCCGTTCCCCTCATCCGGCCACTTCGCGGTTTGTCTTCCCCGCTAGCGGGGGAAGACAGTGATGGTCGTCCTTTATCCGCTTTATGGGACAGGCTCTCAATCGCGGGAGCAACCGATATGATCCGGTTCATCAAGCTGGCGTCGCTCGGGATCCTCGCCTGCATGATCGGGATGGCGGGTTGGCGGGCGTGGAACTCGCCGCCCGCCGATCACCCTCCGGCGAGGGCTACGGCCGATCGGGAGATCGCGGCGGAGGCGCCACCAAACCACCCGCCAGCCGCGACCGATCCGGAGGTCGCGGCGGAGGCGTCGCCGAACCACCCGCCAGCCGCGACCGATCCGCGGCAAATCCAGGGGCCGCCCCCTCCCCCTCCGATGGTGGCGGAGATGATGGGTGTCGCTGGCGAGCCGAAATCATACTCGCCCGAGGAGATCAACCCCGATGACTTCGTTCTTCCGCCCGACAAGGGTGCCTTCACGCGGGAGGAATGGAAGCGAGTTAGAGACGCGCCGGGCGTGAAGTTCGTGCGAATGGGGCCCACGGGAAGTCCGTTGCACCAGTTCGTCAGATTCGTCGTCGAGCCCTATGACGATCACCAGTTCCGTGTCAAGGTCTGGTTGACGGAGCCCGCGACGCGCGAGATCGAGCGACTGGCCGAGGAGGCCCGTCAGAAGCTCGAGGCCGAGCGGCCCGAGAACCCGAGGCGGGCCAACATCTACCCGAACTGGACGTCGGTCGTGATCCCGCCGTGGTACGCCCGTCCCGAGCAGCCCGCGGTCCCCCTCGTCCACAGCGGGTGGTCGATGCTGATCCGCAAGGTGGACCCACTGCCAGACGGCTGGACCGCGCTAGTCGAGGTCAAGCCCATCGTTCGAACCGAGTACTACGAGGAAGGAGAGGTGTTGGACAAGCACTTCGAGCTTTACTCGTGCAAGAATGGCAAGCTCACTCTGCTCCGCGACGACCTCTATGAGGACCGAACCCGCGATCCCGCCGAAGGCATCCACGTCACGATTCGTTTCAATCGCGCTAATTAGGGGCCTCTCTGCTCGCTTCCACGAGGTGCCGCCCGCCGAGCCTCGAATCCCCGGCTCGCGCCGATCGCCGGCCGGGGATTGACAGGGGGGCGGGGGAGGGTAGGATGGAGATGTAGTTCGCAGCCCTCCCGCGTCGTCCCTGTCGAGACGCATCAGCCCATGGTCGGCGCCGATCTGTCGGCCCCCATCAATCGCCACGGCGTTCCGCGCGCGAAATTCCCCCGGCCTCCCGCCTCGCAAGGGCCGCGCCCCCGTCCCCAGCGTTCGGGGAGGTCCAAGAGTCCCCCCCAAGCCATGGGCGAGGCGTGATGATCGGCATTCGAGAACTGGTGTTGATCGCGATGATCGCCGCGGCGCTCTACGGGCGCTCCGGCGTGCTCAAGAGCGATCGCGCCCGCACGGTCCTCCCCTGGATCAGCCCCGTGCGGCGGACCCCGCGCCGGAAGCGCGCCCCGCGGCCGGAGACTCGAATCGTCGGCGCGTCGTTCACGAAGGGCGGTAGACTGTTCTGGGGGTTGACCCTGATCGCCGCCGCCGCCGTCGTCGCCTGGATCGTCACCCGGACCCTCATCACCGCCGGCCCGACCCCTTGACCTGAAATCAATCGTTCCGACCCCGTCCCGACTCCGACCCGAATCGACAACGAACGACCGAGGACCCAGCCATGCCATTCGCTTTCCTGCCCAACCTCGGACCCACCGAGCTACTCGTCGTGGCGTTCCTCGCCCTCCTGATGTTCGGCAACCGCCTGCCCAGCGTGATGCGCTCGCTCGGCAAGAGCGTCACCGAGTTCAAGAAGGGGGTGGCCGGCATCGAGGACGATCTCGACGAGGCCGTCAACGCCGCCGACAAGAAGATCACCCCGCCGACCTCCTGACCCTTTTCCATCCGTCCGTCGCGAACCGACGACGCCGACCGAGGAGCTTGCCGCATGCTGCCGAATCTCGGGCCGATGGAGATGATGATCGTGATGGGGCTGGCCGTCTTGCTCTTCGGCAAGCGGCTTCCCGAGGTGGGCCGGTCGTTGGGCAAGGGGATCGTCGAGTTCAAGAAGGGGCTCAACGAGGTCACCAGCGGCTTCGACGATGTCTCCTCGTCGATCTCCAACTACTCCACGCCTTACCAGGCCCCCAAGACGTCCATGGCCTACGAGGGGTCGTCGCGAGCGGCGACCCCGGCGGTCGACGAGACGGTCCCCAAGTTCGAGGTCCCTGGCGCGACCTCCACCGTCGCGACGCCGGAGTCGACCCCCTCGGCCCCCGCCTGAGGGCTCCGACCCGATGCCGTCGCGCCCCGTCCCGACGAACCCCGAACCGCCGCCGGCCCCGATCGCGTATCGTGGTCCGACGGCGGTTTCCACGTTCGAGATCGCCGGGCGCGTCCTGCGCGTGGTCCGTCCCGTCGAGCCCGATCGCCTGCTCGACGACCCGGCGGTCCTCGCCTGGAACCGGGCCGACGACTACATGCCCTACTGGGCCTACCTCTGGCCCGGCGCGCGAATGCTCGCCGAGGCCGTCCTCCACCACTGGCGGGACGTCGAGCCGGACGACGACGAGGTCCTGGAACTCGGCTGCGGCCTGGGGCTGGGCGGCCTGGCCGCGCTGGCGCTGGGCTTCCGCGTCCGATTCAGCGACCACGACCCGGCCGCGTTCGACTTCGTCCGTCGGAGCGTCGCCGCCAGCGGACTGCCCGAGGATCGCGCCTCGTATCTCGCCCTCGACTGGCGCGAGCCCCCCGCGAGCGCGTTCCCTCGGATCATCGCGGCCGACGTGCTGTACGAGCCGCGGCTCGTCCCGATGGTCGCCGACGCCCTCGCGCGGCTGCTCGCCGCCGACGGCGAGGCGATCGTCGCCACCCCGCGGCGGGCGTCGGCCGAATCGTTCCCCGACGAACTTCGCGCCCGCGGCCTCGTATGCGACTCCGAGCCGACCGCGACCGTCGATGAAGCCGGCGGGCGCGTCAACGGGCTGATCCATCGGATCCGATGGCGCGAGGTCCGATAGACCGGCCGGCGCCTCGACACTCTTTCAGATGCCGGGGCGATCATCCCTTCTCCCCTTGAGCAAGATTATTCGTGGGACTCGTAAATCGTTATGGTGCCGGGTGTTGTCGCAAATCAGCCCAAGGCCGCCCTAAGTCATTGGACGGTTGGGTGATCGGACGAGGCATCCGGGATCGTTCTTGGACTTACGTCACTCACGAATAATCTTGCCTTGAGGGAGAAGGTGGCCCGAGGAACGATGCCGAAATAACTTCCGGGAATCCT
>CALCIB010000267.1 GCA_937907525.1 uncultured Planctomycetales bacterium | reverse complement strand
CATCGACGCCCTCCTTTGTATCCGATTTCCCACCTACTTTCGAGACGCACACCCCAGCCCGCGGGAACGGCGCGATCGGGCTTGCTTCTTCTAGACCCTCGCGGAGCCGGGCGCGAGGGGCTAGAGTGGGCGGGGACGGGAATCGACGGACGAACCGCGGGACTATCGGGGAGGAATCGACTCATGCGCCGTCGCGGGTTTCTCAAGGCGGGCGCGGCGGGGCTGGCCCTGCCGGCCGCGTTTCGGGCCAGGGCCGAGGAGGTCGCCGACCAGCCGGTGAAGCGGGTCGGCGTCATCGGGCCGGGCTGGTACGGCAAGATCGACGTGCTGCGGCTGATCCAGGTCGCCCCCGTCGAGGTCGTCGCGCTCTGCGACGTCGACAAGCGGTCGGTCGAACAGGCCGCCGAGATCGTCTCCCACCGCCAGACGTCGCGGAGGAAGCCGCGCGTACACTCCGACTACCGGGAGATGCTCAAGGAGAAGGACCTGGACGTCGTCCTGGTCGCCACGCCCGACCACTGGCATCCGCTGACGATGATCGCGGCGGTCGAGGCGGGCGCCGACGTCTACTGCCAGAAACCCATCAGCCACGATGTCGCCGAGGGCCTGGCGATGCTCAAGGCCGCGCGCAAGCACGGCCGGGTCGTGCAGGTCGGCACCCAGCGCAGAAGCACGCCCCATCTGATCGAGGCCCGCGACGCGATCGTCCAGGAAGGGAAGCTCGGCAAGGTCGCCTTCGCCGAATGCTACTGCTACTACCACGGCGGCGACGGCAAGACCGAGGAGACCGCTTCGCCCGACTTCCTCGACTGGGAGATGTACGTCGGCCCCGCCGCCATGCGGCCCTACAGCCCGTCGATCCACCCCCGCGGTTGGCGCGGGTTCACCGAGTTCAGTAACGGCATCATGGGCGACATGGGCATTCACATGCTCGACATGATCCGCTGGATGCTCGACCTGGGGGCGGCGAAGTCGGTCTCGTCGATCGGCGGGATCATGATGCCGCGGAAGAGCGAGCGCGACATCAGCGACACCCAGGTCGCCACCTTCAAGTTCGACGGCGTGGACGTGGTCTGGCAGCACCGGACCTGGGGCTCCAACCCCGACCCCGCGTACCCCTGGGGCGCGACCCTCTACGGCGACAAGGGGACGCTGAAGCTTAGCGTCAACGGCTACGACTTCATCCCCAACGAAGGCCCCCCCGTCCATCGCGACGTCACGATGGAGTTGGAACAGTACCCGGAGGACAAGACCGAGAAGGACCTGGAGCGGCACGTCGCGCCGGCGGTGCGCTACCACATGCTCGACTTCCTCTCGGCGATCGCCACGCGGGGCAAGCCGGTGGCGGACATCGAGCAGGGTTATATCAGCACCACCGCCTGCATCCTGGCGAACCTCTCGATGCGGCTGGGCCGCTCGATCGCCTGGGACGCCGACAACCACACGGTCACGGGCGACGACGAGGCCCGCGCCCTGCTCAAGCGACCCTACCGCGGCCCCTGGGTCCATCCGGCCGACGCCTGAACATGTTCACACGTCATTCGATCAAGGACACGTCCCATGAGCCAGTCTCAATCGTCGCGTCGGGAGTTGTTCCGAGGGGCCGCGGCGACCGTCGCCGCCGGCGCCGTGCTGGGAGGCGCGCCCGTCGCGTCCGCCGCCGGGAAGACGGCCGCCGAGGGCCGGATCAAGCAATCGGTCTGCCGCTGGTGCTACGGCGAGATCCCGCTCGACGAGCTGTGCTCGGCCGCGGCGCGGCTGGGCCTGGTCGGCATCGACCTGATGCGCCCGGAGGACTTCCCGACGATCAAGAAGCACGGCCTGATCTGCACCATGGTCAGCGCCGGCAGCCTCACCGACGGCCTCGCCGATCCCAAGTATCACAAGGCGTCGATCGAGTCGACCGTGGAGGCGATCGAGGCGACCTCCAGGGAGGGCTGGCGGAACGTCATCTGCTTCTCCGGCAACCGCCGGGGCATCGACGACAAGGTCGGCATGGACAACTGCGTCAAGGCCCTCAAGGAGATCGTCCCGGTCGCCGAGAAGGCGAACGTGATCGTCAACATGGAGTTGCTCAACAGCAAGGTCGATCATCACGACTACATGTGCGACCATAGCGCGTGGGGCGTCGAGCTGGTCAAGCGGGTCGGCTCCGACCACTTCAAACTGCTGTACGACATCTACCACATGCAGATCATGGAAGGGGACGTGATCCGGACCATCGAGAAACACCACGACGCCTTCGGCCACTACCACACCGGCGGCAACCCCGGCCGCCACGAACTCGACGACGCCCAGGAACTCAACTACAAGGCGATCGCCCGCGCCATCGCCGACACCAAGGACGACGTCTTCTTCGCCCACGAGTTCATCCCCGTCCGCGACCCGCTGACCAGCCTGGCCGAAGCCGTGGCCCTGTGCGTCGTCTGACGGGCGAGGGGCCGTCGCGAACTTCCGAGGGAGGGGCGTTCAGCGTCCCCTCCCTCCTCGGCCGTCGCGTCCGCGGCGGCGCTTCGGCGCTCAATCGGGCTGGCCCCAGACGCGGGGGACGTGGAAGCTCGCGGGTTTGGGGCGCGCCTTGGGAGGGACGGCCTGGGCGGCCAGGTCGTCGTAACGGCCGCGAAGCTCGGCGACCTTCTCCGGAAGGTCGGCGGAAAGGTCGTGCTTCTCGTTGGGGTCGTCGGCGAGGTTGAAGAGGAAGAGGTCGCGCGCCTCCTCCCTGGCTTCCCCTTCCGCGTCGACGGCTCGGCCGACGATCAGCTTCCAGTCGCCCATCCGGATCGCGCCGCCGCGGGGGGAGGAGTTCAGGAGGATGGTCGCGTTCGGCGTCGGCTCCCCCCTGGCGACGGCGTCCCAGGCGTCGCGACCGTCGAGCGGCTTGGGCTGGTCGAGCGCGCCGCCGGCGAGCTTCACGAACGTCGGGTAGAGGTCGACCACGTGCAGCGGGGCGTCGACGACCGAGCCGGCCGGGATTCGGCCGGGCCAGCTCGCGCAGGCGGCGACTCGGACGCCCCCCTCGAACAGGGTCGACTTTTCGCCGCGGAGCGGGCCGTTGCTGGTCGCCCGACCGACGTAGGGGCCGCCGTTGTCGCTGGAGAAGACGATCAGGGTGTTCTCGCGCAGGCCCTTCGCGTCGATCGCCGCGACGATCTCGCCGACG
Source organism: uncultured Planctomycetales bacterium (assembly GCA_937907525.1). Lineage (GTDB taxonomy): Bacteria > Planctomycetota > Planctomycetia > Isosphaerales > Isosphaeraceae > Paludisphaera. The sequence goes on along the minus strand of CALCIB010000267.1, from coordinate 30,504 downwards.
GCCTCGTCCATCGCCGCGACCATCGCCGCGTACCCCCGGCGCGACGCGGGCATGAGGTCCTTGTTCGCCGCATGGTACTTCTTCGGCGCCTGGTACGGGGCGTGGACGGCGTTGAAGGGGACGTAGAGGAACAACGGCCTGGCCGGGTCTTTCTCATTGATCAGGCGGACGGCCTCCCTGGCGATCAGGTGGGTGCTGTAGCCTTCGTCGTGGCTTTCCTCGTCGTCGCGATGCCAGTCGTGGCCGCCTTCGCGCTTGAGGGTGAACGAATCGATCATGCCGTTGTAGCAGCCGTACTGATGATCGAAGCCGCGGCGGGTCGGCAGGTACTCGGGCTGGAAGTGTCCGAGGTGCCACTTGCCGACGATGGCCGTTTCGTAGCCGGCGTCCTTCAGCGCCTGGGGGAGCGTCCGCTCGTCCAGAGGCAGGCCGAACCGGGACCACGGCTTGACGACGCCCACTTGCAGGCCGAGGCGCATCGGGTAGCGTCCGGTCATCAGCGCGGCGCGGGTGGGCGAGCAGAGGGGTTGGGCGTAGAACCATTCGAGCCGGGCGCCCGATTCGGCCAGTCGGTCCAGGTTCGGCGTCTTGATCTCCGAGCCGTGCCAGCCGACGTCCCCCCAGCCCAGGTCGTCGGCCAGGATCATCACGATGTTCGGCCGCGGCGCCTCTTCCGCCCGCGCCGTCGCCAGGCCGCACAGGAACGTCGCTCCGATCAACAACCCGATGCCCGTCGATCTCGTCGTCATGATTCACCCCCGTTCGGCGTCGGTCGCCACGATCGTCACGCGCTGGATTTTAGACGATGGGGGCTCGACGGGGACAGGGGGACGTCGGGGACCCGCGCCCGCCGCGTCACGATCTCGGCGGCGAGGACGGGGCCGGCGAAGACGCTGAAGACCACGACGCACGCCACGATCGGCGAACGCCCGATCAGGCGGTCGAGCGCCTCCGCGATCAGGATCGGAGCGACCTGGAGCAGCCCCAGCGTCAGCGGAAGGACGAACGGGACCGCGGACCATGGGCGGCGCCGTCGTCGGATCGCGACCCAGGCGGCGAAGATCACGGTCAAGACGCCGACGGTGAGGAACACGCCGATGATCTGACTCTCCAGAGCGCCCTCGGGGCCCTTGTCCCGCGACGGCGTCGAGTCGCGGGCGAACTCCAAGAGGAACGCGCCGAGCCACCCGGCGGTCGCCCCCAGCGCGAACCATAGGCCGGGATGCTTCGCGTCATGCCGCGAGACGCCCATCGCCGGCTCCGATCCGGTTGATATCGCCTCGCGATCCTTTCCCCGTCGCCAGGATCACCAGAGGCGGGTGACGGGGTATGCGTCGAACTTCGAGTCCGCGCCGACGATCAGCGCGCCCTCGACGATCGCCTGGGCGATCAGCAGGCGGTCGAAGGGGTCTCCGTGATGGGGCGGAAGGCCCTCGACGGTCGTCGCGTGTTCAAGCGAGATCGGCAGGAGTTCGACGCCGGCGCGAGAGAGGGCGGCGGGGAAATACGTCGCGCTCGGTTCGCCGAGCGCGAGCTTCTTCAAGCCCGCCTTGATGGCGACCTCCCAGCAACTCGCCACGCTCAAGAGCTTCCGGTTCGCCGAGTCTTCGATCAGCGCCTTCGCCGCGAGGCTCAAGCGCGGGTCGTCCTGGCAGAACCAAAGGAAGGCGTGGGTGTCGAGAAGCAAGATCATTCCATGTAATCCTCGAACTCCTCCAGCGGGGCGTCGAAGTCCGGGGCCATCCAGAACTCGGGCTTGCGGTAACTTCCCGCCTTCGAAGGCCGCCGTTTCGGCGTGGCGCGGGCCAGCGTGGCGACCGGCTCTCCGTCCTCGACGAGGACCAGGGATTCACCGGGGTTCAACCCGGCGATGATGTCCTTGAGGCGGCCCTGGGCCTCTTCCACCGTGACGACCGTCATGGCAAATCCTCCTTCGACTTCATCATGGCCCATCCATCCGGATCGTCTTCCAGGCGGGACGCTTCGGGAACCCGCGGCCGCGTGTCGCGCCGCGAGCCGTCCATCGCCGTCTCCGATCCGGACGATCTTGAATCCCCCCGAGGTTGAATTACAATTGTAATATGCAAGGCCGGTCGAAGGAAGCGCCGGCGATGAAACCCGGATCGTCGAACCGCGAGGAGCGAGGCGCCGCGATGGGGTTTTCCAAACGGTCACGCCGTCTCCGTCTACCGGCGCGGCCCCTCGCCATCGCGATCGGCGGCGGGGGGATGATCGGCGGCGGGGATCCTGTTCGATCGATACGCCCGTCAAATCCCCGGCCATGTTTATTGTTCGATCGCCGTGGGATTCCTCTTCGTCCTGGGGTGTCTCGTATACGACGAGAAGGGCGAACGGGTCCTCGGCGCGCGCCGGGCGCTTCGGCCGACGGTCTTCGTCGCCGCGACGTTGACGTTGCTGATCCTGGGCGCGGCGGTGTCGAGGGCCTTGACGTTCATGTCGTATCGAGAGGAGTACGCCGTCGTCCTCGGCATGCTCTTGATCGTGGCGTTCGCGCTGTGCGGAACCATTCTCGGCGCGGGGAGCATCCGCTGGAAGGCCGTTCCGAAGGCCGACGCGGCGATCGTCGTCATGGTCGTCTCGGCGGTGGTTTGGGCGTTTTCGTGAAACGGCGCCGATTTCCCGTTTTTTCGCGTTCAACGCGAGGAGGTTCTTCCTCATGCAAAGCATCGACGTCAGCGACTTGCCCGAACCCTACGTTCGAGCGGTGAAGGCGGTCGTGGAGACGTTCAGCCGAGAACTCGCCGAGCGGCCCGCGCCGCGGAAGGAGCCGGCCGAACGGGTCAAACTCTCGCTCTGCGACGGCGAGGTCGTCGACGACCTGTCGCGGGAGGAAATCCACATCGCCCACCCTTCCCAGTCGCCCACGGGAATTCAGAATGACCCCGTTGCGGGCGCTAACATCGATTCATCTCGGGTCGAGGAACTACGCGCTTTGGCCCGTCAGGGGGGAAGCGTCGCGGATATGGTCCACTCCCTGAGGTCAAGCCTCGGGCCAGCGGAAGATTCCATTATTAAAATCTTGATATATTTTAAATATGCGTTCAATTTGACGCTCAGGGAGGCGAGGGCCATCGAGGGCGCCGACTGCATGGGCAACGAGGCCCTCAGCGACGACGAGTTGGATTCGGCCCTTCGCCCCCTGATCATGGAGCGACTCCCCGCTCCATGAGGCGCGGGTAGGGCCCAGGCTTGGTCTGGTAATTTGTTCATGTCGGCAGATACGTCGCGGCCAGGGCGCGGAAGTCGGTGATCTGGCTTTCCCTCCAGGCGTCGTCCCGGCCGAGTTCGGCGGCGAGGAGTTCGGCGACGCGGGGGGCGCATTCGATGCAGGCGCGGGCGTCCAGGAACAGGGCGCGGGCGCGGCGGGCCAGGACGTCCTCGACGGTTCGCGCGGCCTCGTGACGGGCGGCCCAGACGACCTCGGCCTCGACGTGGGGGAGGTCGGGATGAAGCGCGCGGCCGAGTTCGGGCGACTCGGCGATCAGGGCTTTCAGGTCGTCCGACTCGGAGCCGTAAAGGTCCAGGGGGTCTTCGAGGTCGGCGGGTCGGTCGGTCCAGCCGTGAAGGTGGAGGGATTCGGTGGCGCACGGTTTCTTGGGAAGGCCGGCGACCTCGGCGGCGTGGTCGACGGCGTCGCGGCCCATGACGCGGTAGGTGGTCCACTTGCCGCCGGTGATCGTGACCAGGCCGGCGTCGGAGACGACGACGGTATGCTCGCGCGAGAGCTTCTTGGTTTGGCCGTTCTGGCCGGCGTCGGCGTTGATGAGCGGGCGGAGGCCGGCGAACTGGCTTTTGACGTCGGCCTCGGTCGGGGCGCCGGTCAGATAGCGGTCGGCGTGCTCCAGGAGGAAGGCGATCTCCTCGGCCAGCGGGCGGGGCTCGCGAGGGGTCTCGGCCAGGGGGACGTCGGTGGTGCCGATCAGGGTCCGGCCGCGCCAGGGGATCGCGAAGAGGACGCGGCCGTCGTCGGTCTTGGGGACCATGAGCGCGGCGTCGCCGGGGAGGAACGCGCGGTCCAGGACGATATGCGCCCCCTGGCTGGGGGCGAGCATCGGCCGGGCGTCGGGCCGGTCGAGCCGGCGGACGGCGTCGGCGTACACGCCCGCGGCGTTGACGACGGCCCGCGCGCGGACGTCGAACTCCTCGCCCGTCTCGGCGTCTCGGGCGCGGACGCCCGTGATCCTCCCCGATTCCTTCAAGAGCCCGACGACCTCGCAGTGGTTCAGGGCCGAGGCCCCCAGGCCGACGGCCGTGCGGGCGAGGGCCACGGCGAGCCTGGCGTCGTCGAACTGGCCGTCGGTATAGAGGATGCCACCGCGAAGGCCGGCGGAGCGGAGCGTCGGCAGCCGTTCGAGCGTTTCGCTCCGACCCAACCATCGCGACCGCCCCAGGCTTCGCTTGCCGGCGAGCCGGTCGTAAAGCCACAGGCCGATCCCGTAGAACGGAAGCTGATGGAAGCGGTACGCCGGGACGACGAAGTCGCGGGCGCGGACCAGGTGCGGGGCGTTGCGGATCAAAAGCCCGCGCTCGCGGAGGGCCTCGCGAACTAGCGGGAGGTTCCCCTGGGCGAGGTAGCGGACGCCGCCGTGGACCAGCTTGGTGCTGCGGCTGGAGGTGCCGTGGGCGAAGTCGATCGCCTCCAGGACCAACGCGCGAAAGCCGCGGGCGGCGGCGTCGACGGCGGTCCCCAACCCGGTCGCCCCGCCGCCGATGATGACGACGTCCCAGGTCTCCCCGGCGCGGATGCGGTCCAAGTTCTCCAGGCGCGACAGCGTGTTCGGCGTCATAACGATCCCAAGGGAGAGTGCGGCGGGGCCGACGGCGACGTCGTTTCAACAGGCCCGCGTCGTTTCATTGTCCTTTCGCGGGGGAATTCCTCAAGTCCGAGGCGGATTCGGCCGGCGGGCGCGGTTGACCGCTCGCGACGACGACCGTATGATCCCCGGCGCGCATCGACCCGGATGGATCGGGGACGTTGACGAGGAACCGAGAGACGAAACGGAGGTCGTCGCATGATCGCCTCGATGGGATTGCTGGCCGCGGTCTTGACCGCCGCGACCCCGGCGGACTCGCCGCGCCAGGCCGAGGCCGGGCCGCGGATCGCTTATCGCTTCCAGACGGTCGCGGTGGAGGGCCTCTCCTGGCGCGACGTCGGCCTCAAGCCGGTCGCCCAGCACGGCTCGATCAGCGTCTGGACGGCCCCCGACGACTTTCTCGACCGCGTGGCCGGCTCCGCGTCCAAGGTCGACGAGGCGACCGAGGCGGAAGGCCCGGCCGGCGCTCCGGTCCACGTCAGCGCGCGGACTCCGCGGGACTTCGTCACCCGAGTCGTCTGGCGAGGGAAGAGCAAGGCGCCCAGGCGGGTCGTCGAGCAGGTCCGCGAGGGTTTGACCGCCACCGTCGCCGGCCGTCGGATCGATCAGGGGGTGCTGGCCCGGATCGTCGTCGAGGACGTCGACGTCCGCGCCGTCCACGTCCGGGCGGTCGCGAGCGGGCCGTCGGCCCTCAAGCCGGCGGTCGTGACGACGAAGCGAGGCGAGGGCGGCTCCGTCACCGTCACCGTCACCGCCGCGATGAACGGCGAGGCCGACGCCGACCCGCCGGCCGCTCCGGCCGCTCCGGCCGACGAATCGTCGGAATGCAAGACCCAGGAGGGCGCGGTCCAGATCCCCGAGGTCGGCCGGGCCGCCGCGGCCGGCGAGTGGCTGATCCCCGAGGGGGAGGTCCTGATCGTCGGCTTCGGCCCGCACACCGTCGCCGACGAGGCCGGGAGGGCCGTGGTCCGCGAGCGGCTCGCCGTCATCGCCGCCGAGGCCGGCGACGACGAGCCGGCCGCGTCGAACCTGACCGCCGTGGAGATCCCCGCGCCGATCGTTCCGCCCTCCGCCCCGGCGCCGACCCCGACTCCGGCCTCGGCTCGCGGCGACGCCCCGCGGATCGCGACGGACCTTCCCGAGTTGCCCAACCGCACGCTCCCCCAGCCGGTCCATCCCGACGGCACGCCCGCGCCGGAGCCGACGGTCCCCGAGGACGCGGCCCACGCCGCCGAGGCGGCCGGAGAATCCACCCAGCCCTTGCCCACCCCCCAGACGCGCGGCAAGAAGCTCCTCCCCAAGGCGGCCGAGGCCGCGCCGCCGCCGCCGGCCGCGGCCCCGAGCGCGCCCGAGAAGAGCGAGGCCCCCAAGGTCGAGCCCGACGTGATCAAGTCGTCGTTCACCCTCCCCACCCTTCAGCGGGTCGGGGGGCTGGACTCCCTGGGGAGGCTGATCTCCTTCCGCTCGCTCGGCGGGCCGTTCCGGGGGCTTGAGTTCTTGTTGCCGTTGAAGCCTCTGGCGGTCAAGCTGCCGTTGCAGCACAAGCTCGAATTCGAGTTGATCGGCCGGGTCGTCCCCGACCGATCGAACGACGACGACCGGATCGTCGTCAGGGATTGAACTCGACGGCCGGGTCCGAGTCGATCACGGTCGCGCCGGCCGCGGCGAGCGTCGGGGCCTCGGCGGCGGCTTCGGCCTCGGTCGACGTCCTGAAGACGCGGTCGTACAGGCCCATGCCGGCGATCGCGCCCAGGATCGGGGCCAGGACGTAGACCGTCACCGCCCCCGCGCCGCGGGGCAGGGCGGCGGTCCCCCAGCCGGCGAGCATCGTGAACAGCCGCGGGCCGACGTCGCGCGCGGGGTTGAAGCACGCCTGCGTCACCGGGCCGAAGATCGACACCAGCCCGGCGACCGTCAGGCCGATGAACGCCGGCGCCATGCCGGGCGTCGGCGCGCCCGAGTTGCCGCCGTCGAGCACCGCCATGATGACGAACGCCAAAACCAGCGTCCCCATCACCTCGGCGAGGAACGCCGTCGGCTCGGTGACCAGCTCGTTGAGCTTGGCGTGCTCCACCGCCGAGTAGGGGCCCTCCGCGGTCGAGACCGGCCCCGGGCTGGGGAAGAACTCGCCGAAGCACATCGCCGTGATCTCGCTGCCGGGTTCGCCGCGCTTGACTCCCTTCTCCCGTTCGTGCCGCGTCAGGTGCGGATTGAAGACCGGAAACAGCACCGCCGCCGCGACGAACGCCCCGGCGAGCTGCGCCAGGACGTAGGGGACGACCTCGCGCCAGGGGAAGCGGCCCCAGGTCGCCAGGCCGACGCTGATGGCCGGATTGATGTGCGCGCCGCTGACGCCGATGACCGCGTAAACCGCCAGCGCCACGCCGACGCCCCACACGATCGCCACCTGCCAGAGCCCGCTCTGGGCGCCGGTCAGGGTGGACGTCAGGACGATGCCCAGGCCCATGAACATCAGGATGCCCGTGCCCGCGAACTCGGCCACGCAACGTTTCGCCAGGGAAGGTTGTTCGACGCGCACGTTCGACTCCTCGCTCGATCCGAAGATGGGGAGCCGCTTCATTGCGAACCTTCGAGACGGATGCCGACAAACATCCCTTCTCCCCTTGTGGGAGAAGGTGGCCGAAGGCCGGATGAGGGGCGATCCCACGGCGTTTGGCCGCGCCCCCCCTCATCCGCCCCTGCCCGGGCGCCTTCTCCCACAAGGGGAGAAGGGGGGAAACGCTTGCTTACGTCCGATGTTCGGTTCGAAGAAGCGGTAAAGCCCCCATTCTGGCGGGCGCGCGGATCGGCCGCAAGCAGGCGCGTCGGGGTCAGACCAGGGCGGGCGCGGGGGCCGTCGTCTCCGGGAGTCGGATCGTGAAGCGCGAGCCCAGGCCGGGGGCGCTTTCAATCTGGATCGTCCCCCGCGAGGCCCGCACCACGCGGCGGACCACCGACAGGCCCAGACCGACCCCGCCGCGTCCCAGGAGCCGGGCGCGAGGCGCCTGGTAGAACGGCTCGAAGACGACCCGCCGCTCCTCCGCGCTGAGGCCGCAGCCCCGGTCCTCCACCGCCACCGCCGCGGCGCCGGCCTCGCGGTGAAGCCGGATCGTCACCGGCGAGCCGGACTCGCTGTACTTAAGCGCGTTGTCGATCAGGTTCTCCACCGCCTGCGCCAGAAGCGGCGGGTGGACCCGGGCCCAGGCCGAGTCCGTCTCCGCCACGAATCGCAGGTCGCCGGCCCGCGGCCTCCCCTCCCAGCGCTTCAGGAGCCCCGGCAGCCAGACGGCCAGATCGATCGGCTCCTCGCCCGGGGGCTCGGTCTCGCTCTCGGCGCGGGCGAGGAACAAAAGCGATTCGACGATCCGGTGCAGCCGCACCGCCTCGACCCGGACCCGATCGAGGGCCTCTTCGTACTCCCCGGCCGGCCGTGGGCGGCGGCGGACGACGTCGACGAGGCTGAGCACCCCCGCGATCGGGGTTCGCAACTGGTGGGAGGCGTCGCCGGAGAACCGTCGCTGCCGCTCCAACGCCTCGCGCCTGCGCTCCAACAGCTCGTTGAACGATCGGCCCAGCTCCTCCAGCTCGTCGCCCGTCTGGGGGACCGGCAGGCCGTCCTCGTCGTCGGCCCTGGCCTTCTCCCGCGCCGAGGCCGCCAGGCAGGCGATCGGCTCCAGCGCCCGACGGCAGAGGCGACGGCCCATCGCGGCGCAAAGCAGCCAGGTGGCCGCCGAGGCCACCCCCAGCGCCATCCCCAGCCAGGCGATGCTGGCGTCGACCGGCTCTCGCGACAGCGCCGCGATCAGCGTCAACTCGTCGTACTCGTCCTCGTCCAGGTCGTCGACGTCCAACTCCTCCTTGGAGTAGACCATCTCGGAGAGGACCATCCGGGTCCGCGCCACCCGCCAATCGGAGGCGTCGGCGTATTCGATCAGGCGGTTCCTGCCGACGTTCCAGGCGATGTCGCCCGCCGGCGTCCCCGGCCCGACGGCCCAGTTCGCCGAGCGGTCCACCAGCCGGCCGGCCTTGTCCAGAATGGCCCAGCGCATCTCGTCGGGGCCGGCGTCGATGCCGATGTTGATCCGGCGCTCGCGGGGCCGCCACTCCAGGCCGTCGGGCTCGAAGTGGACGGCCGCCTCCAGGACCGCCAGCGTCTTCTCCAGCCGGGAGTCCAGGCGATGCCGCAAGTACGTCCAGCCCAGGCCGTACATCGTCGCCGAGAAACCCAGCAGGACGACCGCCAGCGTCCCCAGGAAGTACAGAAGCAGTCGCGACGCCAGACTCACGTTCAGTCCTCCGGCGCGGACCCCGGCGGCCTGCCGAACGAGTAGCCCCGGCCGCGAAGGGTGTGGATCAGACGCTCGCCGTGCGCCTCCAGCTTGCGCCTCAACTCGAAGACGTGGACCTCAAGCGTGTTGGACAGGCCGTCGTAGCGCTCGTCCCAGACGTGCTCGTAGATGCGGGTCCGGCTTAACACCTGATCCGGGTTCCGGACGAAGTAGACCAGAAGCGCGTACTCCTTGGCCGTCAGGTCGATCGCCTTGCCCCCCCGGGCGACGCGCTGGGTGGCCAGGTCGACCTCGACGTCGGCGTATCCCAGCCGGGTGCCGCCGCCGCGGCCCTCGCGACGCCGGACCAGGGCGTGGACCCGCGCCAGGAACTCGTCGAAGGCGAACGGCTTGCAAAGATAATCGTCGGCGCCGCCGTTGAGCCCCTTGACCCGATCCGGGACCGAGTCGCGGGCGGTGAGGAACAACACGGGCGTCTCGTGGTCGCGCTCGCGAAGCCGCTTGAGGATCGACAACCCGTCCCGCGACGGCAGCCACCAATCCAGCACCACCACGTCCCAGCCGCCGGGCTTCAGCGCGCGCCACGCGGCCTCGCCGTCGGCCTCGCGCTCGACGGTGAACCCCTCCTCGCGCAGGCCCCGGACCAGCGACGCCGCGATCGTCTCGTCGTCCTCGACCACCAGCACCCGAATCCCCATGCGGTCGCCTCCCAGTCCATTCTACCGGCCCGCCCGCCCGCTTCCAGAGGATGACGGGCCCGGCGGGACCGCGGCCCCGATCGCCTTGAGCATGGTCGCGGCGAAACTCCCCATCGCGAGGCCCGCCACCACGGCCAGGCAGGACGGCGGAATCAGCACCTCGAAGGCGGTCGGCGTCATGGTTCCTCCTTCCCGCGCGCGGGCGACGCCGAGACGGAACCCCGCCCCGGCGTCCCGGAGGATACGGCGCGAACGTTAATCGACTGTTACGTCAATTTAAATTCCTCTTAAAGATCGGCCTCCCGCCGCGCGGACCTCACGCCTGCGAGGTCGAGTCGCCCTGGTCTTCCGCGCTCGCTTCCGACGTCGCGGCGTCCCCACCCATGTCCGCGCCGAACCCGTCGGAGCCCGTTCCGTACTGGAACGCGACGACGTCGCGCCGCCACTCCCGGCGGCGGGAATAGAAACCCGCCAGGTTCACCCCGCACCATGGGCAGTGGAGTATGAATTGCTGGAACCGGAGCAGCAATCGGCCTTCGGCGACCCCGCGCGTCGCGGCGATCGCGGCCTCGTCGCCTTGCGATACGGAACGGAAAGTCAGCGCGAAATGGACGCGCTCCGACTTCGGGTCGCGACCGAGGACCGGGATGATGCTTAAGCCCTCGCGCGAGGGGGGATGGCGAACGGCGTCCGAAAACTGGGCGCAGCACCACGGCGCCTTGTTTCGATGGAACAGCATCGGGACGCCTCCCCCGCGCGTTGCGCGACGCTCGCTCGCGGCCCTTACGCGGAAGGTCGTTCCGCGTCGGGTTCGTCCCCCGGCCGTTCGACCGTCGCGGGAGGGTCGACGTCGGCCCGGACGATGAGGGCGACGTCGAGGATGTGCGTTCGTTCGTTCGGCTCGACGACGACGGCGGTCCTCCCGCCGGCGGTGGCGACCCATTCGGGATGATCGACCCGAAATCGAGCGCCGTTCGCCGTGACCAGGACGAACGGACGGAAGGGTTGGGCCCTCAACCGGGCCTTGAGCGCGTCGACGTGCATGCCTCTCCCCTGTTTCGACCGCGAACGCGCCGCCCCGCGAGTTCGCCCGAGTTGCGGCCGCGGCGAGGGCGTCCGCGATATTATACGCCTGACGCCGTCCGACCGCGCGGGGTCACTTCGCCGGCAGGGGGAGGATCTCGATGCGGCGGAAGGCGATGCCGGCGTATTCCGACTGGAAGGTGATCTTCCCCTTGGTGACGGTGGACTTGAGGCCGAGGTTGACGACCTTGCCGTTGACCTTGACGGTGATGGAGTCGCCGTCGCAGATCATCTCCATCGTGTTCCATTCGCCGACGGGGTTCTGGACGTCGTTCTTGCCGACGAAGCCGGCGACGTCCTTCCAGGCGGGATCGCGGTCGTACCAGTTGATCCGGCCGGAGTCGAACTCGCGGAGTTCGCCGGAGCCGTCGGGGGTGAAGTACCATTGCTTGTCGGCGCCCTCGCGGACGTGGGCGCTGAGGCGAAGATCCTTGCCCCCCTTGGCCTTGGTCGAGACGACGATGAAGTCGCCGGCGCCCCCCTCGATGATGTTGGCCTCCATCGACTGCATCCAGTGGCCGCCCCAGGCGTCGTCGGGACCGGTGCAGTGGACGAGGATCCCGGAGTCGCGCGCGTTCTTCTCGCGGGGGGCGTGGGTCTCGCCGGTGAACCTCCACTCGGCGATCAAGTGGTAGTTCTCGTACTCCTCCTTGGTGATGAACCCGCCCAGTTCCGCGCCCGAGACCCGGATTTCGCCGTCGACCACCTTGAAGACGCCGTCGGGGTCCTCGTACTTGTGGTCGTGCAGGTAGGTGTAGAAGCCGGTGAGGTCTTTGCCGTTGAACTGGAACAAGGGCCCCGGATCGGCCGCCAGGGCCGGCGCGGCGATCAAGAGGGCCGTCAGGACGAACGCCGTTCGGGTCGTGGGCATGGGGTCGCCTTTCAATCGGGGTCAGGGACGGGCGGGATCGGAGTCGGGATTTTCGCCCTGGTCGCGGAGGACGCGGCCGCCGAGCTTGCGGCAGGTCTCCTCGACGCGGTCGCGGGTCGTTTCGTCGGGGCAGGAGACGGTCAGGATCATGCCTCGACGGCGCTCCATGCGGTCGGGGTCGACGACGCCGATCCGATCGCCGGGGACGCCCAACGTCGGAATCAACTGCAAGGCCAGGTTCGCCCCCGCGGCGTCGTCGAAGTGGACGACCAGCCGTAGCGGCGGATCCGAGCCTTGCACCAAACCGGGGCGGATCAGCGGAGTTTCCATGATGGCGGGCCGTGGCGTCTCGTGAGGGCGCGTGAAGCGATCGGCGACGGCCGCGCGACGTCGGCGTCGACTTTCCCGCCCAGTCTGACGCGACGGTCGGGGCGTCGCAAGCCGCGGCCGCCTGGTGGTACAATCGGCGGACTCCCGCCCACGAGGTTCCCCGCCATGATGCTGTCGCTGCTCGCCTGCCTGCTGCTCGCGCCGGACGGTCCCCGCGTCAAGCCCGAGTCGTTGGGGACGTTCGACGCCAAACTCATTCCCGAGGCGTCCGGGGTGGTCCGAAGTCGGACGCGGCCGGGCGTCTTCTGGGTCCACAACGACTCCGGCAACCTCCCGGTCCTCTTCGCGGTCGACCGCCGGGGCCGGACCCTGCGCGCGTTCCCCGCGGCCGTCCCCAACCTCGACTGGGAGGACGTGGCGGCCGACGGCCGCGGTCGGATCTACGTCGGCGACATCGGCGACAACAAGGGCTTCCTGCGACTCCGCTCCATCCACCGCTTCGACGAGCCCGATCCGGACCATCCCCCCGAGGGGCCGCTGAAGCCGTCGGCGTCGATCCACTACGCCCGCGGTCCCGGCGACTTCTTCAACGCCGAGGGATTCGTCATCGACGGCGACCGCGCCGTGATCGTCGTCAAGCGGTTCGACGGCCGCGACCCCGACCTCCGCGCCGTCGCGTTGGAGCCTCCCGCCCCGATCGCCGACCCGGCGCGGGTCGAGAAGGTCGGCGTGTTGCCCGGCTTTCCCGAGGCCGTCACCGGCGCGGACCTCTCGCCCGACGGCGAGCGGTTCGTCGCCTGCGGGACCAAGGTGGTCCGGGTCTACGAACGTCCCGCGCCGCCGTCGTGGGACGGCCTCCGGATGATCGCCGAGGTCCGCCTGAAGGGGAAGGCCCAGCGCGAGGGGGTCGCCTGGGACGGCGACGACTTGATCCTGGTCGCCGAGGGGGAGGGTGTGGAGCGACTGGCCGAGTCGGTCTGGCGCTCGCGCCCGCCGGGCACCGGGAAGACGAGTAAGGACCGTTGAGATGACCGAGCGCTTCGATGCGATCGTGGTCGGCGCCGGAGTGGTCGGATTGTCGATCGGTTACGCCCTGGCGCGCGAGGGGATGCGTCCCTTGGTCCTCGACCGCGGCAAGCCCGGCCGCGAGGCGTCGTGGGCGGGCGCGGGGATGCTCCCGCCGGTCGGCGATCCCGACCGCCTCCCCTCCAACCCGGCCGCCGCCTTGCGGGCGCTCAGCGCGCGACTCTATCCGGAATGGGCGAGCGCGCTGTACGAGGAGACCGGGATCGATCCGGGCTATCGGCGTTCCGGCGGCGTGGACGTCGCGAGGACCGAGGCCGAGGACGACGCCTTGCGAAGCGCCGCGGGCCGCTGGCGGGCCGAGGGGATCGCCTGCGAGCGGCTGGCGCCCGGGGACTTCGCGCGGGTCGAGCCGGCGTTGGATCCCGAGCTTCGCGTCGCCTACTTCCTGGCCGATCGCGCCCAGGTCCGCAACCCCAGGCTGCTGCGGGCGCTTGAGACGGCCCTGACGGCTCGCGGCGGGACGGTGGCGGCCGACCGCGGCGCGCTGGGGTTTCTCACCGAGAACGACCGCGCGACGGGCGTTCGGACGGCCGCGGGGGACGTCTCGGCCGACGTCGTCGTCGTATCAGCCGGCGCGTGGTCGGGCGAATTGCTCGCCGGGCTGGGCGTGGTCGCGCCGACGCCGCCGGTGAAGGGGCAGATCGTGCTTTTGAATCCCGGTCGGCCGCTGTTGCGGCGGATCGTCGAGCACGGCAAGACGTACCTGGTCCCGCGCGACGACGGCCGAATCCTCATCGGCGCGACCGAGGAGGAGGGCGTTTCCGACGTCCGCCCCACGGCCGACGCCTACCGCGGCCTGTTCGCCGCGGCGGTGGCTCTTTGCCCGATCCTGGCCGACGCGCCCGTCGAGGCGACCTGGGCGGGCCTTCGCCCCGGCAACAAGGACAACCGCGCGTACATCGGCCCCGCGCCGGGCTTCCGAAACCTGTTCGTCGCCGCCGGCCACAAACGCGCCGGACTGCAACTCTCCCCCGCGACGGCGGAACTGGTCGCCGACCTCGTCCTGGGCCGGACCCCTCGGCTGGACCTCGCGCCGTTCCGCCTCGACCGCGACCCCGCCCCGGCGGAGGACGACGTCTTCCGATCGTGATCCGCGACGAGTCGAAATGCGTCGATTCGTTTCAATCGTCGGCCGGCTTCAGCGCGGGGAGGCCGTCGATGCTCCTGGAGTTGAAGCGGCGGCGGTAGTCGGCCAGGCCGTCGGGGCCGAGCTTGCGGCCGAATTCCACGAGGGTCGAGCGGTCGCCGCGGCATTCGTAGAGCGGCACGCCGAAGCCGCAGGAGTCGGCGATCCGCTCGACGTCGATGACGACCGCCGCCCGTTCGCCGGGGATCTCCGGGAACAGGGGCGCGAACTCGGCCCACTCGGCGTCGGTCGGCGTCACGACGCGGCCCCGGCCGTGGAGGCGAAGGACCATCGGCCGGGCGTCGAACGAGCAGAACATGACGGTGATCCGGCCGTCGTCGCGCAGGTGCGCGACCGTCTCCGCGCCGCTGCCGGTCAGGTCCAGGTACGCGACCCGGCGGGGCCCCAGCACGCGGAACGTGTCGAGCCCCTTGGGCGAGACGTTGATCCGCCCCGACGGGTCCGAGGGCGCGGTCCCCACGAAGAACAGCCGTTGCCGCTTGATGAAATTCGTCAGCCGCTCGTCGATCGCCTCGTAAACCCGACCCATGCGACCCTCCGGATTCGAGCCGATTCACCGCCCCGGCCGCATCTCGGGCGGCGCGAGCGACGGCGACCGGAACTCGTAGCGGTCGCCGATCCAGCTCCTGGTCATGTAGACGATCTCTTGCGCGTGGCCGGTCAGGTGCGCGACGGCGCGGAACGCCGTCCCCAGCACGGTCGCGTCGACTTCCCGGCCGCGGTCAGGGACCCGCCTCGTCTCCACGAGCGTCTCGGGCGTCAGAGATTGCAGCGTCGCGCCGGCCGCGGCGACCGCCTCGTCGAACCGGCGGAGCAACTCGGCCTTGGGGGTCTCCTCGCGGCTGGTGAACTCGCCGAAGCGGTCGCGGACGTCGGGGCGGCCGTCAATGTTCGCCGCGAATCGTTGGCGCAGATTGCCCGCCAGGTGCAACACCAGGTTGCCGATGCTGTTCTGGTTCTCCGACGGTCGTCGCCAGATCCGGGCGTCGTCGAGTTGCCCCAGGCAGTGCCGGACCAGATCGGCGGCGTCGTCCAGACGGGCGCGGGCCTCGATCACGAAGAGTCGGGCGGGGTCGGTCATCGCGAAGGTCCTCGTCGCAGTCGCAACAGCAGGTCGTCCAGGGCGGCGCGGGCCGTGGGTCGCTCGGGGAGGCGGCTCGACGGGCCGACCGCCTCCAACTCGGCACGGAGGCGTTCGTACTCGCGGCGGTGGAACCCGGCGTCGGCGTCGTCGATCGTCTCGCGCTCCCGGCCGGCGACTTTCCGCGCGATCAACTCATCGACATGCGGAAGCCGGGCCGTCTCGTTCAACCGTCGCAGGTCCGCCTCCGTCTCGCCGGTCCGCATCAGGTGGAGCCCGGTCAGCAGGACCCGATAGACGTATAATAGCGGCTTGACGCGCCGGGGGCGTTCCTTGTCGAAGAGTCGCCACTGGGTGGCGGCGAAGCCGAGGTAGTGGTGGTTGTGGAACCGGGTGACGCAGCCCCGCGCGATCGCCTTCAACTCCTCGTGCTCGGGCGACGAGCGGACGACCAGCGGCGAGTGCAGTTGCTCCAGGACGTAGCCGTTCTTCTTGAGCATCAAATTGAAGAACTTGAGCGCGTCGTGGGTCACCAGGTCGAGTTCGAAGCCGTCGTCCTCCTTGCGATCCACCTGGACCGTCCAGGGGCCGGGGTCGAGCCCCATCACCCGATCGGGCGGCAGGACGTGGCAGCCGCGGAGGTCATAATCGGAGTCGGCCGAGGCGAAGCCGTACAGGTGCGCCCCGCTGATCGTGGCGAACAGGAGCGGGAAAGGGTGACCGTCGGCGACGGTCTGGAGCCGTTTCATCGAGTCGCCGTCCACGACGTTCACAGGAGGTCCCTCACGCGGTCGAGTTCCGCCTGAACGGCCCGGAGCGCGGCGACGGCGCGGTCGGGATCGACGACGCAGGCGTCGAGGCGGCCGTAATGTTCCTCCAGGCATCGCATGAGCAGGCTTTTGATTTTCGAGACGTCGGGCGCGGCGGGGAGCTTGCTCTCGGCCCAGGCGCGCTCAAGCCGTTTTTCCTTCTCGTCGAACCACGACCGCAGGCGGTCCTCGGTCCACTCGCCGCGGCGGACGGCTTTCAGGCGGTCGTTGTCGCGCTGAAGGTCCACGTCGCCCTCGGTCAGAATCTGCTCGACCTCGCCGACGAGCCGGACGACGTGGTAGGCGAACTTGACGTCGTAGCCGTGCCTGGCGACGATCTCGGCGCGCTTCCCCTCCGGCAGCTTGGTGGCGATCTTGTGAAGCTGGGAGTAGGCGTACCCCTTGAACCTGGCCCACGCCCCCTTGTGCAAGAAAGCCCGGCGCTCCTCGCGGACCATGTCGCCGACGCGGGTGGAGTGCAGCACGCAGTTGATCGGCGTGAACAGGGAGTCCAGGACGTTGGGATTGTTTTGCATCGCCAGGTCGAAGAACCGGACGATGCCGAAGATCGTGACGTCGTACACGCGCCCGCTTCCGCCCAGGGCGTCGGGGTCGTTTATGTGATGCTCCTGGAATACCTCGAACCGCTTATGGGGCGAGCCGAAGCCGGGGATCTCGCCGCGGAGGTGGGGGAAGACGTCGTCCCTGGGCGGGATCGCCCAGCCGTAGACGTCGACGTCGCTGGTGTCCGACGACACCCCGTAGGCGACGCTTCCCATGATCGTCTCGTACTGGACGTTCCCCGGCAGCCATCGCGGCGGTCGCAAGAGGCCGCGGTCGGTCAGTCGCTGGATCGTGCCCATGGCCCGCCCTCCTCGCGTGATCGTCGCGCAAGCATCATAAGGACGTCAAGGAGAAGGAGGAGGTTCGGCCTTGACCGGCGCGACGGCGGGGGGCGGGACGATGGTCCCGTTCCGCCGGACCTTCCGCATGCGGTCCAGTTCGTCCAGCAGGTCGTCCTTCAGGTCGCCGTGGGTGTCGAAGGGGCGGGAGCGGGTCTTGGGCATGACGACCTGGTTCCAGAAGATGTCGCCGGCCTGACCGCCGAGGAAGATCAACGCCAGGAGGAGGGTCGCCCACGGCCGCGTCCGACGGCCGACGGCCGCCATTCCCTCGACCAAAAGCAGGTGGTACGTCGGGACCAGCGAGAGGATCAGCCGGCCGTGGAACGGGTACTGTCGCAAGGCCGAGACCGTCAGATGCACGGCCAGGGGCGCCAGGACCAGGAACAACCCCCCGCGCCAGCGCCTTCCCAGCGAAACCGCGCCGACCGCGGCCAGCAGCGACGCCAGGATCGCCGTGACGATGAAGCCAAAGGGGGTCAGCACGCTTCCGGGATTGATGAAGACGTTGGCGACCGTCTCGACGGTGAACCGCGCGTCGAGCCAGCTTCGCGGCGGGATCGGCAGGAACGCGAAGTCCCACCAGACCCAGAGGAAGTCCCGCTTGCTCACGATCGCCCGCGACAGCAAGAAACACCCCAGGAAGCCGGCCACCCAGCCCGCGCCCACGGCCGTCGCCTTCAGGACTCCCCGACGGCCCTCGTTCCGCCAGGCCCGCGCGATCAGGTGCAGCCCGACTCCGGTCATGACGAACACGACCGGGAACGAGAACCAGGGCGCGACCATTCCCCAAATCGCCAGCGCGATGAAGCGCTTGCGCGTGGGCTCCGCCGAGTCGCGCGGGACGGCCAGAAGGAGCGTGACCATCGCCGCGACCAGATCCACCATGTACGGCTTGATCTCGGCCGAGTAGTAGACCAGGTGGTCGGAAAGCGCCAGCATCCAGACGGCGATCGGCACGGCTAGGCGGTCGACGTACCGCCGGGCCAGGGGCGCGATCAGGAACATGGAGAGCAGCCCGCAGGCCAGAGGCAAGAGCCGTCCCGAGGCTCCGACCCACATCGGCAGCCGGACCAGCAGTCGCTCGACGACCAGAAAGCCGGGAGGCGCGAGTTGGTCCTGCTTGAGCACATGGGCGAAGTCGAACACCGGAACGCCGACGAGGTTCGTCAACAGCGCGTCCTCGTCCATGTAGAGTTGCCGAAGGTCGGAATACTCCCAGACCCGCAAGGCGACGCCGACGAACACGCCGAGCGCGACGACCCGGCCGAGTCGGTCGGCGGCGGCGGGAGGGGCGGGAGCGGCGGGAGCGGCGGTCGGGGTCGATTCCAACGCGGGTTCGCCTCGTCGGGTCGTGGCGCGGGTAGACTGGACGTTGTCGCGTCCCGTGTCGACCGGGTATTGTACAGGACTTCGCCCGGCGCGTTGAATCGGGCCGCCGTCGAATTCGTGGGACGTGAAGAAGCCGCCGAGAGGGAGGACCGATGGGACTGTTCACCGGGAAGAAGGGCGTCGTTCTGGGCGTCGCCAACGATTTCAGCATCGCCTGGGCCGTCACCCGCAAGCTGGTGGACGAGGGGGCGGAGGTCGGCTTCACCCACCTCCCCGGCGACAAGATGGAGCGCAGGGTCCGCAAGCTGGCCGAGCCCATCGGCGCCAGGCTCATCACCCCCTGCGACGTCCAGAAGGACGAGGACGTCGCCCGCGTCTTCGCCCAGGCCGGCGAGACCTACGGCAAGCTCGACTTCGTCCTGCACTCGATCGCCTTCGCGCCTTTGGACGACCTGAAGTGCTCGTTCGTGGACGCCAGCCGCGAGGGCTTCAAGACCGCGATGGAGATCAGCGCCTACAGCCTGGCGGCGGTCGCCCGCGAGGCCGCCAAGGTCATGCCGGAGGGGGGCTCGATCCTCACCCTGACCTACTACGGCGGCGAGAAGGTCGTCCCCGGCTACAACATGATGGGCGTCTGCAAGGCCGCGCTCGACGCCGCGGTCAAGTACCTGGCCTACGACCTGGGCCCGAAGAACATCCGGGTCAACGCCGTCTCCGCCGGGCCGGTCAAGACGTTGGCGGCGTCGGCGGTGGGCGACTTCGACGACCTCTCCGGGCTTTACGACGCCGTCTCGCCGATGCGGCGCAACATCACTCGCGAGGAGGTCGGCTCCTCCGGCATGTTCCTGCTCTCGGACCTGGCCAGCGGCATCACCGGCGAGATCCTCCACGTCGACTGCGGCTACAACGTCATGGGCTCCCCCGGCCGCGCCCTCGAAAAGGTCAAGGGCTGACATGCCCGAAAAGCGACCGACGCTCGTCGGCATCGGGATCGTCCGGCGCGCCCGCGACGGCCGCTACCTGATCCGCGAGCGTCCCGCCGGGACGGTCTACGCCGGCTACTGGGAGTTCCCCGGCGGCAAGGTCGAGCCCGGCGAGACTCCCGAGCAAGCCACGATCCGCGAATGCCTGGAGGAGACGGGCCTGACCGTCGCCGCCGTCCGCCTCCGCGCCGTGGTCGAGCATACCTATTCCCACGGCTTCGTCCGGCTCCACTTCATCGACTGCGCGCCGGTCGACCCCGACGCCGAGCCCTTCCCCGCCTGCCGCTGGGTGGCGGCGTCGGAGCTTGCCGGCCACCGCTTCCCCGAGGCCAACGAGGCGATCCTCGCCGAGCTGGCCGCGGAGGGGTGAGCCCGCCGCGCGGCTCGACGCCGCGGCGGCCGCGTCACTTCGGGAGCAGGGCCTCGATCGACCTGGAGAGCTTCTCGCGGAGGTCCTTCGAGTAGCCGACGTGGACGTCGCGAACCACCCCCTCGGGATCGATGACGATCACCGTGGGGAAGCCCTGGACGCCGTACTTGCCGGGGAGTTCGCGACCGACGCGGATGGTGTCGTACTTGAGGCCCATGACGTCGGCGACGAGTTTCGCGTCGTCCTCTTTTTCATCCGTGTTCATCCCCAGGACGGCCACCGGCTTGCCGGCGAAGCGCTCGGCGACCTGGTTCATCTGGGGCATCGCCTTGACGCACCAGCCGCAGCCGCGGTACCAGAAGTCCAGGACGACGACCTTGCCCCGATGGTCGGCCAGGTCGCGTTCCCTCCCGTCCAGGTCGCGGGCCTTCCAGGCCGCCGCCGGTTTGCCGAGGATCTCGGCGAACCGCCTCGCATCGTCGACGGCGTAGCGGATGGAGGAGTCGAACCGCTCGACGCGGCGGTCGAGCGCCTCGCGGAAGATCGGCTCGGTCATGGCGTCGCGGGCCTTGATGAGATCGGCCTTCGCCGAATTCAGGACGGCTTGGAGCTTCTCTGGGTCGCGCTCGCCCTCGCCCGCGTCGACGGTGGACTTATCGGCGGCGAAATAGGTCTCGGCCCCCTGGACGAACGCGGCGAGCTTGGAGGCGTCGAGCGTCTCCAGCGAGACAAACTCGATCGTCCCGGTCCCCTTGCCATGGAAGCCGTAATCCTGCGAGTGCTCGGATTCGATCCGCTTGACCAGCCCGCGGCCGGCGTCGAAATGGAACGTGGAACCGTTGGTGGATTCGTAGACCTGGGTCTCCGGACCCTCGTCGTCGGAGCGGAACGTCCAGCCGCCGGGTTCGGTCTTGAGCCCTTCGTAGCGCGAGCCGCCCACGCCGTCCCCGTCGGGGGCGAACCAGCCGGCCTCGGCCTGGGCGCGGTCGTCGGGGAGGCGTGGGAAGTTCGCCCGCGGCCGGACGCGAGAGCCGATTTTTGAGTTCGAGCCGAACCGACCGTCCGGGAACAGGTCGAAGCGCGCGAAGTTGTACTCCATCTCCTCCTTGTTCAAATCGGGCTTGTCGCCGTCGCGGGCCGAGGCGTATCGGCTCCCCTGTCGCATCACGACGCCGACGCTTCCGTCCGGGTTGCGGCCGACGATCCAGGCCGTCGTCTCGCTCTCCGTGGCGGCGGTCATCCCCGTGTATCGTGACTCGCCCGCGCCCTTGTACGTCAACACCATCCCAGGCTCCAGCCGGTAGCGAGGAAGCTCCTCGTCCGCCGCCGCGCCGGTGGCCAGTAGCGCCGCCAGTACCGCCGTCATGATCGCCATCTCTCGTTCCCTCAGGGGACCGGCCCCGAACTTTAGACAAACGTCGGAGTGCGATCGTGGGCGCGCGAACGATACGATGGCAAGCGAAATCGGCCCGAATCCTCACGCGGCGATGGGACGGGGCTCCCGGTTCGTGGCCGCCGCTTTCGAAGGTTCCCGGCGCAGGCTGATCCAGAACGCGACGCCGGCGACGAACAGGACCAGGCTGATGAGCGAGGAGACCGTGATCCCGGCGAAGACGCCGGGGTCGTCGGCGCGGAGGAACTCCACGGGCCAGCGGATGATCGGGTAGGCGATCATCAACATCGCCATCACCTGCCCCGGCCGTTTCCGCCGCGGGTGGTAGGCCATCAGCAGCGCGAAGAGCGCCAGGGCCGAGAACGCCGCGTAAAGCTGGGTGGGCAAGACCGGCAGCGACCAGGGGGCCGAGGGGGGGATCAGGCCGCGGTCGACGTGCTCGACCCAGGCGTGCGAGCCGGCGGGGAAGCGGATCCCCCACGCCGCGGTCGTCAACGCGCCGTGGCAGCAGCCGTTGAGATGACAGCCGATCCGACCGAAGAACGCCGCCAGCGCGAGCGTCGGCGCGACGACGTCGGCCATCCTGAGAAACGGGAACGGCTTGCGGTAATAATAAACCAGCGAGCCGGCGAACCCTCCCAGGATGCAGCCGTAAAAGACGCCGCCCCCCTCCCAGAACTTCAGGACGTCCAGCGGCGCGTGGATCGCCTCGGGATGGACGACCGGGAACAGCGCCCGCGCGCCGAGCATCCCGCCGACGAACAGCCAGGTGGCCAGTTCGTACACGGCGTCGACGTTCATCCCCTCGCGGCGGGTCCGCCAGACCCCCAGGACCAGGGCCGACGTGCAGGCCAGCCCGATGAACACGCCGTAGGCGTGGACCTTCATTCCGAGGGCTTCGAACAATATCGGTTGCATCGCCGCGTCCTTTCGGCGGAGGGTCCTGGTCCGGCGCGCGATCGCGCGCCGGCAGGATGCCAGCCGATCGGGATCCGGGCAAGGCCGATCAGCCGTTGAGGACCGCCAGGGCGGGCGTCTTGATCTTCGCGCCGGTCCTCCAGCGACCGTTCTCGCGACGGATCTCGCGATAGAGCGTGTCGCGCTCGATGGGAGTCCGTCCGGCCTCCTCGATCAGTCGGCGGATGTCGGCGACGGTGATCTCCTGGGGGGTCTCGGCGCCGGCGTCGTGGTAGATCTTCTCGTGGACGACGGTGCCGTCGATGTCGTCGGCGCCGAACGAGAGCGACACCTGGGCCGTCTTGAGGCCGAGCATGACCCAGTACGCCTTGATATGCGGAAAGTTGTCCAGCATCAACCGGCTGATGGCCATCGTCTTGAGGTTCATCATCCCCGAGGGGGCGGGGATCTCGGACATTTCCGAGTTGTCGGGGTGGAAGGCGAGGGGAATGAAGGTCTGGAAGCCGCCGGTCTCGTCCTGAAGCTCGCGAAGCCGCATCAGGTGGTCGATGCGGTGCATGGGGCCTTCGATGTGGCCGTAGAGCATGGTGGCGTTGGAGTTCAGTCCCAGCTTGTGGGCCGTCCGGTGGACTTCCAGCCAGGCCTCGGTGGACGCCTTGGCGCCGCAGATCTTCTCGCGGACCTCGGGGTGGAAGATCTCGGCGCCGCCGCCGGGCATGCTCCCCAACCCGGCGTCGATCAGCCGCTTGATGACCTCCTCGTGGGAGACGCGGGTGATCCTGGCGAAGAACTCGATCTCCACGGCGGTGTACGCCTTGACGTGGATCTCGGGATCGACCTCCTTGATCCAGCGGATGACGTCGCAGTAGTAGTCGAGCTTCAACTTGTGGTGCAGGCCGCCGACGATGTGGATCTCGGTCGCCCCCCGCCCGCTGGCCTCGCGGGCGCGCTCGGCGACCTGGTCGCGGTACAGGACGTAGGCCCGGGGCGAATCCAGGTCGGCGCGGAAGGCGCAGAAGTCGCAGGTGTAGACGCAGACGTTGGTGGGATTGACGTGGGTGTTGACGTTGTAGAACGCCAGGTCGCCGTTCTTGCGTTCCCGGACGAGGTTCGCCAGGGCCCCGATCTCCAGGACGTCGCGCGAGGCTTCCAGCGTCATCCCGTCCTCGAAGCTCAGCCGCTCGCCGGCCTCCACCTTCTCGCGAATCGGCCTGAGATCAGCGTCCACGGTCATATCCACTCCAGGGTTCAGAGGCTCCGAACGTCCGCGCGGCGATTCCCGAAATTCTAGTCGCGATCGAAGCGTCCGGCAACGCCCGCCGCGGGACGATCCGCCCCGAACACCCGAAGCCGCTCCGTTGCCCCCGGCCGCGGCGTATGCTATCTTGCCGACTTCGTAATACTTTCGGGAAGCCGAATTCCATATCGAGGGAGGGCGGATTGATGCCACGACGTGTTTGGGTCGCCGCGGCGGTGCTGGGTTGCGTCGGGGCCGTCGGCACGGCCGGCGCTCATGAGTTGAAGGTGTTCGCGAGCCGCTACCTGGCGGAGCGCGGGGAGAAGGCGACGATCTACCTGGCGGACGGGCATCGGACGCCGGTCGACGGCCTGGTCGACTCGAAGGCGGTCGAGCGCTACGACCTGATCGCCCCCGGCGGCGAGGCGACGCCGCTGAAGAAGGAGGGCGCGTCGCTTCAGGCGAACGAGGTCGAGTTGAAGGTTGACGGGATTTACACGGCCGTCACCAGTCGGACGCCGGGCGTCGTGAGCATCGTGGCGAACGAGGACGGCGGGCGGAGCTTCAAGCGCGGGACCAAGCGCGAATTGTCGGGCGCGAAGCTCGACGAGACGTTCCATTCCGAGCAGTACGGCAAGGCGATGATCGTGGTGGGGACGCCCGGCGACGAGGCCCCCGGGGCGATCGGGCTGCCGGTGGAGATCGTCCCGCTCGACGGCCCGAGCCGTTGGAAGGTCGGTCAAGACGTCCGTTTCCGGGTCGTCCGAAACGGCGAGCCGGTTCGATTCGCGCCGATCGTGGCGCGGAGCATGGGCTTCAAGCCCGACGACGCCTGGAACTACGCCACCGAGACCGACGACGCCGGCGAGTTCTCCCTTCGCCCCGACCGCGCCGCCGTCTGGATCGTCGGCGTCGAGTTCCACCGCCCCGCCCCCGCCGCCCACGTCGAGGACTACGACTCCGAGTGGTTCGCCAGCACGTTGACCTTCGAGGCGACGCCGTGAGCCGACGTGGCGACCCTCTCCACACGCCTTCTGACCGACCCGCGGCGCGACCTCCGTCGCCCTCGGGTCGGTTGCGAACCGCCTCGCGGTTCGATCGGTCTGAAGTCCGGACGCGAGTCGGTGTCGAGAGGCAAGAGGCGGGCGATGGGACTGGATCTTTACCATCTCAAGGCCACGCTTCACCCCGAAGACCCTGGTGAAGCCACGGCCTTTCGCGAGGATGAATTCGATGACTTCGCCCTGGACGTCCTGGACTTTCGACGGTTCATCCAGGTCATCCCGGACACGGATTACCCGACCCGGATCGTCATCGTCAAGGATGAGGAGTCGTTGAGCGTCCTCCGCGCGAACGGTTGGGAGAGCGCGATGGACAAGGGAGGCGTAGTCCTGCTCCTTGGCGAGCCGGCCGACCTAGTCCGCGAGGTAGAGCGCGCCGAGGCGGCCAACGGCTGGGATCCGGTGGAATGTATGACGGTCATGTCGTTCCACTGGCGTTCGACGAGGGCGGGGATCGGTCGCGCTCTCTCCATGGTGAGGAATGACAGGGCACTTGCGAAGTTGACGTGGGAAATGCCGGACGGGATTCGCAAGGAATTCGAGCGCGATCCCTGGGAATCCAACCCACCCGCTCCGTCGTTGGCGATCAGCTATCCCGCGCCCGCCGATTTCCGCGGGCTCTACGCCGAGGAGATCGGCTACCAGCGCAAGGGGATGTCGTCGGAGTTCTATAAGGAGTTCCGAGCCACCAGCCATCACGTCCTTCGCTCCGACGTCGTGAGGGCCGCTCGGTACCTTGACGCCACGGGCGATCCAGCCGAGGATCGCCAGCGCCGGGACCACTTCCACGACCAATTCCTCGCCGGGTTCGAGGAGGGGACGAGCATCTTCGAGGTT
Source organism: uncultured Planctomycetales bacterium (assembly GCA_937907525.1). GTDB lineage: Bacteria > Planctomycetota > Planctomycetia > Isosphaerales > Isosphaeraceae > Paludisphaera. The sequence goes on along the minus strand of CALCIB010000267.1, from coordinate 5,242 downwards.
TCGTATTGAGGCACCGGCCGGTGCTTCTTCCGCGTCGCTCGACGCCCGACCCGCGAGGGCGGCTCACACGACCAGGTCCACCGCCGTCACCGTCAGCAGGCCCGTGCTGATGAGGACGTTGACGTGGAAGAACGCCGTGTTGACGCGGTCCAGGTCGTTGGGCCGGACCAGCGAATGTTCATAGAGCAGCAGAACGGCCGCGGCGAGCACGCCCGCGTAATAGATCGGGCCCAGCGGGTACGAGACGCCCAGGGCGATCAAGGCCGGGAGCATCAGGGCGTGGCAGACCGCCGCCAGCCGCAAGGCCCCGGCGACGCCCAGGCGCGCGGGGACGCTGTTGAGCCCCGCGCCGCGGTCGTAGTCGGCGTCCTGGCAGGCGTAGATCAAATCGAAGCCCGAGACCCAGCACAGGACCGCCAGCCCCAGCCAGACCGGCGGCCAGGCGACGTCGCCCCGCAGGGCGATCCACGCGGCGATCGGCGCGAGGCCCAGCGAGGCGCCCAGCCAGAAGTGGGCCAGACTCGTGAACCGCTTCGTATAGGAATAACCCAGAAGCCAAAGCAGCACCGGCGCCGACAGCCGGAGCGGCCACGGGTTCGGCAGGAAAAGCAGCGTCGACGCGACGAACCCGACCGCGCAGACGAGCGTGAACAGGGCCACGGCCGCGGGGGTCATCGCGCCTCGCGGCAGGTGGCGGCCGACGGTGCGAGGGTTCCCGGCGTCGACGTCGCGGTCGACCAGGCGGTTGAAGGCCATCGCCGCGGAGCGCGCCGTCGCCATGCACAGGAGGATCCCCAGCCAGTCGCGCGCCCGCCCGCGGACGCCGTCGGGCCCCCACGCCGCCAGCGCCGCGCCCATCAAGGCGAACGGCAAGGCGAACAGCGTGTGGCTGAACCGCACCAACTCCAGGTAGTCGCGGACGCGCCTCAAGGCGATCGACATGACGCTCCTCGAATGTTATGTCGAAACCTAACGGAAAAGCGGCTGGTGGATGTCCCTTCTCCCCTTGTGGGAGAAGGTGCCCCGAAGGGGCGGATGAGGGGAGGCGAGGCCATGGGCCCTCGGCGATCCCACCCCTCATCCGGCCTTCGGCCACCTTCTCCCACAAGGGGAGAAGGGGGGATGCCTGTCATCTCCGATGGTTTTCGACGGGTCGAACCTTAAACCTTTTCCGCCGCCGTCGCGGCTTGATCGACGTGGAACGCCCGGATGACGATCCAGTCGCCCAGGGCCGGGAACGCGCGGGCCAGGGCCCCCATCGCCCGGAACGGCCAGACCAGGCGGCGCCGAACCGACAGCCGCCGCCTCGGCCGCTCGATCAGGCCGGCGACTCGCCGCGCCACGTCGGCGACGTCGGCCGTCATCCAGGGCGAGGTCGACTCGACGACCGGGTGCGGCGGCGCGCCGTCGCGGGACAGCTTGCGGAAGGCGTCGGAGAACTCGGTGGCGATCGGGCCGGGCTCGACCAGGCAGACGGACACTCCCGAGGCCGCCAGTTCGCGACGGATCGCGTCGTTCCAGTAGGCCAGCCCCGCCTTGGTCGCCCCGTAGCCGCCCAGGGCCGAGTTCGCCACGCAGGTGATCGCCGAGCCGACGTTGACGACCGTCCCCCGCCGCGCGATCAGCGAATCGACCAGATGCCGCGTCAGCAGCATCGGCGCGCGCAGGTTGACCGCCAGTTGGCGTTCGAGGTCTTCCGGCGGGGCGTCGGCGAACAGCGTCGGCAGCCCCAACCCGGCGTTGTTGATCAGGACGTCGACCCCGCCGAACCGCTCCAGCGTCTCGCGCGCGACTCGCGCCGGAGCGTCGGGCTCGGCCAGGTCGACCGCGATCGTCCACGTCTCCAGCCCCGGCCGCGACCGCTTCAACTCCTCGCCCAGGGCGTCCAGTCGATCGGCCCGGCGGGCGACCAGGACCAGGGCCCTCGCCATGCCGCGGGCGACGACCTCGCGCGCGACCGCCGCGCCCAATCCGGAAGAGGCCCCCGTGACCGCGACGACCCGGCTCATTCCTTCTCCCCCTCTTCCCCCCAGCGCGGAACGAGTTCGTTCGGGACGCCCAGCAGGTCGCAGATGCGGCCGACGACGAACGCGATCATGTCGTCCAGGCTCGCCGGCCGGTGGTACCACGCCGGCGACGCCGGTAGCACGACGCCCCCGGCGCGGGTCACTCGCGCCATGTTTTCCAGGTGGATCAGGCTCAAGGGCGTCTCGCGGGGGACCAGGATCAACCTGCGACGCTCCTTCAAATGGACGTCGGCGGCGCGGGTTATCAGGTTGGTCGTGATCCCGTGGGCGATCGCCCCCAGCGTGCTCATGCTGCAAGGGACCACGGCCATCCCCGCCGTTTGGAACGACCCGCTGGCGATCCCGGCGGTGAAGTCGCGATGATCGTGGTAGACCAGCCGGCCCGCGTCCACGTCGTCCCCCAGCAGGTCGGCCGGGTCGAAGGCGTCCAGCGTCGGCGCGCGATCCGTCTCCAAACGCATCACCTCCACGGCGCTGGGGCTGATCGTCAGATGGACGGCGCGGTCCATCGTCAGCAGCGCGCGGAGCAGGGCGATCGCGTAAGGGACGCCGCTGGCCCCGGTGATGGCGACGACCAGGGGGGGAGGTTCGGCCGTCATGATCGCGGGGCCGGCTTGACGCCGACGTAAAGCGTGGCGACGCCGAACGTCAGGGGATGCATCTCCAGGTCGACCAGCCCTCGCGAGGCCATCAGGTCGAGCAACTCCTGGCCGTCGGGGAATTCCAGGACGGTCCTGGGGAGGTAATGGTAGGCGGAGTCGGCGTTGGGGGCGATCGCCTGGCCGACGCGCGGCAGGATCTTGCGGAAGAAGGCGAGGTAGAGCGGGCCGAGCACTCGGCCGCGGGGCCTGGAGAACTCCAGGACCGCCACCTTTCCCCCCGGCCTGGCGGCCCGGATCATCTCGTCGAGGCCGAGGACCGTGTCGCGGACGTTCCGAAGGCCGAAGGCCACGCAGACCACGCCGAAGGCGTCGGCGGGGACGGGAAGGCGCTGGGCGTCCCCCTCCACGAGCGCGATCCGGTCCCCCGCGGCGGCCTTCTCGACCTTCCGCAGGCCGACGGCGAGCATCTCGCGGGTGAAGTCGACGCCGATCACCGGGCATGTTCCGCCGGCGGCCTTGTCGTACTGGAGCGCCAGGTCGGCGGTCCCGGTGCAGACGTCGAGGACTGGGACGCCGGGGGTCGGCGGGACCGCGCGGGCGGCGAACCGTCGCCAGGAGCGGTCGACGTTGAGGCTCAAGAGGTGGTTGAGCAGGTCGTAGCGTCGGGCGATCGAGCCGAACATCCGCCGCACGCGCCGGTTCGACTTGTCCTCGGAGGAAGCGGGCGCGGCGGGTTCGGAGAGGGACACGGAGAGGGTCTCGGGTGTGCGAGTCGTGGAGATCGTCGCCTTCTCCCCTTGAGGGAGAAGGTGGCCCGAAGGGCCGGATGAGGGGTCGATCGGCGTCGCGTCTCGGTGAAAACCACGCTCCAGAAACGCCTTGGAATCCGATGGCTTCCGATCGCGCCCACCCCTCATCCGGCCTTCGGCCACCTTCTCCCTCAAGGGGAGAAGGCCGCTTGGCGTCGGCGCGCCTGGTTATTATGCCGACCCCTCCGCCCGGTCGGCAAGCCGGGGTTACTTGGGGTCGAGGTTCGCCTTGAGTTCCTCGGGGGTAAGCTGGCACTCGACGCCGTTTTCGGGGACTTTCAGCCCGGCGGTCCAGAGGACGGCGTTGAGGTTGAGCTTGCGGAAGTTCGGGTCGCCCCAGTTGGCGTGGGAGTGGCCGCCGGTGAAGCCGTAGCCGCGGCCGCCGTCGGGGCGCTCGACGGCCCAGGCGAGGACCTCGGGGCGGCCCTTGGCCTCCTGGACGTGCTTGTAGGGGCCGCGGGGGGAGCTGCTGGCGCCCTCGCGGGTGGCGTCGTCGGGCTTGGCGACGAGGATCGGGGTGACGCCCTTCATGTCGGGGCGGAAGCGGATGTTGAAGTACCACTCGTCGCGGACGGCGAACGGCTTGACGCCGCGGGTGATCGGGTGCTCCGGAAGGCTTTCGATCTCGGCGTTCCAATGCGGGTTGGTGGAGTAGTACGTCTCGTAGTAGCCGCCGATCCAGTCGAGGAACGTGTCGCCGGGCTTCCCCTTGGGGACCTCGACGGCGTAGTGCATGAAGCCCAGGCCGACCCCCTTGTCGACCAACTTCTGGAGCTTCTCCAGCCGGTCCCCCTGGATGGCCGGGTGGCCGCCGCCGCCGTCCATGTAGAAGATCAGGGCCTTGGCGCCGTCGAGGACTGACTCGTCCTCGGGCCAGCCGCCGGGGACGAAGACCGGCTCGACGCCGGGGACTTCGGCCAGGCACTTCGTCATCAGCTTGCAGCCGGCGTTGTATTCGTGCTCGCCGGGACCGTGGCTGGGCCTTCCCGCGATCAGGACGATCTTGGCGGGCTCGTCGGCCGCGACCGCGAGCGTGGCGAACAGGACGGCCGCGAGGCCGAGGCTGACATGTCGAATCATGGGACGTCCCCTGGCGCGGGTGGATCGAGGGTGGACGAATCGAACGAAAAAGGCGGGGCGGCGCGGGCGGTCCCGCGCGACGCCTCGCCGCTTTCGAATCACGTCAGATCAGTTCCGTGACGCCGGGACGGGGGAACTCGGGCTCGGCGAGGCTCCCCTTCATGTCCAGGTCCTTGGGGAAGGTGTCGAGCTTGGACTCGAGCGCCTCCTCCCAGGTCACGGCCTTGCCGGTGTAGGCCGAGGTCCGGCCCATGATCGCCGTCAGCGTGCTCTCGGCGACGCGGCGCAGCTCGTTGACCGGCCGGCCCTCGACGATGCTCTTGAGCAGCGCCGTGTGCTCGTGGACGTAGGGGTTGCCGTCCTGGACGCGGATCCGCTCGTTCTTGCCGTCGATCGTGAAGCGGTAGCCGCCGCTCTGGAACTTGCCCTTGGCGCCGACGATCGTCTCGGAGACGTTGTTCTCGCAGCCGGGGATCTGGCGGCACATCGACATGACGTGGACGCCGCCGGGGTACTCCAGGTCGACGGCGAAGTGGTCGTAGCTCTGGCCCAGCTCGGGCCCGCCGACCTGCTGGCGGCCCCCCATGCCGACGGCGCGGACGGGGTGCGCCCCGAGCGCCCAGTTGGCGACGTCCAGGTTGTGGACGTGCTGCTCGGTGATGTGGTCGCCGCAGAGCCAGAGGAAGTGGTACCAGTTGCGAAGCTGGTACTCGACGTCGCTCCA
>CALCIB010000266.1 GCA_937907525.1 uncultured Planctomycetales bacterium | reverse complement strand
CCTTCTCCCTCAAGGGGAGAAGGACGCTTGACGTCGGCTTGCGAAAGAGCGTCGAGTCTTCGGACCTTCGATTCGACGTTCACGACATTCTACAGAGGACGACGTGAGCCCGACGACCCAGGATCGCCGCGTCCGCGGCTGGGACGACCCCGACGCCGAACACGAGGTCCTGACGACCGAGCCCGGCCGCGCCCTTCTGGAAGCCGTCGCGGCGGTGAAGGCCGCCGGCCCCGCCGATGTCGCGCGGTGGCGGAAGACGCACGCGCCGGCGACCGTCGCCGCGGCGATGCGGCTGGTCGAGGCCCGCCGCAAGGGAATGGCGAAGTTCACCCGCGCCGATCGGATGTGGCTCGATCCCGTGGGCGTCGAACAGGCCACCGCCGAGGCCGTCGCCGTCCACAAGGCCGGGCGGTTCGACGCCGACGTCGTGGTCGACCTGTGCTGCGGAGTCGGCGGCGACGCGATCGCGCTTGCGGCGCGGGCGCGCGTGCTGGCCGTCGACCGCGACCCCGGCATGGGCCGCCGCGCCTCCTGGAACGCCGAGGTTTACGGCGTCGGCGACCGCGTCGAACCGCGGGCGGCCGCCGCCGAGGACTTTCCGATCCCCGCCGGCGCGTGGGTCCACGTCGACCCCGACCGCCGCGCCTCCGGCCGCGGCCGCGCCGTCGCCTTCGAGGGCTACGCGCCGGGGCCGGAGTTTCTGCGTTCGTTGATGCGATCCGCCCCCGGCGGCGCGATCAAGCTGGGCCCCGCCAGCGACTTCGACCGCCTCGCCGACGGCCCGTATCGCGAGGTCGAGATCGTCAGCCTGGGCGGCGAGGCCAAGGAGGCCACCATCTGGTTCGGCGCCGCGGCGACGGCGATCCGACGCGCCACCAGGCTCCCCGAAAACGTCTCCTGGACCGGCGACCCGGCCGACGATTATCCCGTCGTGGCGGAGATCGGACGATGGCTGTACGAGCCCGACCCGGCGCTGTCGCGCTCGGGCCTTCTGGACTCGTTCGCGCTCGCCCACGGCCTGGGCCGGATCGCCGCCGACCTCCCCTATCTGACGGCCGACGCCTTCCTCGCCATCCCCTGGCTGGAGGCGTTCGAGGTCCTCTCCGTCCATCCCTTAGACCTCAAGAAGCTCCGCAAGCTCATCGACGCCGAGCGTCTCGGCCCGGTCCAGGTGAAGCACCGCGCCACCGACCTGAAGCCCGACGCCGTCCGTCCCTTGCTCCGCCACAAGGGCGACGCTCCCGCCGTCCTCTTCCTCGCCGCCGGCGCGGGGCCCGGCCGGGCGATCGTGACCAGGAAAGCCGAAGACTGACACCCTTCCACCCACGACGCGGCCTATCCTTCCAGAAAAGGCCGATCCGCGTCCGACGAGGAGATGGGAAAGGTGGACCGATTCGCCAGAGTGGTTTTGGGATATCACGGTTGCTCGGCCCGATTCGCCGACTCGATCCTTGGGGGACGACTCGGGATCGATGATTGGAAGCAAAGCGAGAACCCGTATGATTGGTTGGGGCGCGGGATCTACTTCTGGGAATACGCCCCCGAACGAGCGCGGGTCTGGCCGAAAGGTCGAGCGACCGGCGGCGTCATCGGCGCCGTGATCCAACTGGGACGGTGCCTGGACTTCACCGACACCCAATTCACGGACCTTCTGCGTACCCGTTACGAGGCGGTCGCTCGAACCTATCGTGAAAAAGGAGCCGTCCTCCCGACGAACCGGGGCAAGGCGCGGGAACTCGATTGCCTGATGATCAACGAGCTGACTCGGCAACCAGACGTCCCGGGCGATTTCTTCCAGACGGCGCGCAGCCCGTTCCTTGAAGGCGAGGCGGCGTTCCCCGGCTCGGGGATTCTGCGGGAATCCCATATCCAGATCGCGGTGATCGATAGACAATGCATTTTGGGCGTGTTCCGTCCGAACCTCCGACGATGAAAGGGGCCCGCGATGATGATAGACCGAGAAACCCAGTCGCTGGTCGAACAGTTGAGAGAGGCGATCCTCCGCGAAAACGCGCGGCCCGCCGCGGATCAGTTTCGAGCGATGGTCGAACACGGGTCGATCAACGAAAAGGGCGAAGTCCTGCTCAAGAGCCCGTGGACGGAGGCGGAGGAGGAGGATCCCGAGCCGAAGCCGAAGCCGAAGCCGAAGAGGGTCCGGAAGAAGGCGAAGCGATCAAAGAGCGGCTGACGTCCGGGGTTTCCGTCAATACACCCGACTCTCCGGGTAACAGTTCCGGACGACGTATCGCCGCAGCGCGTACAGGACGATCAGGTTGACCAGCTTGGCCGCGATCAACCACGAGTCGAGCGCGTACGCCTCGCGGAAGTCGGTCAAGCCGAACGTCAGGAAGGCCAGGGCGTAGACCGGCTCGACCCGCGAACGCCGATGACGCGCCCACCGCGCGAGCACGAGCGCCGCGAACGCGGTCCACGCGCATCCCTCGAACAGGTTGAAGCCGTGGGTCGCACGCTCGACCCACGTCGCCGATCGTGGCGAATACGTCCACCAGCGATGACGGAACAGGAGGTCGTCAAGCGTCATGGCCCCTCCCGTCGCGGGACCGCCGGCTACTTCGCCTCGGCGGCGGGCGGAGGGTTCTCGCCCTCGGCCTTGCGGGGTTTGATTCGGGGCTGGCCGTAGGGCATGGCGACGGGGGCGTCGGCGTCCTCGACGAGCTTGTGCTCGCGGTCGAGTTCCGGCTTGTCAAGGACCGTGACCCGGCCGGAGGGCCAAACCAAGGTCAGCTTCTCCACGGGCCCCGCGCCCACGCCGATCAAGAGCCGGGGGTCGTTGGACGACTCCATGCTCACGCCCCCCTTGCGCTGGCGGTGGAGCGTCCGCCCGGGGGTCTCCACGATCGCCAACGAGCCGACGCCGTCGCGGTTGCTTTTGGTCCCTTGCAGCGAAAGCCGGATCCAGTGGTTGTCGGTCGGCGTGTCGTTGCGGAGGACGGCGGCGGGGCGGTCCTTGTCGTTGACCACGATGTCGACGTCGCCGTCGTCGTCCAGGTCGCCGAAGGCGACGCCGCGGCCGACGTACTTGCCCTCGAAGTAGGGGCCGGCGTCGAGGGTCGCCAGGCGGAAGCGGCGGCCGTTCTCGTTGTGGAACAACAGCGGCGGCTCCTCGTAGTCGATCGGCTGGCCCAGTTCGCGGCGGTTGTCGTCGACGTGGCCGTTGGTGGTGAAGAGGTCGGGCCAGCCGTCGTTGTCCAGGTCCACCAAGGCCGCGCCCCAGCTCACGAACGGCATGGTGTCGGAGGCCAGGCCGAAGAACGGGGTGTTGTCGAAGAAGCCGCGGTTGCCCAGGTTCTGATAGAGGGTGTTGTACTCCTGGGCGAAGTTGGTGACGAAGAGTTCCGGCAGGCCGTCGCCGTCGACGTCCTCGGCGTCGACCCCCATGCCCGACTGCGCGGTGCCGTGGTAGTCGAAGGCGGCGCCGGAAAGCTCGGTGGCGTCGTCGAAGGTGCCGTCGCCGTTGTTGATGAAGAGGAAGTTGGGGGTCATGTCGTTGGCGACGAACAGGTCGATCAGGCCGTCGTCGTTGAGGTCGGCGGCGACCACGCCGAAGCCGTGGCCGTCGGAGCGCGGGTGGGGGACGCGCTCGCGCTTGCCGGAGGGGTCCTCGACCTCGGTGGTGATGACCTGGTCGTAGACGTCGGTGAAGGCGCCGTCGCCGTCGTTGCGATAGAGGAAGTGGGGGACGCTGACGACCGATCGCGGCGAGGCGTACAGCCAGATCCCCTTTTCCGGGTCGCCGACGCGGTGGTGGTCTTCCGGATAGTTCCAGCGGCCGTAGTTGGCGACGTAGAGGTCCAGGTCGCCGTCGTTGTCGTAGTCGATGACGGCGCCGCCGGAGGACCACGACGGCTTGTCGACGCCCGCCTGCTTGGAAACGTCGGTGAAGGTGCCGTCGCCGTCGTTGCGGTACAGGACGTTGGGGCCGTGGTTGCAGAGGAAGACGTCCTGGTCGCCGTCGTTGTCCAGATCGGCGACGATGATCCCGTGACAGAAGCCGCGGAAGCCCAGGCCGGACTTCTCGGTGACGTCCTCGAAGCGGCCGTCGCCCAGGTTGCGGAAGAGGCGGTTGGGCCCCTTCACGGCGGTCCCCACCGGCAGCAAGGTCTGGGAGGCGAAGTAGACGTCCATGCGGCCGTCGCCGTCGTAATCGAAGATCGCCGCGCCGGAGCCGTTGGCGGTGGGATAATGTTTCTGCTCGTTCATGCCGGAGAAGTGGACGAAGTCCACGCCCCACTCCCCGGCGACCTCGGCGAAGCGGAAGGGGCTCGACGCGGTCTGCTTGGAGAGGGTGGGAATGTCGGAGAGGACCGTGACCCGGTCCCCCTCGATGCCGGAGACCGCCTGGGCCGGCGTCTTCTTGACCGGCGACTTCTTGAGCGGCTCGGTCGCGGGCTTGGCGAGGGCCGTCGCGGCGGCGTCGCTTCCGGAGGAGGCGTCGCCCCCGCCGCACCCGGCCGCGGCGACGGCCGCGCACGCGGCGAGCCGGGCCCACCAGGGGGTCGATCGCGTGTTGAATCGCATGGACGCGCCTTCTCCATCGCCGGCCGGCGGCCCTCGCCGGTCGAATCGTGACATTCGCCGAGCCTCGCGGCCGAACGTCGGCCCGCGCGACCGTCGCGATCCCTCCCATCCAAAAGGCGCGCGACGCCCCACGATCGTACCACGACGCCCGCGCCGTCGGGAACCGACGCCCGCCGCCGACGTCCGACCTTCTCGAAATTCCCCACGGGTGGAACGCCGTTCGCATCACCCCGTTCGGCCCCGACCGCAAAGCCCGCCCATTCCCCCACCCCCCGGCGCGGCCGGAGCGAGACTTTGCGCGGACGTCACGGTTCATGTATCTTACGGCAAGGCTTCGGAGGGGGATTCGTCACAGTCGTTGAGACGGTCAGTTCGCGACGTCCGCGTCGCGGAAGGGCTGGGAATCGATCATCCGGAGGTCGCCGGCGGGCGATAGAGCGTCTTGAAGGGCCTTGCGCCGGCACGCCCGACGAACCTAGGAGTGAACTCATGCAACGCTTGGTGTCGACCACGTTCCTGGGGGCGGCCATCCTCGCCCTGGGGGCCTTCGGAGGACCGCGGGCCTCGGCCGCGCCGGCGCCCTCGACCTACACGAACGTCGAGAAGGCGATCCAAACGGTTACCGACGCCTGGTCGAACCCCGACCGCCCCAAGGACCCCAACGCCCCCGGCTGGGGCGTGTTCTTCGACGCGATCCGGGCCCAGCTCAAGGAATACTCCGACGCCCAGACGCCCGCGGATCGGCTGCCGCCGTTGAACCTGCTGTACCAGATGTCGACGGCGATGGCGACGGTCGACTGGGCCCCCGCCCAGACGATCCGCGAGGAACTGCGGTCGTGGCTGCGGCCGCGGGTCCGCCTCGCCTGGGCGGAGCGCCACTTGAACGAACGGCTCGCCAACCTCCCTCCCACCGACGATCCGGCCGTGAAGGCCAACCGCGCCAAGTGGGCCTCGTTCGTCGCCAAGGACCTCGGCGACGCGCTCTCGAAGTACCAGACCGCGCCGACCGTCGGACGGAAGCGCGAGGGGCTCAAGGAGATCCACGCGGCGCTTGAGTCCCTGACGGAGCGCAACGCGACCCAGCCGTGGCAGCCCGCCGCCGAGCTTCAGGAAGCCGTCAACGGCCTGTTCAACCAGCCCAACCTGGACGTCACCGCCGACCTCTCCGTCGTCCAGCCGTTCTTCGATCAGAACCTGGTCAACGACGGCCCCATCTTCTTCAAGGGCTACTGGTCCTACGTGACGGCCGGCCCCAAGACGGGCTTCGGCCTCTTGCCCAGCGACCAGGGGATCGCCTTCTACAACAGCCAGGCCCTCCAGAGCACCACCCCGATCACCGACTTCCAGCAGCAGATCGCCGCCGACCCCCAGGGCCGACGCGCCGCCAACATGTACCACTTCTCGGCCACCAGCCTCGACTGGGCCGAGCAGACCATCTACGCCCTGATCAGCCCCGAGGGTCTGTCGCTGACGCCGGCCTCGGCGCACAACGTCAACCTCCAGGTCGGCTCGGCGAAGATCCAGGGGCTGCGTCCCCACCTGACGCGCGCGATCGCCGGCTTGATCGGCTTCAACCAGGCTCGGATCAACAACGAGGTCTACCAGAACGCCCTGCCCGAGATCCAGGCCCGCGTCCCCCAGGAGGCGCAGGAGCTGGCCCAGATCGAGATCGCCAAGGAGTTGGCCCAACGTAACGCGGCGATTCAGCAGTACCTCATCGGCAACGACATCCTGGCCTACCGGGACATCCTGATCGCCGGGTTGTCGCTGCGGTCGCGACCCGACGCGGTCTACGTCGGCGGCCTGTTCCAGGCTCGCGGCGGCGACGCCCGACGCGGGGCCGACTCGCCCCAACCGCCCCAGTTCGCCGCCCCCGAGGCCGGCCTCACCGCCGACGTCCACGTCGGCTCGGTCCTCACCAGCGCCGTCGACTCCCTCTTCCGCCGGCCCGACGTCCAGGACGTCCAGAACCTCATGATCGTAACCCGCGACATTCCTCCCGGAACCCCGCCGTCGGAAGGCGTCACCGTCACCAAGAACGTGGACTACCCGACCTTCCTGAAGGCCGCCGAGGAGGCCCGCGCGGCCAACAACCCCAAGGTCCAGGCCATCCGGATCCGCCGGCCGTCGCAACCGCCGGAGTTCGCCGCCGACGCCCGCGGCTTCCTGGTCGCGATCGTCAAGGACGTCGAGATCGACGCCCCCGCGCCGGACCCCAACAGCCAGGCGGGCTCGGCCGTCGGCGCCGCCGCCAAGGTCCTGCGGATCAAGATCCCCCAGACCGAGATCGCCCTCTCCTACCAGGTCGAGCCCCGCGCGGCCGACTCGTACCACGTCACGGCCAAGATCGAGGACGTCACCGTCCCGCCCACCTCCCAGGTCCTGGCGATCAACGACTCGGAAGCCGAGGCCCGACCGCTGAACCGCTTCAGCGGCGCCCTGGTCATCACCGCCCTGATCGCCAAGCTGCGGAGCCAGCCGATCGACACCGACGTCCCCAACGTCCGGCTCCCCGGCCTGGCGATCCAGTCGGTCTCGCCGGTGGACCCCTCCGGCTGGATGCGGATCCACCTGGTCCGCACCGCCGAGCCGATGCCCGCCCCCGACGTCTTCGAGCCGCCGATCGGCGCGGACCCCGACGCCCAGCCCGCCGCCGCGCCGACGACGGCCCCCTCCGCCGCCGCGGCCCCGGCCCAGTATCAGGTCCCCGTCCAGTATCAGGCCCCCGTCCAGTATCAGGTCCCCGTCCAGGCGGTCGTCGCGACTCAGCACCCGTGACAAACGCGCCTCGGGACGATCGATCGACCGCCGCGCCCCCCGCGGCGTCTCCGGAACGCTCCGGAGACGCCGCGGATTTTTTTTCGCGTCCGCCCCGAATTTCGGCGCCCCCCGCGCGTTCGGAAGACCGCCGTCCGCCGTCGCGGCGAATCGGGACTCGTCGCGAATGTTCAACCCTTAGCGCGCTTACATGGAGTTAGACGCCTCGGCCCGACGACCCGCAAGTCCCAAGCCCATGTCCACTAAGAAATTCGGACTTTCCGGCCGGTCGGGGGCGCGTCGACCGAAACGCCGACTCTGGCGACGATTCGAGGGAGCGCGAGCGCCGTCCGCGGGTCGCGGGGGCCGGCCGTTCCGATTCGCGGCGACGGCCGTGGAATCGGCCGGAATGGCGGGACGTCTTCCAATCCTGGCGATTTGGGCCGTTTCGCAATTGATTTTGTTAGGAGGAGACGTATTATTCCCAGGACCGCGAGGCGCGCCACTTCGTGCGGCCGACCTCCTTCGGATCGTCTCGATCCATTCTCGTCTCTATCCACCATTGAGAAATTCCATGAACCTCGCGAAACGGATTCGGGATCTACGATATGCCAAGGGGTGGGGTCCGGATGAGCTCGCCAGCCGGGCCAAGATCTCGCGGACGGCGCTGTACCAGATCGAGCGCGGCAACACGAGCAAGCCGCAGGCCGGGACGCTCCGCCGGATCTCGCGAGCCCTGGGAGTCCCCCTGGAAGTCCTGCTCGACTCGACGCCCCTCTTGGGGGAGCAGTCGCCGCCGGAGGATCTCGCGCCGCCGCCGATGCACCATTCCGTCGCCTCCTACGGCGTGGAGCGGCCGTTCGGCGGCAACGACCGGGGCGAGGAGCTGATGGAGAAGTTCCGGCTGCTCCTGGCCTCGCCGATGGCCGACGGCATCGCCCGGATCGTGGAGGAGTCGTTCCGGCTGCTGCCGATCATGCCGCCCCCGGCGCAGAGCCAGGCCTCGCACTACATGGCCGCCCTGGACGCCGAGCCGATCCGCGGCCGCGGCAAGCCCCGCTCCCAGCCGGCGGTCCCGGCCGCGACCGGCGAGTGACGCCGCCGGAGTCGACCTTGCGGGAATGAAGACGTCGGCTACAATGCCGGCGAGTCGGATCGAGCGGCCCTCCGCGGCCGCTCGACCCCGCGTCCGTTCACGCACGCCACCGTCGGAAGGAGTCCGCGTGGTTCGTCGCCCCCCCCCGCCCTGGATCCTCGCCGCGGTCGCCGTCTCGGCCGCCGTCGCGATCGGCCTGGCCTGGACCCGCGACTCCTGGATGGAGAAGCGCGTCGAGGTGATCCGCCCCCACCGTCTCGTCCGCGGCGCCTGGCAGAAACCCGCGCCGTTGCGATGGCTCGTCGACCGCGAGGGGATCAAGACGATCGTCACCCTCACCGCGATCAATTCCTCCGACGACAAGTTCATCGGCCAGGATCGGGTCGTGCGCGACGAGGGCCTCGACTGGGTCATCATCCCCATGCGCGGCTCCCGCGCCACCATCGAGCAGATGGCGATCGCCGCCGACCTGCTGGCGGACCCGGCGCGACAGCCGGTCTTCTTCCACTGCGTCGCCGGCCACCATCGCACCAGCCTGGCCCACGCCGCCTACCTGATCCGCCACGAGGGCTACTCCGCGGACCAGGCGTGGGAGACGGTCGCCGGCTACCCCTGGGCGCGCCCCGACGCGCCCGCGGATCGCAACGATCGGTTCTTGATCGAGGAATTCGCCCGGGTCCAGGCGACGATCGCCCCCGCGCCCGGCGACGGCTACTGGGAGGTCGGAAGTGGCAAGCACGCGCAAGAAGCTCGCGCGGAAGATCCTGGCGACGATCGCCTTGCTTCTCCTGCCGCCGTCGGCGTGGGTCGCCTGGGACGTGGCCGAGGGGAACTTCGGGGTCGTCCAGCCCAATCGGATTCTCCGCTCGGGTCAAATGTCGCCGGCCGGCTTGACCGCGACCCTTCATAAACACGACGTCAAGACCGTGCTCAACCTCCGCGGCTTCAACCCGGAGCAAGACTGGTACCGCGGCGAACGCGACGCCACCGCCGCCGCCGGCGCCACCCAGATCGACGTCTCCCTCTCCTCGTGCATCTGGATGTCGCGCGTGCAACTCCGCGCGATCGTCAAGGCGCTCGACGAGATGGATTACCCCGTGTTGATCCATTGCTCCTGGGGCTCGGAACGCACCGGACTGGTCTCGGCCATCGCCGAACTGCTCCGCGAGGGCTCCACCCTCGACGACGCCCGCGCCCAGTTCTCGATCCGATACCTCTTCGTCCCCGTGGGCGACGGCCGGATCATGGCCGAGGCGATCGACCAGTACGAGGCGTGGCTCGACGACCAAAAGACGACCCACTCCCCCGCCGCCTTCCGGCGCTGGGCGGAATCGGGCTACCGACCGCAAAACCCCAGCCGCGAGTCCTGGCCCCACGACCCCTACCCCCTGATCGTCGTCACCCCGCCGTCGGCCCCGGCGACCGCGGCCAAACCGGAGGCCGAAAAGGCGACCCGATGAGCCAACCCGAAACCTCCGACAGCCATGAGATCCAGGTCCGCGTCCGCTACGCCGAAACCGACCGCATGGGGCTTTTGCACCACGCCAACTACGCGGTCTACTTCGAGATGGGCCGAACCGAACTGCTCCGCGCCAAGGGCCGCTCCTACCGCGACGTCGAGGACGCCGGCTTCTTCCTGGTCATCGTCGACCTGCAATGCAAGTTCCGCCAGCCCGCCCGCTACGACGACCTCTTGACCCTGCGGACCACCGTCGCCAAGGTCACCCACGTCAAGATCGTCCACGAATACCGACTTTTCCGCGACGGCGTCCTTCTGACCGAGGGCCGCTCCACCCTCGCCTGCGTCGACCGCGACGGCAAACCCCAGGCGCTGCCGGACCTGTTGCGCTGAAAAGCGCCAACGGCCAGGACGCAAAGCCAAGGCTTTTCCAAGCCGAGTCTCGACCCAGCCTACGGGATCGACGACCGAATCATCGCCGGAGAAAGCCAGGATGAGCACGGATGCTCGCGCCAACGAAACCGCCTCGGGACTGGTTCCGATGGGGGTCGACGCCGCCACCGAGGCCGACGACCGCTGGTTCGTCCGCGCGAGTTGGGCGCTCGTCGGTCTTGGGATCCTGGTCCGGCTCGTTCGGTTCCTGGTCGACTACCCGATCTGGCACGACGAGGCGTTCCTCGCCGCCAGTTTGTGGGACCGGGGCCCCGCCGATCTGGCGAAACCGCTAGAGTACGGCCAGGTCGCCCCCTGGATGTTCCTGGTCGTCGAGCGCCTGTTCGTCAAGGCGCTCGGCTATAACGAGATGACGCTCCGACTCTTTCCGACGCTTTGCTCCGTCGCCGCCCTGGTCGGCTTCCGCCACCTGGCCGGGCGCGTGCTCAAAGGTTGGGCGCTGGTGCTGGCGACGGCGATCCTGGCCGTCGCGTTCTACCCGATCCGCCACGGCGACGAGATCAAACCCTACGCCGCCGACCTCTTGGCCGCCGTCGTCATTTTGATCCTCGCCGTCGAGTACCTCCGGCGGCCGGATCGGTCGCGATGGTTGTGGATCGCCGCGGCGGCCATGCCGATCCTGCTGGGGATCTCCTACCCGGCCGTCTTCGTCGCCGGCGGCGCGGCCGCGGCGCTCGCGCCTGGGATCCTGCTTCGAGGGTCCAACCGTGTCCGCGCGGGGTTCGTCGCCTTCGGCCTGGCGATGGTCGCGTCGTTCGCGGTCATCTACCTCGCGGCGACGATCTCGCAACAACGCGCGATGGGCGAGAACTACCGCCAGGGCTACTGGCGCGAATCGTTCCCCCCCCTGGACGCGCCGGTTTGGATCCCGGTCTGGCTGCTCGACATCCACGCCGGCAACCTGATGGCGTACCCCGTGGGCGAACGCCGCGGCGGTAGCGCCGCGACCCTGGTCTGCGCGGTCGCCGGGTTCCTGGCGCTGGGACGATCGGGCCGCCGCGCCACCGCGGGCGTCCTGCTGGCGCCGTTCGGACTGGGGCTGACCGCGGCTTTTTTAGGCAAGTACCCGTATGGGGGCGAGGCTCGGATCGCGCAGTACTTGGCGCCGTCGATCTGTCTGTCGGCCGGTCTGGGGATGGCCGTCCTGTCGGCGAGGCTCCGCCGGCCCGGAAGGCCGGCGCGGGTGCCGCCGATCCTCATGGGAGCGATGATCGTCCTGGGGACGGCGCTGATCGTCAGGGATCTGGCGATGCCGTATCGGATCCACAAGGACGTCACCGCCCGCGAGTTCGCGCGCCGGTTCTGGACCGAGCAGGCGCGCGACGCCGACCTGGTCTGCGCCAGGACCGACCTGGGGGTGGAGATCGACCCCCACACCTGGGAGGCGGGGATGTCGGCGGTTTATTTATTCCACCAACGGCTCTACTCGCCGCGACACCGGGCGCGGGTCGCGTACCGGCCGTCGCCGGAATTCCAGGCGGGCGACCGACCGTTGAGGCTGGTTTTGTATGGCGATTATTCCCCGGACGATCCCGAGATGCGGGCGTTCCTGATCGCGATGGACCGGGGTTACGAGCTGCGCGCGGCGCGCGAGTACGTCGTCGATCCGGGGCCGTCGCGAGAGTCGTGGCTGCGCGACGCCTACGGGGTCTTCGACTTCGTCCCTCGCCGGCCGCGACAGGCCGGCGCGGCTGGATCGGACGCGACGGCGAGCCGGTTTTAGAACCGCCGAATCTCTCTAGCCAACGCGACCCCGACGGGATAAACTGTAAGGTGAAAAGGGCGCGGAGCCGGCCCCGACAGAGGAGGCTCCGCGACCCGAGGTCGAGGACGTCGTCATTCGTCGCGACGGCGTTCGTCACCCGCCCGAAGGTTCGGCCTTCCAGGGCGGCGGACGCACGCCGAAACGTCGGACGTCGTCGACCACTGGTACGTCGGACGCGGCGGGCGCGGCGGGAGGGACGACTCTTGGTCGAGGTTTCGACCGAGCCGCCCGCGCGACGGCCGCGCGCCCGCGACTGGACGCCTCGCGCCGAACCGAGAGAAGCCTTCGGCCGCGTCGCCTTCCCAGGCGAACGGCGCCGGCGCTCCGGGTCGAGACGAAGGCGTCGGCGGTCGCGACGACGTCACGCGCCAAGCCCGTGTCAGGTCGCCGTCGGTCATGACCACGTTTCACGAACGATCCGCCGGAGTCATTCCCTACCATCGCGACCTCGACCAGGCGTACACCTACCTGGTCCTGCATTCCGCGACGGTTCGGAACCCGCGCGCCAAGTGGGAATTCCCCAAGGGGGGCGTCGAACTCGGCGAGACTCCCCGGCAGGCCGCCGGCCGCGAGTTCCGCGAGGAGACCGGGCTCTCGGAATGGACGTTCCGGGAAGGCTTCGAGCGCACGCTCTCGTACACCTACATCCGACGCGGCCGAAAAGTCGTCAAGACCGTCACCTATTACATCGTCGACGTCGCCGAGCCCATCGAGCCCACGCGATCCGAGGAGCACGTCGAGGACCCCCACGGCCACTGGCATTGCTGGGGGACGTTCGAGGAAGTCAACCACCTCCTCTACCACACCAAGATCCGCCAGGTCTTCGCCGAGGCCCAGGCCTGGCTGCTCCGCGCCGACGCCGAGGCGACCCCCTCGGCGTGACCGGGGGCGAGGCGCGCTCCGACGTCCCGCCGCGGTCAATCGGCCGCGGCGGCCACCCGGGGGGTGGTCGGGACCGGGACGGGGGCTTTCAGGGCCGACGGATCGGCGATGATTTGCTCGCCGGCGCTGAGGCCGGAGAGGACCTCGGCGAAGTCGGCTCCGCTGAGCCCCAGGTCGACCTTCCGCCAACGGTAGGCGGGCTCCTCGCGCCTGGCGGCGGCCGGAAGGTCGGGGACCGCCACGAACGATTGGCCGCCGACGCGGCGGATCGAGGCCAACGGCACCCGCTCCACGTCCACCCGACGCTCGTTCAGGAACGTCACCTCCGCGCTCAGGCCGGGACGGAGATCGGCGAAGGCGTCCTCGATCGCGATCACCGCGAAGTAGACGCGCACGTCCGAAAACGGGCCGTTGACCGGGCTGGAAATCGCCGTGACGTCCAGCACCTTCCCCCGCAAGGGACGATCCGGATAGGCGTCGACCCGAATCCGGCAGGTCTGCCCCGTCCGCAGCGACACCACCTTGGTCTCGTTGATCCGGGCCTTGACGCGCATCTGGCTGGGGTCGGGGAGTTGGAAGATCGGTTGGTCCTGGCGAACCGTCGTCCCTTCCTCGATGTAGGCCTCGACGCGGCCCCACGCGTTGGTCTCGTTGACGTAGACGACCACGCCGTCGCTGGGGGCGCGCAACGTACACGCCGCGACGTTCTTCTCCAGCCGCTCCAGCCGATCGTCCTCGAGCGCGAAACTGGCGTCCTGGGCCAGCTTGTCGGCCCGAATCGAGGCCAGCTTGGCCTCCAGCGACTTGAGGATCTTCGGCCCGGTGTACTTGTCCAACCGCTCCAGCATCCCCTTCGCCTCGCTCAGGGCGAACTCGGCCTGCTGAAGCGTCAACTCGTCGGCGAGGACCTGGGACGCGGCGCGCAGGCCCTTGGCTTGCACCCCCTTGGACCATTCGACGTTCTTCTCGGCCCGGTCGCGGTTGATCTCGCAGGTCTGAATGTACTGGCGGACCTGCTGCATGTCCTGGGGGAAGATGCCGTCGCGATACTCCCGCAGGGTGATCTCGTTGACCGCCAACGTCGCCGCCGCCTGCTCGACGAGCGACTTGGCCTGAAGCCATCGGACCTTCTGAACCTTGAGTTCGTCGCGGAACGCGGCGGAGTCCAGCTCGCAGACCACGTCCCCCTTCTTCACCGCCGTCCCCTCGGGAAGGACCGAGATGATCCGGGTCGACCCCTTCTTATCGGCGCCCATGCCACCGCCCCGGCCTCCCCCGCCCGACGCCGACCCCGACGTCGCCGCCTTGGTCGTCGTCGTGGTCGCCCGCTTCAGCGGCGCGTACTTGGCGACCGTGTAGGTGAAGCTCCGAATCGTCGGCTTGCCGCTGGTGGAGGTCCCCGCCGCGGCCGACGACGTGGACGACCCGGAACCGCTCGACGACCCGGAACCGCTCGTCGTCGTCCCGGAACCCGACGTCCCGCTCGTCGACGTCGTGGAACTCGAACTCTTCTTCGTCGCGGCCGTCGCGGTCGTCGCGGTCGTCGTGGTCGTCGACGTGCTGGCGGCCGCGGCGCCCTTGGTCGAGCCGGTGGCGCTTGAGCCGCCGACCAGGCCGACCAACGCCTCCACCTGACACTTCACCACGGCCTCGGAGGCGCTCTCGACCGTGCCGAACTCCACCGTGTAATCGGTGACCTCGCCCCGATCGATCGAGACCAGGACGAACCCAGGCCCCTGGTCCCCCGCCAGCCACGCCGGACGGTGGTCCGACCGCCAGGCCCACGCGCCGACGCCGACCAGGGCCAGCGTCAGGGCCAGCCCCGCCAGCTTCCGCGGCAGCGCGGAGCGAGCCGCCGGCCGCGCCAACTCGACCCGCGGGACGGAAATCTCTTGGTCTTGCATGGATGATCCGAGGGAAAGGAGCGATCGACCGACTCAACCGCGGCGCTCGTCGATACTTCGATTATCGGCGATCGAGGACCAGCGTCAACGTCCGCGACGTCGCGCGTCCATCCTCAATCAGCGTCAAAACCCCCGCCGCCGCCCCCGCCGATCTCGCGCCCAAGCGCCTTGCCGACGACCCGACGCTTGCTCGGCGCCCTTCCATATTCGAGGCGAACTCCCGGCCGGGCCGCTTGCACGGCACGTCGCCCGGCCGAGGCGACCTCAAGAGGTCTGGTTAACTACCGTCGTGACGGGAACGCTCACCGACCGCGGAAGATGATATCCACCCCGGTCATGTGAACCTTCTCGATTCGACCGGACAACTCCCAGAGGAGATATCCGGCGAACACGACGGCGACGGCGACGACGATCAGTCGCGCCGGCGTCCCCAGTAAGCGAGGGGGGGCGTCCAAGGTGTGGTACCTTTCGCTTCGGGAGAGCCATGACGCCTACCGTGTGGAATTGGAGCTTTCATGACCCCACCCAAGAGGATTGACACTTCCCGATGAACGAAGGGTGATGAGACCTCCGCGTCTTCGCCGGCGTTCCCACGGAACGCATCCTTAATGTACCTTGCCTTGACTTTGCTCCAGCCAAACCGGATTGCTAGCCGCGCGATCGCCGACTTGAGATTCTTGAGATTCACGATCTCGCGACGTATATTATCGATGGACGTCCGAAGCCTGGGACGTCACCACCGGATTGGAGCCAGAGATTCAATCCATGGTCCAACGCCGCGCTAGTCGAAAGTGGAATTGGAGCGGCGAGGGGTTGGCCGGGAGTTGAGGCCCGCTGAGACCAACGGAGACCATCAACGTCAACCATGGGCTTGACTCGTGGTCGGCATCGATCCTGATGAAATCGACGTCGGCGACGGGGACGGCCAGAGCGACGTGCTGGCTGCGCGTGACGATAGATCTCACCGCCCATGGGTTTCCGCCGCGTCACCTGGCAACGGGTGGCGCGGCGCTTTCATGCGCCCCATGGAATGCTGATAATCTGGACCCGCGCGGGACAAGCCCGACGCGCCCTCCCCCGCGACCGTCTCTGAAACAGCGTCGAGGCTCCGGGACGTCTAAAGACCCCCGGGAACGTCCTCGGCCCGCGCCAGAAGTTGCAGGGCGTCGTCGGCGTGGTGCAGGCCGTAGACGGCCCAGGCGTGGGCGAACGCCTCGGCCATCGCTTCCGGCGGCAGGGGCTGGCCGTCGGTCCCGAGGCCCCGGACGACCATCAGGGGGCGCGGGGCCGCGAGACTGGCGAGCCGGCCGAAGTCGCCGAGCTTCAACAGGTTCGGAACGATCAGACCCATCCGCAACGGTCCCCAGGCGGCCGGCTCGGGACCGACCAGGCGGACGACCGCGTTTTCGGCGACGGTCGTCGCGATCCGCTCCGAAAATCCCGCGGCCAGGAGCGCCGCGGTCCCCGCCGCGCCCCGGCCGTGGACGGTCACTGGAACGCCCGCCGGCAATCTCGGCGGGCCGTCCTTCAGGCCGGCGAGCGCCTCCACCCAGGTTAAAAGGTCGCGGACCCAGCGACCCAGAAGCGGTCGGCCGGTCCAAACGCCCCATTCGGCCTCGTTGTGATCGACGGCCCCGGCGACGGCACCCGTCGCCGGCTTGAGACGACCGAGGGCCCGCAGTTCGACCGCACACGTCGCGTAGCCGGCGGCGGCCCAGCGCGCGGCCCAGGCGGGAAGGACGTCGGCGGAAATCTCCTCCTCGTCGGCGAGGATCGCCAACCCCTTCGGCTCGGCCCCGGCGGCGGGACCGCGATAGACGCCCCGGAGCGTCAAGCCCGGCTCGGGCTCCATCGCGATCGTCGACGTCCCGGTCGCGGGGTCGAAGCCGATTCGAATCCGCGGGTTCGAAGGCGAGACGCCTCCCAGAACGCGGTCCAACCCGTCGCGAAGCGTGACCGCCTCCGCCTCCCACGCCTCGCGGTGGTCGGGGGCCGCGGGGAGGGCGGCCAGCCGCGCCTTCGCCTCGGCGTGGACGAACGCCGGGATCGAAACGACCGTCGCCGGCCGCTTGGTCGCGTCCGGATAGCAGCGGATCGCCTCGGGATCCTCGGCCTGCAACTCCGGCTCGGCGACCGGCGAGCCGTCCCCCTTGTCGCGGAGCCAAAGGTCCAGCCAGCCGTACATCGCCTCGCGCATCGGCTTGCTGTAGCCGTGGCCCTCGTCGAAGACGTCGTGGCGGACGTTCCCGCCCGCCTCCAGGGCCTCGAACCGGCCCCGGGCGTAGGCCAGGCTCTTGGCGGCCTCGCCAGGACTAAACTGGAGCGAGTCCTTCCCCGCGCTGATGGCCAGAAGCGCCCGAGGCGCGACCATCGCCAGCAGATCGCCGGTGCGGGCGTGGGTCAGGCCCGCCGGGTTGACCTCGCAGACGCAACAGGCGGTCGTGAGGTACGACTCGTAAGTCCCCACGCCGCAGACGGGGACGACGGCCTTGAGGCGCTTGTCCAGGGCGCCGGCGTACATCGTCTGGTTGCCGCCGCCGGAGGCCCCGGTGATCGCCAGCCGGAGGGGGTCGACCTCGGGGCGGCCGACCAGGTAGTCGACGGCGCGGCGGTTGTCGTGAACTTGCAGCCCGATCAGCGGGACGCCCGCCGCCCAGGTCGAGGCCCCCATGGGTCCGCCGTGATACGTCCCCGGCCCTGGTGCCGCCGCGCGCTCGCCGGCGCCGAAGGCATCGACGCAAAGGCAAACGTAGCCCAGCTTCGCCAACCCAATGCAACGAAGTTGCACGCCGGGATCGATCCGCGCCCAACTCCAGTGGCCGTGGACGCAAAGCACGCCCGGCGCGGGGCCGTCGAGCCGCCTGGGACGGTAGAGGTTGGCCGTGACCCGGACGCCGGGGCGGCTCTGAAAGGTCAGCCGCTCGATCAGGAAGTCGTCGCGCTCCAGGACACCCAGGACTTCCGGCTCCAGATCGGCCGGCTCGGGCGCGAGCGCCGCGGCGAACGAGGCCCGCAAGCCCTCGGCGACGCTCTTGAGGCGGCGCTCCCAGCCGTCGCGATCGCTCGGCCCCGCCGTCGGGGTGGGGAAGGCGCGACGCAGGGCCTCGCCGTATTCGGCTTTCGGGTCGCTTTCCCGGTTCGTCCTCATGGCGCCTCCCTGGAGACCTTCGCCTCCACCGCCACCGTATCCGGCGCGACGGCGCGCCGCAAGGATTCCAGGGGATCGGGAGGGAAGGAGGGGGTGATGACGCCGAGCGACGACGCGGGCGTGCGTGCCGTCAAACTCGCCGCGACCCTCACCGACCGCGGATTCGTACCGACGGCGCGGATCGTCCGGGTCGTCGGCTCGCGGCCCATGGTTTCTTGAGAAAATTCCTGGAAACGCGACCTAGGCTGGAGTATCGAAGGTGTCTCCGAAACATTCGTCGAATTCGCGGCGGTCGTTACAAACGACGCGGCCGACCGAAAACGGCGCGATGGATGATGGTCGTCGGTCCTCCCGACGGCTCGGCGAACCTCCGAGGATGACGCGGCCGTCGGCGACGGTGGTCGCCGGCGTCAAGGAATGGGGGGCGGACTCAAGGAGGGATGGACCAAGGCGGGAGGGGCGTCGGCGAAGGATCGGGCACGAGCGGGGCGGCCGCCGGCCCCGAGGGTGGGACGTTCGGGTCGACGACCCGAGGCGTCGGCCCTCGGCGGCGGGATGGGGCGTTCTCCGCGCCGAGCCCGACCGTCGCGGCGCCGCGCGACCAATGGGGTGTGGAATGCTTGGGCTTCCCAAGGTCCTGCTTGGAGAGCGGACCTGGATGGTGGGCATGGAAGTCGGTCGGCTGATCGGGGCTGGGATCGAGGGCGGCTGGCGTCGGGAGCGACCGCCTCGGCGACGGCGACCGCCGAGGTCGCGGTCGTTCGAGGCCCTGGAGGACCGCCGGTTGCTCTCGACCGCGGGAACGGATTACGTCCTCTCGGGCTACAAGTGGGCGGACCCCTCCCAGATCACATACAGCGTCGCCCCCGACGGCGTGACCTGGATCAGCGGCCGCAACACGATCAACTCGGCCTTCGACGCCAAATTCGGCGCGGGGACGTGGGAGCGGGAGATCGCCCGCGCCCTCGCCACCTGGCAGGCCGCGGCCAACATCAACATCGTGCCGGTCGCCGACGGCGCCTACGACGAGAACAGCGCCGGCGCCTCCCAGGGAGACTCGCGGTTCGGCGACATCCGCGTCGGCGGCGTCGCGATGGGCAAGCAGAGCATCCTGGCCCAGTCGTACTATCCGCCGCCGCAGGGCTCCACCGCCGGCGGCGACGCCGAAATCAACCTGAGCATGAACTACGGCATCGGCAAGGACTACGACCTGTACAGCGTCGTCCTGCACGAGTTCGGCCATAGCCTGGGGCTCAACCACGCCGTCAACACCGCCGAGGTGATGCGCCCCGTCTACGGCGGCGTCGTCTCGGGCCTGTCCCAGGGCGACCTGGACGGCATCCGCGCGATCTACGGCCCCCGGCAAGTCGATGTCTACGGGGCCTACGGCCAAAGCCAGGCGCTGCCCATCGACCTGACCCAGGCCCTGACGACCGCGAACTCCGCCACCGCCGCGGCCGCCTCGCTGAACTCGATCGGCCAAACCGAATGGTTCAGCTTCGTCGCGCCTTCGTACGCCGCGGGGAGCTGGTCGGTGACGGCCGGGGCGGCCGGCGTCAGCATGCTCAGCCCCAAGGTCACCCTCTACGACGACGCCGGCAACGTCCTGGCCTCCGCCGCCGATCCGAGCAAGTGGAGCGACGACGTCACCGCCGCGGCCGCCTCCATCGTCCCAGGCAGGCGCTATTTCGCGGCCGTCACCGGAGCGACCAACGACGTCTTCGCCGTGGGATCTTACAATCTGACGGTCTCGGTCTCGGGCTCGCCGCGCGCGCCGACCCAGTCCCCGATCGTCGTCCAGCCGCCGGTCGTCGTCCAACCCCCGGTCGTCGTCCAGCCGACGGTCCCCGCCGCCCCGACGACGCCGGCCCCCACCGGGCCGATCCATCCGTCGACCGCGACCGTCGCGCCGGACTACTTCGAGTCGAACGACGCCTTGCAATCGGCCACCCGGCTGGGGACGGTCGTGCAGGCGACCCACGCCTGGCTGACCCTCCCGGCGGGCGACCTCGACTTCTACGTCTTCCAGGCCGGAGTCGCGGGGGTTTACCAGGTCCAGACGCCGGGGGCCTTCGTGCGGATCTACAACCTCCAGGGCCGCCTGCTGGCCCAGGGCGCCGGCGTGACCGCCGTCACGGCGCCGCGAGGCGCCTCGGTGGTCGTCCTGATCCAGTCCGCCGACGGATCGAGCGTCCCCGCCTACAACCTGAGCATCGCCGCCGCGGCCGCCGCCACCCCCGCGTCCCGCGCGCCGGCCGCCCCCGCGGCGCGACGCGCGCCGTTCCCCTTCGCCCGACGCGCGCCGCTCCCCCCCGCGCGCCGCGCGCCCTTCGCGTGGCTGGCGATGGTCCGAGGCCGCCAGACCGCGCGGCTGGAGGCCCCGCCGACGACCCCCGTCCGCGCCGCTCAATCGTCGATGATGCGGCGCGGCTCGGTTTGACCGCCGGCGCCGGACTTGCCGGTCGTTTGAGCGGGGGTCCGTCGCGTGGTAACCTGGGCGGAAGGTCGAATCGACCCACATCCGGGAATCCGCGAGCAGCCCCGGGCCCGGATCGGCCCGGGGCGATCGCGTTTGACGACCCGACGACGGACCCAACCCGAACCAAGCCAGCGACAAGGAGCCCGCGAGCAATGGCCGAGCACACCCTCCCCCCCCTGCCCTACGCCTTCGACGCGCTTGAGCCGCACATCGACGCCAAGACGATGGAGATCCACCACGACAAGCACCACGCCGGCTACGTCAACAACCTCAACGCGGCCCTGAAGGACCACCCCGAACTTCAGGGCAAATCGGTCGAGGCGCTGCTGGCCGACCTCGACGCGGTTCCCGAGGCGATCCGAACCGCGGTGCGGAACAACGGCGGCGGCCACGCCAACCACTCGCTCTTCTGGACCGTCATCGGCCCCGGCGGCGGCGGCGAGCCCAAGGGCGCTCTGGCCGAGGCGATCAAGTCCGAGCTGGGCGGCTTCGCCAAGTTCAAGGAGGACTTCGCCAAGCTCGCCGCCACCCGCTTCGGCTCCGGCTGGGCCTGGCTGTCGGTCAAGGGGGGCAAGCTCCACCTCTGCTCCTCGGCCAACCAGGACAGCCCGCTCTCCGAGGGCGCCACCCCGATCCTCGGCCTGGACGTCTGGGAGCACGCCTACTACCTCAAGTACCAGAACCGTCGCGCCGACTACGCCGCCGCGTTCTGGAACGTCGTCAACTGGGACGAGGTCGCCCGCCGCCACGAGGCCGCCAAGAGCAAGTGACGCCGACGATCCGACGCTCGGCTTGACCGAGCCCCCCGGATCGCTATCATCCGGACGCGCCGGCGCCGCCGGCCGCGTCCGCTCGCGCTTTCCCAGGAGGAGTCACGTCGATGGAACGACCCCGCGCCCGCCCGCTCCGATCGCGTCTCGCCCCGACGGGGGGGATTCTGGCGCTCGCCGTCGTCGCGTCGTTCGGCTGCCGCAGCACCAAGAGCGAGGTCCCGCCCGCCCGCTCCTACGCGCGCACCGGAGAGCCGCCGGCCGTCGGGTTCAGCTCCGACCCCCGACCCGGACCCGCCGACGCCATGAGGGCCGGCTACGATTACAACGTCGGCCCCGGCGCCTCCGGCGACGACCAGGCCGGGCGCGCCCAACCCCCGACCACCTTCGGCACGCCCACCGCCGGCGAGAAGGCCGCGCGGCCGACCGACAACGCCTACGGCCCGCCGGGGACCGCCGGCGTCGACCCGACCGCCGGCGCCACCTCCGCCGACCTGGCCAGGGACATGATGAACTCCGGCGACTCCGCGGCCAAGGCCCTCGCCCGCGACCTCAAGGACAACCCCCCGATCGCGGACCAGCCGTGAGCCGACCGCCCCGGATCCTCTTCGAGGACGAACACTGCCTGGCCCTGCTCAAACCGGCCGGGCAACTCGTCCAGGGGACGTGGGCCCCGCCGGGCGAGACGACCCTCGAACAGGACGCGCGCGGACACCTGTCCCCCGCCGACCCCGACGCCGCCTATCTCGGCATCGTCCACCGCCTGGACCGCCCCGTCTCCGGCGTTTTGCTCTGGGCCAAGACCCAAAAGGCCGCCCGCCGACTCGCCGGCCAGTTCCAGAAACGCGCCGTCGTCAAGGAATACTGGGCCGTCGTCGAGACCGACGCCCCCGCCCCGGACGCCCCCGCCCGGCCCCTGGCGGCGGTCGACGTCTGGAACGACTGGCTGACCCCCCGAACCGACGATTCGGGAAGGATCCGCGTCGTCCCCGAGGGAACCCCCGGCGCGCGGCTCGCGACCACTCGAATCCTCGTCGACGACTCCGCGACGCTCCCCGACGGCCTCCGCCTGCTCCGGCTCTGGCCCGAGACCGGCCGGACCCATCAGCTCCGCGTCCAGGCCGCCGCCCGCGGCGCGCCCGTCACCGGCGACGCGACCTACGGCGCGACCCTCCCCTTCGCCCCCGGCGTCGCCCTCCACGCGCGCTCGCTGCAAGCCCGACACCCGACCACCTCCGCGCCGCTCCTGCTGTCCGCCCCGCTCCCGGATTCCTGGGCGCCCTGGAACCTGGCGTGACGCGCGCCTCCGAAACGATTAAAGGACGAGGACCGGGGACATTCATCAAGGGACCGCCGAGAGGCCGGGGCCGTCGAGGGCGGAGGTGTCCATCAGGCCGTCGACGACGTGGAAGAGGCCGGGGAACCGCTCCGCCCAGGCGCGGTTGGCCTCGGGCATGTACTGGCGGGCGTTGGCCTCGATGGCGTGGACGCCGGGTATATGCGCCGAGATCCCCGCCGAGTGGATCAACGACGCCCCGGGACACGTCAAATCCTGCACGCACAAGAACATTTCGAACTTCCTGGCCGCCGCCGCCAGCAAGACCGCGTGGCTCTGCCCCTTGCACGCCTTCAAGGCCACGCCGGTGTAGCCGCGGTCGCGCGACATCAAGAGCGCCTCGTAGTCCGTCAACGACTCGTCGATCACGATCGGCAGCGACTTCGAGGCCGCGTCCAGCGCGTGGGGCTCGACGGCGCGGAGGTCGCGGACGGTCGGCTGCTCGATGTAACGGACCCGTCGGAAGCCCTCCGGCGCGTCGGCTTTCAAGCGGGCGATGAAGTCCACAAGGTAGGCGACGTTCGGCACGCGCTCGTTGAAGTCCAACGAGTAGACCCAATCGGCGACGCCCCGGCGCTTCTGGACTTCCGCGGCGACGCGGTCGACCTTGACCACGCGGGCGACGTCCCAGTCCAGGTCGTCGCCGTTGAGCTTGATCTTTAGATGCGTCAATCCGTTATGGTCGATCCACTCCGGAAGCGTCTCCGGCAGGCCGTCGCCGATCGGCTTTTCGACGTCGTCCCTGGTGATCGGATCGACGGCGCCGACCAGATGGTACAAAGGCATCTTGCCCCGGGCCCTGGTCGAGACGTAGCGGCCCGCGGGCTCGCCCTTGAACTCGGGGCCGAGGTACTCGCCCAGGTCGCGACTCATAAACTCCGGACCATACGTTTTGTAGCAGTTCAGGCCGTGGAGCTTGCCGAAGGCGTCGTGGACCGCCGCGTCGAAGGCGCTCGCGGTCACGAGCGCGCATAGCTTGGGGATCGGCTCACCGAGGTCCAGATCGCGGGCGACGTCGGCGGCGGCCTTGAGGTAATCGGGCTCCAGGTCGCGGTTGACGTCGATGGGGTGTCCCGGCTCGCGATGCGCCGCGGTCAGGTCGCGGACCTTGCCGGCGAGCGCCTTCATGGCGGCCAGGGTCTGGTCGTAGGAGAGCCGTCGCGACGGGAACGACCAGACGTTTCCCAGCGGCATCGAGCCGAACCCCCCGGCCGTCTCGCCGCCGCGGGAACGGACGACGCAACGCACGTTGAGGATCGTCGCCTTCTCGACGACGATGCCGCCGAACTTCAGCGGCGCGCGATAGGAGTAGTCTTCGTATTCGAACGAGACGTCCTCGATCCCGACGTCGGTCGACTTGGGCGCGAACCCCGCCGCCGCCCGACCGCCCATCCCCGCCGCCGCGGTCGTCATCGCCGCCGCCCCCAAGAACGCGCGTCGCGTCGGATTCGTCATGCCTCGCTCCTCGTCCGATTCGTTCGAGCCGCCGTCCCCTCGCGACCGTTCAGACTGCCACGTCCGCCAGCCTCGGGCAAGGGGCCAGGGCTTGCGGAACGCCTCCGGGACGGGTCTCATCAAGAGCGATAAAGGAGGGTTCCATGCTCAATCGACGTTCGTTCCTGGCCGCGGTCCCGGCCGCGGCGCTGGCGGGCCGGGCCGTCGCGGAGACGGCGACGAGGTTCGCCACCCGAGGCGTCGTCCTGACGCCCGAGGACTTCACGCTCGCCGACTGGCCCGATCGGATGAAGCGCGCCGGGCTGACGACCCTCGGGATCCACCACCCGAACTCGCCGCGGGCCGTCATCGACTGGATCGCCACCGACGCCGGCGCGCGGGTCCTGGAGGACCGCGCGCGGCTCGGCCTGGAGGTCGAGTACGAGTTGCACGCGATGCGCGAACTCCTCCCCCGCGACCTCTTCGCCAGGGAACCGGGCCTCTTCCGCATGGACGAACGCGGCGAGCGCGAGCCCGACTCCAACTGCTGTCCGCATTCGACCCGGGCGCTCGACGTCATCGCCGAGAACGCCGTCGTCATCGCCGGGAAGCTCCGCCCCACCACCGGCCGCTACTTCTTCTGGGGGGACGACGGCCTCCCCTGGTGCCTCTGCCCGGCCTGCCGCGGGTTCAGTCCGTCGGAACAGGCGCTTCTGGTCGAGAACCACGTCCTCCGCGCCCTCAAGAAGCTCGACCCGAAGGCGACCCTGGCCCACCTGGCGTACACGAACACGCTGGCCCCGCCGCGGAAGGTCAAGCCCGAGCCGGGCGTCTTCCTCGAATACGCGCCGATCCGACGAAGCTACGACGAACCCTACGAACGCCAGACCGGCCCGGCCCGCGCCGACGGCCTCCCCATGCTCGACGCCAACCTGGAGGTCTTCCCCGCCGACACCGCGCGAGTGCTGGAATACTGGCTGGACGTCTCCCTGTTCTCCCACTGGAAACGCCCCGCCGTGAAGCTCCCCTGGCGCCCCGACGTCCTGTCCGCCGACGCCGCCAGCTACGCCAGTCGCGGAATCCGCCACGTCTCCAGCTTCGCCGTCTACATCGACGCCGATTACGCGCATCGATACGGCGAGCCCGACTTCATCGGCGAGTACGGCGCGATCCTGAAACGCTAGGGGACGACCATGGGGGATCTCTTCACGATCGCCGCGGCCGTCGCCGCTCTCGCGATCGTCGCGCGGCGACGCCGGCCGATCCGCCCCGGCGTCGCGTTCCTCCTCGCGCTGATCGCCGGGGCCTGGCTCTGGGCGAACCTTCGCGACGCCGGATGGCAAGCCGAGTGGGGCGGCGAGGCCGCGCCCGCGGAACTGGACCCGATCACGAGGTCCATGTTCTACCGTGGTTGGCCCCTCTCTCCGTTCATGTTCTGCCTGATGCACGGGCTCAGGTTCCATCCCGTCGGCGTCGAGGGCCTGACGCTGGCGTTCGACTGGCTCGTCCTCCTCGCGTCCCTCTTCTCGACGAGGTTCGCGTGCGATCGGCTCCTCGTCCCCGTATCGACGGACCCTTACTCCGTCGAAAACCCAACCCCCGGTCGGAAGACCGGGAACCACCGAGACTCGGAGGACACGGAGACGAGAGAGAAGTAAGGATGAGTTGATCCACAGACTACCCAGATTAACACATATTATTAAATCAATCTCTCTTTTTAATCTGTGTTAATCTGGGTAATCTGTGGATTATCCTCTTCTTCTCTCCATTCCGTGTCTTCCGTGTCTCGGTGGTTGCCGGTCTCCCGGACCACCGGGTTTTCGATGGGGCGGTGGGCCCTGGCGAGCGTTAATCGACAGAGGCGGTTCAACCGTCGCGGTTTCCGCGGGGATTCGGCCGTCGCCTCGTGAGGGGCGTGATATCGTTTCAAAGGCCCCGTGCTCGGGACGGGGGGGAGCCAGGACGGTTCGTCACGATTCAACGGATGAACGGGGCCGGCGGCCTGGGCGAGGGGCTCGCGCGGCTCGGGGGACGGATCCATGAAGTCGAGAAGACGCGCGTTCGCGCCGGCCCTGGACGGTCGGCTGGAGGATCGGCTGGTCATGAGCGCGGCCGGAGTCGGGACCGTCGCGCAAGTCGCCGCCGCGGAGTCCGAGGGCGCGGTCCTCAGCACCCGGACGTACAATAACATCCTCGGCAACATTCACGACGCGACCGTCCGGTTCAGCCAGATCGGCGGAAACCAGGAAGCCCGCGAAGGCGTCGAATCGCTGATCGCCCGCCAGGTGGACCGCCTGCCGTTC
The DNA here is from genome assembly GCA_937907525.1 of uncultured Planctomycetales bacterium. GTDB lineage: Bacteria > Planctomycetota > Planctomycetia > Isosphaerales > Isosphaeraceae > Paludisphaera. The sequence goes on along the minus strand of CALCIB010000266.1, from coordinate 7,114 downwards.
GCCAACCGGCAAGGACTGACCGCCGAGATCGTCGACTCGATCCAGTACTACCGGCCGAACCAGTTCCGCCAACTCTATTCCGACATCCGCGCGACCATCGCCGCCTACCTGGACGAGCAGGTTGCCGAGGGAAACGTCGCCGTCATCAGGCCGCCGGGCGGCCAACTCTTCTCCGACTCCGACATCCTCGCCCCAGGCGCGTACCTCAGCCCCACGCCCCCCGACGGCGAGTCGCCCCTGGTCGAGGCGGTCTACCTCAGCACGCAAACGTACAACGACGTCCTGGTGAACGTCCACAAGTTCACGACGCAGTTCGGCCGCAGCGCCGGCACGCCGGCCAACTACGACCGCCTCGCCGCGGCGGTCGGCCACCAGCTCAACCGCCTGCCGTTCGCCTACACGCGAGGGCTGACCGCCGCGGTCACCGACGCGATCCTGGCCGAACCTCCGATCTACGCGCCCGGCGACTCCCAACAGCTCTACCAGGACGTCCGCGCGACCGCCGCCGACTTCCTCCGCGACCTGGACGCCACCGGCCAGATCGAGATCTACCAGACGTTGGGCCTCCACCTCTTCTCCGACTCCGACATCCTCCCGGCGAGGGGACCAAGACCGGCGTAGCCGCGGCGCCGGCTGGAAAGGCTACCGCCTCGCCGCGGAACTGGAACGGACACCGCCCGCTCACCCCGACAGCTTCCGCAGCACCCCCGGCGGGGCGAGCCAGTCCAGGGCGTAGCGCTCGCCGAGGCGGGAGGGCCGGCGCAGGGCGGCGACGCCGCCCTTCTTGAACTCGAAGGGGAGCGCGGCGGGAGCGCCCAGGAGCAGCAGGCTCAAAAGCTCGTCGAGGGTCGGGTTGTGGCCGACGATCATCAGCGGCGGATCGGGCTGGAGCTTCAGCCAGTCGGCGACGTCGTGGGCGTCGGCCCCGGCGCGGAGGGCCGAGGCCGTCTCCACCCCGCCGGCCGTCTTCAACCGCTCGGCCAGGATCTCGGCGGTGCGCAGGGCGCGCGGCAGGGGGCTGGAGACGATCCGCTCCAGCGGCAAGTCGAGCGCCGCCAGGGCGTCGCCGATCTCCTCCATCCGTTTCTCCCCCTTGGCCGTCAACGGTCGCTCGTCGTCGCCTATTCCCGGCGTGCCGTGCTCGACCGCGATCCCATGGCGGACGATGTAAAGTTCCCTCATGGTACGTTCCGCTCCCCCGGGCCTGGTCGACCGGGACGGCCGGTCGTGGACTCGCCGCCGTCGGCGACGGCATAATGATCGTGTATCATGCGACGCGCCGCGGACCCGACGGACGGGCTTGCGACGTTCGTATCAGTCCGTATACCATAAACGGTGGCAATTCTTCGGGCGTCGCGCTCGGTCGCGGCCCCGCGCTCGGTCGTCGAATCTCAAAACCCTGGCTGAATCGAGGTCCCGGCATGGCCCAAGCCATCGCGAATCCCGAGGAGATCCGTCGCTTCGCCGCTCGGTTGAAGCAGTTCAACAACGATCTCCTGAACCAACTCACCGTGATCCACGGCCAGGTCGCCGGCCTGGGACAGACCTGGCGCGACCGCGAACACGACAAGTTCGTCGAGGAGTTCGACGCCACCCTGACCGTCGTCAAGCGGTTCGTCGACGTCACCAACCAGCACATCCCGTTCCTTCTCCGCAAGGCGGAACGGCTCGAGGAATACCTCCAGCAGCGTTGACCTTCAAGAGCCCCCGTCGGCGCGCGCCGGCGAGGGGCCCTCGAGTTCGAGGGACGTCCACCCCACGCCAGCCGGGAGCGCGACATGAGCCAGGACGCGAGAGTCCTTTCGGTCCAGGCCCTGAGAGACTTCAAGGGCTCGATGATCAAGTTCGTCGAGGAGGCCCGCGGGGCCCTCTCCGGCGTCGAGATGGAACTCAGGCGGATGCGCGACTGGCTGGAGCGCGACCAGCTCGGCTACTGGCAGATGCAGGTGAAACGCCGCCAGGAAGCCTTGATGAACGCCCGCGCCGAGCTGGCCAAGCGCCAGATCGCCGCCAAGGGGAACACCTCCATCTCCGACACCGAGCAAAAGGAGAACGTCCGCATCGCCCAGCAGAAGCTCCGCGTGGCCGAGGAGAAGGTGGCGCTGGTCAAGAAGCTGATCCCGGTGTTGCACCACGAGATCGCCGAATACAAGTCGTGCTCCGCGCCCCTGGGCGACCACCTCTCCGGCGGCTTCGAGAAGTCGCTGGGGACGCTGGAGAAGATGGTCCGCTCCCTGGAGGACTACCTGCGGCTGCAAGCCCCCAGCGGCGCCGGCGCCGAAACCGCGGGGACCTCCGCGGCCTCCGGCGCCGCGACGACCTCGGCCGCCCCGACGACCCCCTCGGCCCCCGCCGCCGAGGGCTGAGCCCGTCCTTGCGACCCCGACCGCGTCCGCCCTGGAGGCCCCGACCGTGAGCAGCCACTCCGCCCGCATGCAGCACGCGATGAAAGACCTGCGCGAGAAGTGGGACGTCACCACCGACTACTGGACCGACCAGGTCGCGCGCGACTTCGAGAAGAACCACCTCGCCCCCGTCGAGGGCCTGGTGAAACGCACCATGGTCGGCATGGACAAGCTCTCCGAGTCCCTGGCCAAGATCCGCAAGGCGATGGAAGAACACTAAAAGGCGATGGAAGAACACTAAGCGCCGGCCCGCTCGTTCGACCGGCGAATCGCATCAAGGGCGGGGCCCCCGAACGATATCCCTTCTCCCCTTGTGGTAGAAGGGGGGATTCCGTCTCCGATCGAGCCGATTCAAACGTGAAACGCCCGCCGGCCCGTCCCGATCCCGCCTCCTTCTACCGGAAGACCGCGATCATGCCCGAATCACCGCTGATCCAGAAAGAAGTCGCCGCCCTGACCGACCTGGAGGCGCTGATCGCCCGCCGGGCCAAGACCGAAACCGAGGTCGAGCAGAACTTCAAGCGCCGCCGCGACCGCGAGGAACAGGAGCACCAGCAGGCCGCTCGGGAACTCTCCAAGCGCGGCCAGGCCGAGATCGCCGCGCTTGAGGCCGAATACGTCAAGGTCAAGGCGGCCATCACCCGCAAGGCCCAGGCCGACGCCCAAACCACCCAGGCCGAATACGACGAGACCAAGCGGAAGATCGAGGCGACGTTCAAGTCGGAACGGTCCAGGATCAAGAGGGCCCACGAGGACGCGCGGTGGCAGGCCGGGTCGATCTTCGAGGGCGCCCGCGAAAGCGGCGTCAAGCGGGTCCGCTCGCTCAACGAGGCGCTCGCCGCCGCCGGCGCCAACCTGGAACAACTCCGCGACATGGCCGAGCCGGTCATGGCCCGCTCCGCCAGGCTCGCCGGCGCCGAGGTCCCCGTCGAGCCGACCGTCACCGTCAGGGCCGCCGAGGAGCCGGAGGCGGCCCAGCCCGACGGCGCCGAGCTGCTCGTCCAGCCCGAGCCCAAGGGCGACCCCACCAAGGTCGACCTGCTCCACGAGGTCGTCCTCCGCATCGACGAGGAACTGCTGGGGCTGGAGTCGCTGAAACTCCCCAACTTCCTCAAGCCGTCCAACTTCGTCTGGCCGTTCCTGCTGCTCGGCGGGGTCGTCGGCGCCGCCGCGGCCCTCGGCGCGGGGCTCGCCCCGGCGATCGCCGCCGGCGCGGGGGTCGTCGTCGCGATCGTCGCCGGCGCGGCGACGTTCGTCGCGCTCAAGAAGAAGGCCGCCCCGGTCGTCGCCGCCCACTATTACCCGCTGAAGTTCCGACTCGAGGAAGGCGCCCGCCTCTTCGAGGAGTCCGGCGAGTGGATCAAGGCCGACGCCGAGGAACGCCAGAAACAGGCCGAGCAACGCCGCGACGAAGCCCTCAAGACCGCCGAGGAAAAAGCCCAGGCCCGCGCCGCCGCCGCCGAGGAGAAGGCCCGCGGGGCGCTCAAGGAGGCCGACGTCGCCTTCCCCAACCGCCTCGCCGCCCTCCAGCAAAAACGCGACGAGGACCTCGCCAAGGCCGACGCCCACTACCCGCCCAAGATCCAGGCCCGCAAGGACCGGCACGCCGCCGAAACCAAGGCGCTTCAGGACCGGATCAAGACCGAGCGCGACACGACCAAGAACGAGTACGACGCCGCCTGGGCCGACCTGGTCAAGACCTGGACCGACGGCCTGGCGAGCATCGGCGCCATCGCCGACGACGTGAACTCCGAGTCCGCCCGTCGCTTCCTCGACTGGGACGACAAGGCCGAGATCGGCGACTGGACGCCCCCCGACGAAGTCCCCCCCCCCCTCCCCTTCGGCCGCTTCAAGTTCGAGCTGGCCGACTTCCACAACGGCCGACCCACCGATCCCAGGCTCCAACAGGCCGGACCCACCGAGTTCGACCTTCCCGCCTTCGTCCCCTTCCCCCACCTCAGCAGCGTCCTGATCAAGACCGCCGAGTCCGGCCGCGCCGAGGCCAACAAGCTGCTCCAAAGCCTCATGCTCCGGTTCCTCACCTCGCTGCCGCCGGGGAAGGTCCGCTTCACCATCTTCGACCCCGTCGGTTTGGGCGAGAACTTCGCCGCCTTCATGCACCTGGCCGACTACCAGGAACTCCTGGTCACCAGCCGGATCTGGACCGAGGCCGCCGACTTCGACCAGCGTCTCGAAGACCTCACCGCGCACATGGAGAACGTCATCCAGAAGTACCTGCGCAACGAGTTCGAGAGCATCGAGGCGTACAACCAGCACGCCGGCGAGGTCGCCGAGCCGTTCCGAATCCTCGTCGTCGCCAACTTCCCCAACAACTTCAACGAGAACGCCGCCCGAAGGCTGCAAAGCGTCGTCTCCAGCGGCGCCCGCTGCGGCGTCTACGCGCTCATCTCCGTCGACACCAAGCTCAACATGCCCGCCGGGCTCCAACTGAAAGACCTGGAGGCCGACTGCGTCAACCTGAGCTGGCGCGACGGCCGACTCGGCTGGCGCGACGAACACTTCGGCCGCTTCCCGCTGGCGCTCGACTCCATCCCCGAGCCCGGCTACTACAGCAAGCTCATGCACTACATGGGCGAGGCGTCCAAGAACGCCAACAAGGTCGAGGTCCCCTTCGACTGGATCGCCCCCAAGCCCGAGCAGGTCTGGACCTACGACAGCGGCAAGATCATGGAGATCCCCCTCGGCCGCGCCGGGGCCACCAAGTATCAGCCGATGATCCTGGGCCGCGGCACCTCGCAGCACGCCCTGGTGGCCGGCAAGACGGGCTCCGGCAAGTCGACCTTGCTCCACGCCCTGATCGTCAACGCCGCCCTGCGGTACAGCCCCGACCAGCTTGAACTGTACCTGATCGACTTCAAGAAGGGCGTCGAGTTCAAGGTCTACGCCGAGAAGGAACTCCCCCACGCCAAGGTCATCGCCGTCGAGTCCGAGCGCGAGTTCGGCCTGAGCGTGCTTCAGCGGCTCGACGCCGAGTTGAAGTATCGCGGCGACCTGTTCCGCGACAACGGCGCGCAGGACATCAAGAGCTTCCGCGAGGTCCGGCCGGACATGGTCATGCCCCGCGTGCTGCTGGTGGTCGACGAGTTCCAGGAGTTCTTCGTCGAGGACGACAAGATCGCCCAGGACGTGTCGCTGCTGTTCGACCGCCTGGTGCGTCAGGGTCGAGCCTTCGGCGTCCACGTCATCCTGGGCTCGCAGACCCTCGGCGGCGCCTACTCGGTCGGCCGGGCGACGCTCGGTCAGATGGCCATCCGCATCGCGCTTCAATGCTCGGAGGCCGACGCCCACCTGATCCTCTCGGAGGACAACGGCGCCGCCCGGCTCCTGACCCGCCCCGGCGAGGCCATCTACAACGACGCCAACGGCCTTCCCGAAGGGAACAACCTCTTCCAGGTCGTCTGGCTCTCCGACAAGCGCCGGGTCGAATACCTCCAGGACATGCTCGACCTGGCCCGCGAGCAGGACCGACCGCCCGCGACCCCCATCGTCTTCGAGGGGAACCTGCCGGCCGACGTCTCCAAGAACCCGCTTCTGAACAAGCTGCTGGAGGCGACCGAGTGGCCCGCCGAATCGCCGCGGTTCGAGCAGGCGTGGCTCGGCGACGCGATCGCCATCAAGGATCCGACCATGGCCGTCTTCCGGCCGCAGTCGGGCGCCAACCTCTTGATCATCGGCCAGAACGGCGAAGCCGCCTTGGCGATGATGATGATGTCGGCCATCTCCATCGCCGCGCAGCACCCGCCCAAGCAAAGGACGGGGATCAAGTTCCACCTTCTCGACGGCTCCCCGGTCGACTCGTGGCTGGCCGGCAAGCTGGGCGAGGTCGCGGACTGGCTGCCGCACAACGTCACGACCGCCACCCCGCGGACCATGCCGGCGACGATCAACGCGGTCGCCCGCGAGTTGGGCCGCCGCCGCGACCACTCCGGCGACGCCGAGGACCCCGCGCCGATCTACCTGTTCATCTACGACCTGCAACGGTTCCGCGACCTGAAGGCGGAGGACGACTTCGGCTCCTTCGGCGGCGGCTTCGGCGGGGAGGAGAAGCCCCCCTCGCCCAGCAAGCAGTTCACGGAGATCCTCCGCGACGGCCCGACCTACGGCATCCACACGGTCGTCTGGCTGGACAGCGTCAACAACATGAACCGGATGTTCGACCGCGGCATGCTCCGCGAGTTCGAGCTTCGGATCCTCTTCCAGATGAGCGCCAACGACTCCAGCACGGTGATCGACTCGCCGACCGCCGGCAAGCTGGGCGAGAACCGGGCGCTCTACTACAGCGAGGAGGAGAACCGGATCGAGAAGTTCCGGCCCTACAGCCTCCCCGCTCCCGAGTGGACCGCCGAGTTGAAGGCGAAGTTCGCCGCCCGCCCCGCCCCATTCGAGCCCGAGGCCCCGCCCGAGCCCGAGCCGACCGACGAGCCCCAGGCCGTCGCCCACGGCAACGGCGACGGCTCGCCCCGCCGCGACGACGACGGCCCCCCCCCTTTCCCGCGCTTCGACGACATCGAGGCCCCGCCGCCGTTCCCCAGCTTCGACGAACCCGTCGAGGCCCCGAGCAACGACCCCAAGCCCGAGGAGTTCTAAAGACCTCGCGACCGCGATTTCACGAGACGCCGTCCCCTCTCCCGCCGGGAGAGGGTGGCCCGAAGGGCCGGGTGAGGGTCGTCGCGCTTCGGAGCGAGCGT
>CALCIB010000265.1 GCA_937907525.1 uncultured Planctomycetales bacterium | reverse complement strand
CCCTCATCCGGCCTTCGGCCACCTTCTCCCTCAAGGGGAGAAGGCCGTTCGGCGCCAGCGAGCGTGGAGGTCGCATTCGAGATCCGACAAGCGTATGGTTGCCGGTCGCGGCGGAGGGAGGTCCGTCCCATGCCCCTGAACGTAAGACGCGAGCGCGGCGCGACCGTGCTGAGCAACTTCGGCAGGCTGATGAACGATCCGCGGCACTTCGACGCCGCGGCCGACGTCGCCGATCTTATGGATGACGGCGAGCGCGCGTTCGTCCTGGAGTTGAGCGGCGTTCACGAGACCGGCGGGTCGTTCCTCGGCCTCTTGATGACCATCACGCGCGACGTCCGCCGTCGCGGCGGCGACGTCGTCGTCGCCCGCCCCAGCGCCACGACCCGCGCCATGATCCTGGAGATGCGGCTGGACGACTACTGGGACGTCTTCGACACCGTCGATGACGCCGTCGCCTTCTTTCAACGCCACGCCGACGAAGACGTCGATTGAGCCTTACTTCCTCCGTCGCTTGGCCGCCTTCTTGGCCTTGATCTTGGCCTTCTTCTTCTTCTTGGCGGTCAGACGCGCGGCCTTCTCCTCGGGCGACGGCGACGGCCGCGCGGGCCGCGCGCCGCCGGGGCCGGCCCGATGCGGGGCGACCTCGCCGCGACGGGCGAGCTTCCTCCCGCTCTCGATCGCCGAGGCGGGCGTCGAGGCCGGGACCAACTCCAGTTCGCGGCGGTCGACGTCCACCCGCGCCACCCGGACCTCCAGGCGGTCGCCCAGGCGATGCCTTGAGCCGCCGCGACGACCCACCAACGTATGCGTCCCCTCCTCCAGGTAGTAATAATCGTCGGCCAGGCCGCGGACGTGCAGGAGGCCCTCGACGGGAAGCTCGACCAGACGACAGAAGAGGCCGAAGTCCTCCACCCCCACGACGATCGCGTGGAACGCCTCGCCGACCCTCGTTTCCAGATGCGTCAACAGCTTGATCCGGATCAACTCGCGCTCGGCGGTCTCGGCCCGGCGCTCGGTTCGCGAGCAATGCTCGGCCAGGGCGGCCAGTTCGTCGTGGTCGCTCCGGGGCCGCTTTCCCGTCAGGAGCGTCGTCAACTGGCGATGGACCTGAAGATCGGGATAGCGCCTGATCGGCGAGGTGAAGTGGCAGTAGTCCTCGCTGGCCAGCGCGTAGTGGGGCTCGCGCTCTGGGGAGTAGACGGCCTGCTTGAGGCTCCGCAACAGGCCGTAGTGGACGGCGTATTCCTCGGGCTTCCCCTTGGCCTCGTCGAGCAGGCGCTGAAGCTCGAAACGGCTCTGGGGCAGGTCGATCGCGAAACCCAGGCTCCGCGCGAAGTCGGCGAACTCGGCGAGTTTGCTCGGCTCGGGGTCGGCGTGGACGCGACGGAGGAAGCCGGCGCCGCGCTCGGTCAAATACGCCGCGACCGCCTCGTTGGCGGCCAGCATGAAGTCCTCGATCACCTGGTGGCTCTCGTCGTGGACCGCCAGACGCGCGCCGGCGACCTTGCCGTGTTCGTCCAGTTCGACCGCGACTTCCGGCAGGCTCAACTCCAGCGCGCCGCGGGCGAACCGGCGGCGGCGGAGGATCATCGCCAACTCCAGCATGTCGGCGAGCATCTTCGAGACCTCCGGCGCGACCCCCTCATGGTCGACGTCGGGGGCCTTCATGATCTCGAAGGCTTGCTCGTAGGCGAAACGATGATCGACGCGGATCGCGGTTCGGGCGAACCGCTTGGCGGTGAGGGCGCCGTCGGGGGCGAAGTCGAGAAACGCGCTGACGGCGTAGCGGACGTGGCCGGCCTGAAGGCTGGCGAGGCTGTTGGAGAGGACCTCCGGCAGCATCGGGATGACGCGGTCGGGCAGGTAGACGCTGTTGCCGCGCTTGCGGGCGACGTCGTCGAGCTCGGTGTCGGGGCGGACGAAGTGGGAGACGTCGGCGATGTGGACGCCCAGGCTCCAGTGGCCGCGGTCGTCGCGCGAAAGCGAGATCGCGTCGTCGAAGTCGCGGGCGGAGGCCGGGTCGATGGTGACGGTCAGGACTCCGCGAAGGTCCTCGCGGCCGGTCAGGTCCTCCTCGTGGAACGACCGGGCCAGCTCGCGGGCCTCGTCGAGGGCCGATTCGGGGAAGACCTCCGGGAGGCCGAACGCGCGGATGACGGTGAGCGTGTCCACCCCCGGCGCGCCGCGCTCGCCGAGGATCTCGGTGACGACCCCCTCCCCTTCGCGGCGGGCGGTCGGGTAGCGGACGATCTCGATCGCCACCTTGTCGCCGGGCCGCGCCCCCTTGGCGCCGGGGTCGCCGACGTAGATCAAGTCGTGGAAGGTCGTCCCGTCCACCTGGACGTAGGCGACGCCCTGTTTCTCGAGGTAGGTGCCGACGAACCCGCCGGCGGCCCTGGCGACGATCCGGACGATCCGGCCCTCGTCGTTGGTCCCCGGCGCGTTGCGGGACTTCTTGACGACCTTCACCGCCACCTCGTCGCCGCTGGAGGCGTCGCCGGCGGCCCCGGGAGGGATGTAGATCTGATCGGATCTGGAAGTCAGCCCGCGCGGCCGGACGAACCCGAACCCCTTCGACGAGCGCCGAAAGACCCCGAGGATCAACCCCGCGTCCGACGCCGGCCTGGAGAGCGTCTTGTCGCGGCCGACCTCCAACTTCCCCTGCTTGACCAGTTCCTTGACCTCGGCGCGGAAGGCGGGGTAGTCCTCGGGGTCGATCTTGAAGTGCCGCGACAGCCCCTTGAGCGTCCGCGGCCGGTATGAAGAGTCGGCCACGAACTGGAGCACGCGATCGGAATGGCTGGACATAAAGCGGCCTCAAGACGCGAACCGGACGACGGGGGGTTCCTTCGAAATCTATGATACCGCGCCGCCGCGCCCCGGTTGCACCCCGACGGCCGGTCGCTTACAACCAACCGAAATCGATCGTTCCCTCGCGGACGACCTTCTCCAACGAGACGAGGACCAGGCGCATGATCGACGCGAAACGGACGCTCCAGGCGTGTGCGATGATCCTCGGGCTGGCGACGCTCGCCGCCCCCGCGGCCTTCGGGAGCGAGCTGCGCGTCGGCGCGGCGAGCGTCGGCATCACCCCCGACCGGCCCGTCGCGCTTGCCGGCCAGATGCACGCCCGGATCTCCCAGGGCGTCCGCGCCCCGGTCACCGCCAACGCGCTCGCGCTTGAGTCGCGCGACGGCGACAAGTCGCTCGACCAGGCCGTGCTGGTCTCCTGCGACCTGGTGGGGATCCCCGTGGCGATTCTGGCCGACGCCCGCGAACGGCTCAAGACTCGGATCCCCGAGCTCGACCCGAACAAGCTGATCGTCAACGCGACCCACACCCACACCGCGCCGGTGATGGAGGAAGGGTTTTACACGATCCCCAAGGAAGGGGTGATGCAGCCCCTGGAGTACGCCTCGTTCCTGGCCGAGCGGATCGTCGAGGCCGCGGCGGCGGCCTGGGAGGGGCGGAAGCCGAGCAAGGTCGGCTGGGGGTTGGGGCACGCCGTCGTCGCCCAGAACCGCCGCTCGATCTACGCCGACGGCCGCGGCGTGATGTACGGCCCGACCGACAAGCCCGATTACCGCGGCGTCGAAGGCCCCGAGGACCACGGCCTGGAAGTCCTCTTCGTCTGGGACGAGACCGGCAAGCTCAAGGCCACCGCCGTCAACCTCCCCTGCCCGTCGCAGGAGGTCGAGGGGGACTCGGTGATCGACGCCGACATCTGGCACCCGATCCGCGAGGCCCTCAAGGCCCGCCACGGCGCCGACCTGGTCGTCGTCTCCTGGACCGGGACCGCCGGCGACCAGTCCCCCCACCTGATGTTCCGCAAGCGGGCCGAGGAACGGATGCGGACGCTCCGCAAGCGGTCGCGGGTCGAGGAACTCGCCGCCCGGGTGGTCGCCGGCTGGGACGAGGCGTATGAGGGGGCGAAACAAGAGCAGGTCGCCGACGCCCCGTTGGTCCACAAGGTCGAGACCTTGCGACTCCCGCCGCGGGTCGTCTCCAAGGCCGAGGCCGAGGCCGCCGCCGCCGACGTCGAGAAGTTCTCGAAAGACCCGGCGCAACACGGCTTGGCCGTCTGGCATCAAAGAGTCGTCGACCGCTGGAGGGACCAGGAAGAGGGCCGGGCCCAGCCGTATCCCACGGAGATCCACGTCCTCCGGCTGGGCGACGTGGCGATCGCCACCAACCAGTTCGAGCTGTTCACCCAGTACGGCATCCAGATGAAGGCCCGGAGCAAGGCGCTTCAGACCTTCCTGATCCAGCTCGCCGGCCGCGGCACCTACCTGCCCACCGAGCCCGCCGTCCGCGGCGGCGGTTACAGCGCCATCCCCGAGAGCAACCAGGTCGGCCCCGAGGGGGGCCAGGTCCTGACCGACCGCACCGTGGAACTCATCAACGCCCTGTGGCCGGAGTGAGACCGACCGGGAACGATCGCGACGGCGCCAAACGTCCTTCTCCCCTTGAGGGAGAAGGTGGCCGAAGGCCGGATGAGGGGTGGCGCGACCGGAAGCCTTCGGATTCGGAGTCGTCGCGGAGCCGCGGCCTTCTCCAAGACGCGACGCCGGTCGACCCCTCATCCGGCCCTTCGGGCCACCTTGTATCTCCGAAGGAGCCAGAGTGGCGGTGTTGAAGCCTGGGATTTCCGCTAAAAACAACCCTCGCGGCATCCCAGGCGGAAACACAGCCGCTTCTCCCTCAAGCTGCACTTTCGGGTATTTCGTGCGTGAGCGGGTAGACGGGGGCCGGCCCGAGC
>CALCIB010000264.1 GCA_937907525.1 uncultured Planctomycetales bacterium | reverse complement strand
CCCCCCCTCATCCGGCCCTTCGGGCCACCTTCCCCCGCGAGGGGGGAAGGCCGTATCGTTCCAATGACGTCTTCGGAAATTCGAAATCGAGAGCTACACCCGCGCCCCGTCGGCGACGGGTTGCGGAGCGGCGACGACCGACTCACAATGGGGCCGTCCCTCTCCGCAATCCCCCCTCGTGGGAGGCCGACCTTGAACCTGACGACCACCCTGCGCGGCGAGCGCTTCGCCTTCGGCTCGCTGGCCGAGGCGATGGCCAGGGCCAACGAGGAGAAGTCGGGCGACCAGCTCGCCGGGATCGCCGCGAGGACCGAGCGCGAGCGGGTCGCCGCCAAGATCGTCCTGGCCGGGCTGACGCTCGCCGAGGTCGTCGACAACCCCGTGATCGACCCCGACGCCGACGAGGTCGGACGCATGGTCCTCGACCGCCTCGACCCGGAGTCGTTCGCGAAGATCCGGGCCATGACCCTGGGCGAGTTCCGCGAGTGGGTGCTGGACGACGCCACCACCGGCGCGACCCTGAAGACGATCCAGGGCGGGATCCATCCCGACGTCGCCGCGGGGGTCGCCAAGCTGATGAGCAACAAGGACCTGGCCGTCGCCGCGGCCAAGATCCGCAACGTCTCGCGCTGCCGCAACACCATCGGAGGCCCGGGCGTGCTGGGGATCCGCGTCCAGCCCAACCACCCCGGCGACGACGTCGGCGGCATCCTCCTCTCCGCCGTCGACGGCCTGACCTTCGGCTGCGGCGACGCCGTCATCGGCGTCAACCCGGCCTCCGAGTCGGTCGACGCCGTAAGCGCGATCCTCCACGGCCTCTCACGCTTGATCGACGTCCTCGGCATCCCGACCCAGGCGTGCTGTCTTGCCCATATCACGACGCAATTATCCTGCATCGACCGCGGCGCGCCGGTGGATTTGCTGTTCCAGTCGGTCGCCGGCACCGAGGCGGCCAACCGGAGCTTCGGGATCGACCTGGCGCTTTTGCGCGAGGGCCGCGCGCGGGTGCTGGAACACCACGCCGCGCGCGACGTCGCCTGGGTCGGATCGCAGGCGATGTACTTCGAGACCGGCCAGGGGAGCGCGCTTTCCGCCGGGGCCCACCAGGGCGTCGACCAACTGACGCTGGAGGCGAGGGCGCAGGCGGTGGCCAGGGCGTTCGACCCGTTTTTGGTCAACAGCGTCGTCGGCTTCATCGGCCCGGAGTATCTTTTCGACGAGCGCCAGATCGTCCGCGCGGGGCTGGAGGACCACTTCACCGGCAAACTGCAAGGGCTGCCGATGGGGGTCGACGTCTGCTACACCAACCACGCCGCGGCCGACCAGAACTCGGCCGACAACCTGCTGCTTCTTCTGGCCGCGGCGGGCTGCAACTTCTTCATGGGCGTGCCGTGCTCGGACGACGTGATGCTCAACTACCAGTCGACCAGTTATCACGACGCCCTGGCCGTTCGCGACCTCTTCCGCCTTCGTCCCGCGCCCGAGTTCGAGGCGTGGCTGGCCGGGCGCGGGTTGGGACGGGAGGCGTCGCGCCTTGAGAACGACCGCGCCCGGGCGACGACGCTCCGGGCGCTTGAATCCGTCCTCTCGGACTCCGGGACTCGCGCATGATCGAGGCCGAACATCATCCCGACGACGACGCGAGGCAACTGCGCAAGCTCGGATACAAGCAAGAGCTTTCGCGACGGCTGAGCGGGTTCTCCAATTTCGCGATCTCGTTCTCCATCATCTGCATCCTGGCCGGGGGGGTCAGTTCGTTCCACCTGGGACTCTCCGCGACGGGGGGCGCGGCGATCGGGCTGGGATGGCCGCTGGTGGCGGTCTTCTCGTTGACCGTCGCCGCGACGATGGGCCAGCTCGCCTCGGCCTTCCCGACCGCCGGCGGACTCTACCACTGGTCGGCGATCCTCGGCGGGCGGGGCTGGGGCTGGGCGACGGCCTGGTTCAACCTGGCGGGGCTCGTCACCGTGATGGCCGCGATCAACGTCGGCTGCTACCGCACCGCCGCCACCGCGCTCGGCTACGGCGTGGGGACCGCGTCGTGGTCCGAACATCTGGCGCAGGTGTTGATCGTGGCGGCGATCACCGGCTCGCAAGCGGCGATCAACCACGTGGGCATCGGCCTGACGGCCAGGCTCACCGACTTCAGCGGCTACTGGATCCTGGCGGTCTCTGCGCTTCTGACCGGCTGCCTGCTCTGGTTCGCGCCCGGGCTGGACTTCTCCCGCCTGGTCGCGTTCGAGAACCTGAGCGGCGCGGCCGGCGGGAGCGTCTGGCCGGCGACGTCCAGCATCCCGCTCTTGTTCGCGCTGGGGATGCTGTTGCCGGCGTACACGATCACCGGGTTCGACGCCTCGGCGCACGCGGCGGAGGAGACGTTGGGAGCGGCCGAGCAGGTGCCGCGGGGGATCGTGCGGTCGGTGGCGATCTCGGCCGTGGCCGGCTGGGTCATGCTCTCCGCGGTGGTGCTGGCGGCGCCGAGCGTCGCGGAGGCCGCGGCGCAAGGCGAACGCGCGTTCCCGTGGATTCTGAATCGGGCGTTTCCGGCGTGGACGGCGTCGGCGTTCGCCGCGGCGATCGTGCTGGCGCAGTACCTTTGCGGGCTGGCGACGGTGACGTCGGCGTCGCGGATGACGTTCGCCTTCGCCCGCGACGGCGGCCTGCCGTTCTCGAAAGCCGTGCGCTGGGTCTGCCCGAAGCGCAAGACTCCGGCGGTGGCGATCTGGGCGACGGCCGCGGCCTCGGTGCTGTTCACGGTCCACACGCCGGTCTACTCGACGATCACGGCGGTTTGCACGATCTTGTTGTACATATCTTACGTCTTGCCGAGCGTCCTGGGCGTCCGCGCCCACGGCCGGACCTGGACGACGATGGGCCCCTGGGACCTGGGCCGTTGGTTCCGACCGCTGGCGTGTTTGAGCGCGATCGGCTGCGGGGGTCTGATCGCCATCGGCATGCAGCCGCCCAACGAGCGCTCGGCGTGGGTCGTGGGGGCCCTGTCGCTGGCGCTGGCGGCGGCCTGGTTCGGCTTCGAGCGCAAGCGGTTTCCCGGCCCGCCGATCCTCCACGACCGCCCCAGGCGCGACCATTCCCTCGCCGCGAGCGCGACGGGGTCGATCGGGACTTGAAACGTCGGCCCGCGAGGAGGCCCCGATGGACTGCGACGAGTTCCGGACGTGGTGCGATCGCTGGGGCGATTCCCCCTTCTCGGTCGACTGTCCTGATTCGGGCGTTCGGGCGGAGTGGCATCGCCACGAACAGGGGTGCGCGGACTGTCGGGATTGGGCCGCGCGACGGTACTGCCGACGACGGGGGATCGATCCCGACCGGCACTGTTGCCTCGACATGGCCCTGGCGATCGCTCATCCCTGGAAAGACCATCAAGGGCCGAATCGGGTCCTCGATTGGTACGCCAGTTGGGACGAGTATCGGATCCCGATCAGCCACGACGGCTATGCCTCGACCTTGATCCGCCATTGCCCGTGGTGCGGCCGTCGGCTCGGCGATTCGAAGATGCGCCCGTGGTACGATCGACTCCACGCGCTCGGGTTCGACGACCCCGGCGAGCAGGAGATCCCCGAGATTTACGAATCCGACGAGTGGTGGAGGAACGAGGGGCCGACGTAAGAGGCCGCCGACAGCCGGGGCCTTGCGTCCCTCGTCCATCAATCCGGTCAAAATCATGAGCGATCTCGCCCCCATCCCCGACGGCCCCGACTCGGAATTGCTCGCCCGCGTTCGCGCGCGCACGCCGGCGCGGATTTTAACGGGGAGGGCCGGAGGGTCGTACCGCACGGCGACCTGGCTGGAGCTGCGCGCCGACCACGCCGCGGCGCGCGACGCGGCGCGCGACGGGATCGACCTGGAGCGCGACTTCGGTCGCGCGTTCCTGGACCGCTGGGACGTCTTCGAGGTCGCCACCCGCGCCGGATCGAAGGATGAATACCTTCTGCGCCCCGATTTGGGCCGAGCGTTGCGCGACGACGCGAAGCGGACGATCGCCGAACGTCGCGAACAAGGGGTCGACGTGCAGATCGTGCTGGGCGACGGCCTGTCGGCCGCGGCCCTGGTCGCGCAGGCGCCGAAGCTGGTTCCGGCGATCGCCGACGAGGTCGCGGCCAGCGGCTTGAGCCTGGGCCGGCCGTTCTTCGTCCGCAACTGCCGGGTGGGGGTGATGAACGACGTGGGTGACGTCCTGGCGCCGGCGGTGGTGGTCCTTCTGATCGGCGAGCGGCCCGGCCTGGCCACCGCCGAGAGCCTCTCGGCCTACCTGGCCCACCGTCCCGGGGCCGGCGACGACGACTCCAGGCGCAACCTGGTCTCCAACGTCCACGCCCGCGGCGTGCCGATCGACCAGGCCGCGGCGCGGGTCGTCCATCTGGCGGCCCGGATGATCGCGGCGGGGGAAAGCGGCGTCGCGATCAAGGAGACGTGGACGCCCGCGCCGGCCGCGCCTCGGCGTTCTCTCGACGGGACTTCGTAATCCCGCGCGATCGGCGCCGAATTCGCGTATTGTTGAAGATGGTCGCTTCGATCGTCACCCTTCAGGAGCCCGACCATGAGCGCCGACACCGTCGAGCTGACCGCGAAGAAATGCGTGCCGTGCGAGGGGGGCGTGCCGCCGCTTTCGCGCGCGGAGGTCGCGGAGTTGATGCGGGCCGTCCCCGAGTGGTCCGTGTCGACCGACGGCAAGAAGATCCGTCGCGAATGGACCGTCAAGAACTTCGCCGCCGGTCTGCTGTTCTTCGGCGAGGTCGGCGAGCTGGCCGAGACCGAGGGGCACCACCCCGACTTGCACCTGACCGGCTACCGCGACGTCGCCGTCGAACTCTCCACCCACGCCGTCGGCGGCCTGACCGAGAACGACTTCATCCTCGCGGCCAAGATCGACAAGCTGCCGGTGAAGCTCAAGAAGGCCTGAGAACCGGAGCCCCATCGAGTTTCGAAGAAGGCTTGAATGCAAGCATCCCTTTTCCCCTTGTGGGAGAAGGCGCCCCGGAGGGGCGGATGAGGTGTGGGCGCGACCGGAAGCCTCTGGATACGCCCCCCTCATCCGGCCTTCGGCCACCTTCTCCCACAAGGGGAGAAGGGATGATGCGCGCTTATGTTCAATGATTTTCGACGGGTCGGTCAGAGGCCCAAAAACGCGCCGATGCGACGCAGGAGCCCGGGGCGCGGCGGGGGCTCGTCGGGAAGATCCTGGAGACGGACGACGCGGGCGGATCGATCGGCCGGGGGGACCGGCTTCTGGGCGAGCACCCGCGGCGAGTCGCCGCTTAGACGCGCCAGCAGGGTCGCGGCGTCGGTCCCGCGGTCGGCCAGGGTCGTCGTCAGCGCGGAGTTCTCGTCGCCGTGTCGAAGATGGGCCAGGAGCGCGGGCTTGCCGCCATGAGGGTCGGCGAGGAGCAGGTCGACCCAGGCCCACGACTCGCGGTAGTCGCGCGGGGTCATCTGGTGGATCTGGTCGAGGCTTTCCAGGCGGCGGAGATCGGGCCTCCAGCCGGTCTTGACGTCGGCGGCGAGGCGGGCGAGACGGTCGTCGCGGTCTTGAAGGTCGTCGGGGCCGGCCTCGAAGTATTCGGCCAGGCCCTCGTCGAGCCAGAGCGGGATCTCGCCGAACCGACCGCGCAAAAGCGCGTGGGCCGCCTCGTGGCGAAGGTCCTCGTCGAGCCTGGGGCCGTGGAAGGTGTAGACGCTCCGGTGGTCGTCTTGCGCGAGGAAGAAGGCGCGGCGGGGGGGGAGTTCGGGGAAGTAGAACCGCAACAGGTGGAGGAAGGCGGCGCGGTCGTCCAGGACGTAGACCTCCACCGGGCCGGGGTCGGAGTCGACGCCCGGATCCAGCCGCTCGGCCAGGTCGGCGCGGAGGCGGTCGAGCGCCTCCACGGCGGGGTCGTCGGTCTTGATCGGGGCGTTGGAGTATACGACGAACGGGCCGGACTTGGTCTGATGGGCCGTCGGCAGCAGGGTCGGGCCTCGTTTGGCGAGGGTCGAGCAGCCGAGGCAGACGGCGAGTCCGGCCAGAAGGGCGAGCCGCGCGGGCGGCCGGCGGGAGGCGCGAGGGCTTTGCACGTCCGGTCCCTCCTTGGGGTCGATCAGGATAGCGGGCGTCCCGAGCGTTCGTTGCGGGCCGTCTTGTCCTCGACGGCCGCGGCGATCGCGCGCCAGAGGGCCTTCCACTCGTCGCGACGGTTGAGCCGGCGGGGAAGATAGGCCCGCAGGAAGCGGAGCGAGACGGTTCGGGAGCGTCCCGGCGCGTCGGCCAGGCTGACGCTCAACCGCGCCAGGTTCTGGATCCGGCGGTGCATCGGCAGGGGGGTCTTCAACTGGGCGCCGACCAGATCGATGAGCGACAAAAGCGGCGCGCCCGAGGCGTCCGAACGGATCAAGATGTTCGACGCCTTCAGGTCGCGATCGGAGAGCGAGCGGTCGTGCATCAGCCGCAAGAGTTTCGCCAGCGCGGTCGCGAGCCGCGCGACCTCGCGCGGCAGCGCGTCCGGGTCGAGCCCGGGCAGTTCCCGGCGGACGTATTCCGAGAGCGTGATCGCGCCCGGTTCCTTGACGGCGATCAGGTACGTCTCGTAGGGCAAGACCCCCTGGAACGGGGAGAACCAGGGCTTGCGGCGACGGGCGACGTAGGCCAGGTTCCGGGGCGTGGGGATGCCGCGGACGGTCAGGTGCTGGGCGGCCTGCCACGACCGCCAGGCGCGCGAGGGGCGGAAGATCGCCAGGACCGGGTCGATCCACTTCTTGCGGTTGAACCGCTTGAGGATCACCGGGGTCGGCCGGCCATCGACGACCATCGTCGTCTCCGCGACCGTGGTCGTGGGCGAGTCCTTGATCGGCCGGACCCCGGGCGCGGCGAACGCCGAGTCGGGATCGACCAGAAGCGGCGCGACCTCGGCGGGGTCCAGCGCCCGCGAGGCGACGCAATAGGCGTTCGGCGACTTGAAGACTTGAAAATACTTGTTGGTGAACCGGCAGCGCTCCCCCCAACGGCTCCAGAGCCGCTCCGCCCAGCGGCGGGTGGCCGCCTCCACCCCCAACGCGAACCCGCGCGCCGAGGGGGGCGCGCCGTCGCGGGCGGCGAGGTACGACTTGAGGAACCGACGGCGGTCGACCGCTCCGATGCGGGTCCAGAAGTAATGGTCCAAAAGCGCGAGATTGTCGCGGGCCTTGCTCCAGGAGAGCTTGCGAACCGACCGCAGGGCGTCCAGGTCGATCATCGTCAGCGACGGCTCGTCGCCGGGTTCGAGACGGACCAGGACGTTGCCGGGGTGGAAGTCGATGTGCAGGAGCCCCGCGTCATGCAGACGCGCGGTCAGCACGCCGAGCCTCGCGGCCAGCCGCCGGCGCAGTCGGGAGCGGCGGGGCTCGTCGAACGTCGGCAGCTCGGTCTCAAGGAAGGCGTCCAGCGGGACGGCGTCGGGAACCTCGCGGGTGATCAGGAAGTTGTCGAACAGGAAGCCGCGAAACCGGCGCTCGCCCAGGGCGACGGGGGTGATGGTCGGCACGCCGATCGACGCCAACGTCCGCGACCGCTTCCCCTCGTTGCGCCCCTTGCCGCGGCGGAACCACTGGCGATACTTGGCGCGGCGGTCGGGGATCAGAAAATGCTTGACGTAGATCGCGCCGCCGGGAAGCGCGACGCGGTAGACGACCCGGTGGGGGCCCGACTTGACCGTCTCGACCCGGCCCTCGGCCCGCCACCGCGGGAGGCGGAGGCCGTCGGCGTCGATCAGGACGTCGCGCCAGGGGTCGCGCAGCCACCAGCCGACGTCGCCGGTCTTGACGAACGTCCAGTGGGGAGGCTTGAACATGCGGCCGTTCGCCCCCCGCGCTTGGATTCCCGGTTGCATGACGGTCATGGTTTCAGTCCGATCCCCGTCGGCCCCGCCGCGACTCGGCCGCGGATCGCGGTCGTCGCGCGGGGCCTCCGACCCCGGTGGGTCGGGGCTTCTCCCTGGTGAAGTTCGGCGGTCGCGTCGCGTTCGGTCGCGGCTCGTCGGTCCCGGTCGCCGCGGCGGCGAAGACCTGGGCCCAAGCCGTCGTCGAGTAACCCGCCTCCAGCCGTCGACGCGCCTCGGCGCCCATCCGCGCGCGGGCCTCGCCGTCGGCGCAGGCGGCGACGGCGGCGATCCAGGCGTCGTCGTCGGCCGGCAGGAACCCGGTCGCGCCGGGCTCGATCATCTCGACGTGCGCGCCCACCGGATCGGCGATCACGGGTAGGCCGGCCGCCTGATACTGAAGGACCTTCAGCCCGCACTTGCCCCGGCTCCAGTCGTCGTCCGGGATCATGCCGACGCCGACGTCCCCCTGGGCCAACTCCTCGGCCTCGGTCGTCCGCGACCAGGGGACGGGGATCGTCTCGACGCCCTCGAACGCGGGGAAGCGGTCGCAGATCACGCGGAGTCGAAGTCCGGGGAAGGCGCGGCCCAGCCGTTCCCAGAGCGGACGACGGGCCTCGACCCCCTTGAGCGTGCTGGAGGAGCCGATCCAGACCAACTCCGGCGGGCCTTCGCGGCTCGCGACCCGTTTGACCGGGTAGTCGGCGGGGTCCACGCAGGTGGGGATGGTTCGGACCCGCTCGGCGCGCGCTCCGGCGCGGAGGGCGGCGTCGGCGAGGAAGTCGTTGCCGGCCAGGACGACGTCGACGCCGCGAACGGTCCTCGCGAACCGCCCGGCGCGTCGGCGCGACGTCAGGCCGCGAGGGTCGTGGGAGTCGCGGAGGAACACGGCGTCGTCGAAGTCGAACGCCAGCCGTCGCGCGTTTCGGCGCAGAAGCGCGAACTGCCAGGCCGGCAGGAGCCTGCGTTGCAGCAACACCGCGTCGAACCGCGAGACGGCGCGTAGCTGCCGCGACCGGGCCAACAGTCCCCGCGCCAGCGGCTCGCTGGTCAGCGACCAACCGGCGGCGCGCAGGGCCGGCTCGAACGCCAGCACGCGATAGCGGCGGCAGACGTGGTCCGGGGATTCGACCAGGGCGAGCAGTCTCATCCCGTCCTCCATGACGGTCCCGACGGTCTTCCTTCCCTTTCCCGACCGCGGCGCGTGCCTCGTCCGCCGATCGGGACCTGGGGAAGCTTAACCGACCCCTCGAAAAATTCCAAGCCGGTTCGCCGCGAGAGCGAGAATCGGGATCGAGATCGATTCGGCCAACGCCGCGGGCCTCCGGGCCGTATGGACCTATAACCCTTCAATGCGCACCAGAGCGCGGCCCTTGCTCCCGGGCACGATCAGACTTCGGGCCCAGGGGGAAGGATCGACGGGCCCTCGCGATCCGGGCCCGCCGATGGACGACATGGAGGTCGTCCCCGTGTTCGCCTCGCCCCGACCTTTCGGAAGACCGCCGCGATGAAGTCGCTGACCCGTCATCTCACGTTCAACGTCCCGGCCCGCATGGACTTCGTGAACGTCACCCGCGAGGTCGAATCGATCGTCCACGAAAGCGGCGTGCGGGAAGGGCTGGTCCTGGTCAATCGGAGGCAACCGTAATACCTCCTGCCTGGTACTCTTGAGCCTC
>CALCIB010000263.1 GCA_937907525.1 uncultured Planctomycetales bacterium | reverse complement strand
AGATTCCGAGTCGAAAAGTTGTGGCCATACCTATGCCCTCAAGGGGAGAAGGGATGATGCGCGCTCGCTTCGGATGGCCTCGACGGTGCCTTCGCCCTAATCATACGTTTCCCGTCACGGAAGCGTCACGATCGGCAGCAGCGCCGGCTTCCCGAGCGCGGGGGCCTTCTTGGCGCGGCGCGGCGGCAAAAGCGCGGCGGCGTACTCCCAGATTTGCTCGGGGGTCTCGAACGCCTTCTCAAACGACCAGTCGTCGTCGTACTCGCATTCGGCGGCGGAGTACTCGCGGCAGATCTGGGGGCGGTCGTGGTAGATGCCGCAGCGGTTGTCGGGAAGGAGGTACTGGCAGTCGGAGTAAACCAGCAGGTACCACGTCTCCTCGTGGACGTAGATCAGGGATCGGCCGTGGGCCAGATACCATCGGATCGTGTCGAAGTCGTCCCAGGTCCTCGGCTCGTCGATGGGGAGGGAGAAGTAGCGGCAGCACTTGCCGGTGCAGTAGTCGCAGGGGCTTTCGCCGGGCTTCAACTGGTCGCGACGGGGTCTGGGAGGGAGCGGTGGCTTGGGCGAGGGTTTCGGCATCGTCGCGGTTCAATTCCGGGTGTGTTGGGCGTTGTGGCGGTTGCGGAGGCGGACGCTGACGCGGACCAGGAAACGATGTTCCTCGTCGGTGAGCGCGGCCTTGCCCTGATGGTAGAGCTTATCCAGGATCTGGTCGAGTCGGCGTTCCTCGGCGAGTTCCCGCATCATCCGGCGTTGGCGGCGGACGTCGGCGCGGCGGCGGCGCCAGCGTTTCAGGGCGCTTTCGCGGTAGGGGCGGACCTTGGCGGGGTTGTTCTCCAGGCTGGTGTAGCCCTCGGAGAAGTCGTAGCCGAGGAGTCCGTCGTCGAAGTAGCCGACCTCCTCGCGCGATTGGGGCTCGGAGAAGGCCATCAGTTCGATCACGACGGCCACGGCGACGAACCCCAGGCCGTCGGCGCGATGCCAGAACACGAGCCGCAACACGCCGACCACGAACAGGATCGCCCCGACGACGCGCGCCGTCCAGGAGGCGGCCACGCCGTCGCGGGGCGTCGGGCCGTTGGAGGCGTTGGCGACGTACCAGCGGAGCATCCGGCCGCCGTCGAACGGCGGGGCGGGGAGCAGGTTGGCCAGAAGCAGCCAGTAGTTGATGAAGCCGAACCAGCCGACGATCCACGCCGAGGTCATCGGCGCGGCCTTGGTCGCGGCCTGGAGCCAGGGGGCGCCGGGGTCGGCGTGGCGTCCCAGCGGGTTCCAGGCGAACTCGGCGTCCCAGAAGATCCCGAGCGCCGCGGCCGTCAAGAGCGCGGTCACGCCGCTGGCGAACGGCCCGGCCATCACCGCCAGCAGGTAGTTCAGGCCCCGCGGCGGGTCGACCGGCGCGGCCAGGCTCCCCAGCGGCCAGAGGTGGTCGTCCTCCAGCTCGCAGACGGTGACCCACGCCGTCAGCGCGTGCGCGAACTCGTGGATCGCCAGGGCCAGGAGGAACAGGCCGAGCCACGTCGTCGCTTGCAGCAAGGCCGCGGCGAGCCCCCGGCGATCGGCCTCGAACGGCGCGAACAGCAGCGCCAGGGCGACGAATACGATCAACGAAACGTGGACCTTGACCGTCGTCCCGAACCACCGCCCCAGAGGAATCGGCGACCACGTCAGGAGATCGCTCATGCGCGGGGTGCTCGAAAAGGGATTGCCGTCTTCCGTGGATTGCGACCTGTCGAGCTACTCCGACTCTAACAGCCCGCTCGCCCGTCGTCGAGACCCCGACCGTCCCCCTTCGGCCGGACTCGATTCATGGTAGACTCGTGCTTTGACTTCCAGGCGGTCGACCGTCCTGCTCCTCACTCCTCGCAGTTATCGGGCCGAGACATGCCAGTCAGTTCCGAGCCGGCCTTCACCGTCGTCCCCGTGGCGCTTGGCGAACGCTCTTACGACGTCGTCGTCGCCGAGGGGGGCTGGAACGCCCTTCCCGGCCGGTTGGAAACGGCCTTGCGACGGACCTGGGCGGGCAAGTCCTGCCGCAAGGCCCTGATCGTGGCCGACGCCAACGTCGCCGACCTTCCCTTCCCCGACCTGACCCAAAACGCCCTGGCGGCGGTCGGGATCGAATCGACCCTCGCCGTCGTCCCTCCCGGCGAGGCGAGCAAGAGTCTCGACACGGTCGCGGCGCTTTACGAGACGCTCGTCGCCATGGCCGCCGACCGCCACGCGCTGGTCGTCCCCGTCGGCGGCGGGGTGGTGGGGGATCTCGGCGGGTTCGTCGCGGCCACCTTCGCCCGCGGCCTCCCCCTGTTCATGGTCCCCACCACGCTTTTGGCCCAGGTGGACAGCTCCGTCGGCGGCAAGGTCGGCGTCAACCTGCCCGGGGCCAAGAACATGGTGGGCGCGTTCCATCAGCCCGTCGCCGTCTGGATCGACGTCGCCAGCCTCAACGGCCTTCCCGACCGCGAGCTGCGCTGCGGACTGGCCGAGGTGGTCAAGTACGGCGCGATTCTGGACGCGCCGTTTTTCGAGGAGTTGGAGGCCGACGCCGACGCGATCCTCGCCCGCCGCGCCGATCGGCTGCGGCGGATCATCGCCCGAAGCTGCGAGTTGAAGGCCGACGTGGTCTCCAGGGACGAGCGCGAGTGGACGGGGCTGCGGGCGGTGTTGAACTTCGGGCACACGATCGGCCACGCGGTGGAGGCGACGGTCGGCTACGGCGGCGGCTTTCAGCACGGCGAGGCCGTGGCCGTCGGCATGGTCGCGGAAAGCCGCCTGGCCGAGCGCCTGGGCTGGATCGACGCCGCGTTCACCGAACGGCTCGCCGGCCTGCTGGGCCGGTTCGGCCTGCCGACGTCGCTCTCGGGCCTGGACCCCGCCGCGCTTCTCGAATCGATGGCCCGCGACAAGAAGAACAAGGCCGGTCGGATCCGCCTGGTCCTCCCCCGCCGGCTCGGCCAGGTCGAACTCACCGACGCCGCCTCCGCCGACGACCTGCGGGGCTTGCTCGACGACCTTTGCCGATGAGCGAGTCCGGCGTCTTTCCCCCTCGCGGGGGAAGACAGACCGCGAAGCGGCCGGATGAGGGGGACGACGTGCGAGAACGCCGTCGGGAGCCACGAAAGCCCGCCTGAACGGCTCTGACTTCCGATGGCTTTCTGGCGTCTCCTCCCCCTCATCCGGCCCTTCGGGCCATCTTCCCCCGCGAGGGGGGAAGGGTGTTAGGAACCGCCGCCCCGAGGACGCCTCCGTGGATCCGAACCCGGCCGACGACTCGATTCGCGACCTGCTCGCCTTGACCTTGACGCCGGGCGTCGGCCCCTTGACCGGCCGGGCGCTTCTGGAGCGGTTCGGGACGGCCCGGGCGGTTCTGGACGCGACCGCCGCGGAGTTGCGCGAGGTCCAGGGGATCGGCCCCAAGCTGGCCGATCGGATCCGCCACGCCCGTGGCGACAACGACCCCGACCGCGAGATCGCCGAGGCCCGCGCCATGGGCGCGACCCTGGTCCCCCGCGGCTCGCCCGGCTACCCGCCGACCCTGGAGGAGATCCCCGACCCCCCCGCCCTGCTCTACGTCAAGGGCGCGTTCGAGCCCCGCGACCAGATCGGCATCGCGCTGGTCGGATCGCGCCGCTGCACGCCTTACGGGATTCGCACGGCCGAGCGGCTTGCGGCCGCCCTGGCCCGCACCGGGTTCACCGTCGTCTCCGGGCTGGCCCGCGGCATCGACGCCGCCGCCCACCGCGGCGCGCTGAAGGCCGGCGGCCGGACGATCGCCGTCCTGGGCAACGGCCTCTCCGCGATCTACCCGCCGGAGCACGAGGGCCTCGCCGCCGAGATCGCCGACGGCCGCGGCGCCGTCGTCAGCGAGTCGCCCATGACCCAGGGGCCGCTCGCCGGCCTCTTCCCCCAGCGCAACCGGATCATCTCGGGGCTCTGCCTGGGCGTGATCGTCGTGGAGGCCGCGCCTCGCAGCGGTTCCTTGACCACGGCGCATCACGCGATGGAGCAGAACCGCGAGGTCTTCGCCGTCCCCGGCCCGGTCGACAGCCTCGCCAGCCGCGGCTGCCACCGCCTCATCCGCGACGGCGCGCGGCTGGTGGAGACGGTCGACGACGTGCTCGAGGAACTCGGCCCCCTGGTCCGCGAGGTCCGCCCCGCCCCCGACGAGCCCCCCGTCCGTCACCCCGCCGAGCTCGCCCTCACCGACCAGGAGCGCTCGCTGCTGGGCCAACTCGACGACTCCCCCAGCGGCGTCGACGTCCTCATCGCCCGCACCGGCCTGACCGCCTCCCAGGTCATGGCCACCCTCAGCGTCCTGGAACTCAAAAGGATGGTCAAGCGCCTCCCCGGCCATCAATTCGTCCGCGCGTGAATTGATCGTCCGCAACGAACGATTTTCAAGGGCGAGGCCGCCGGACGCCTGACGCCGACTAAATCCTTTGCCTCTGTCCCGCGCTCTCGGATGTTTCGCGCGCGAGCCGGCGGGCGAGGGCCGGCCCGAGCGGGACGACGGCGGCGGCCCAACCCGCCGGACGCCCAAGCGTGGTCAACCAGCCCATCAGGTTTTCCACGATGCTCCGTCGTCGGTATGCCGCGCGATCGAACTTCACGGGTCGAGCCGATCGGTCTTCGTTTTCCTTCGAGGGGATGACGGGCGTGACGCCGATTTCCAGGAGAAGCTCGTCGATCCGGTCGGCCCGATATCCCTTGTCGCCGGCCAAGACGAAGGGCCATGCGACTGGTTCGCCCTTTCCGTCCACGACCGCTTGGTCGGCCCCGTTCAGCACCGCGACCAAAGCCGTGTTGTCGTGGGCCTGCCCGGCCGTCAGATGGAAGAGGAGCGGATGACCATGACCATCGCACGACAGATGGAATTTCGTGGTGAAACCCCCGCGGGATCGGCCCAACGCATGGTCCGGCGGTTCGGTCGGATCTTTTTTTGGCGCCCCCCGCCGCGCAGGGAACGCCGCCGAAACAACTTGTCGAATCCATGGGCGGAAGATGGGGAACCACGG
>CALCIB010000262.1 GCA_937907525.1 uncultured Planctomycetales bacterium | reverse complement strand
CCGTTTGGCGACGGCTTGCGAAAAAGTGTCGGGTCGTCAGCCCGCCGGGAGAGGGGACATTGACATTCGACGAACGAAGCCGATCGCCTCCGTTGCAAAGTCCATGGAGTCAATGACTTGCATCGGCATTGCCCCGGACGGCGCCGCGCGAACGAACCCGCCCGGGGGTCAGTAGTTGAACAGTCTGCTGACGCTTTCGCGGCGATGGATGGACATGACGGCGTCGGCGAAGAGGTTGGCGACGCTCACCACCTTGCAGCACGGCGGCAGGGGCTCGAAGCGATAGCCGATCGTGTCGGTCATCACCAGTTCCTTGATCGGCGAGGCGGCCAACTTGGCGGCGGAGCCCTTGGAGAAGACCCCGTGCGAGACGCAGGCGTAAATGTCCCTGGCCCCGCGCTGCTTGCAGGCGACGGCCATCTCGATCAGGGTGCCGCCGCTGATGGTGAAGTCGTCGACGATCAGGACGTTGCGGTCCTTGACCTCGCCGACGACGTCCAGCATTTCGGCCTTCTCGTCGTGGTCGCGGCGGACCTTGTTGCCGAAGACCACCGGCGCCTGGATCATCTCGGCGAACCTGTACGCCTGCTTGCCGAAACCGACGTCCGGCGAGGCGACCACCAGGTCGGGGATCTCCTTGCGGCGGAAGTAGTCGACCAGCACCGGCATGGCGTAGAGGTGGTCGACCGGGATCCGGAAGAACCCCTGGATCTGCGGGCTGTGCAGGTCCATCGTGAGGACGCGGTCGGCGCCGGCCGCCTCGATGCAGTCGGCGCAGACCCGGGCGCGGATCGAGACGCGGGGCTCGTCCTTCTTGTCCCCCTTGGCGTAGCTGAAAAACGGGATCACCGCCGTGACCTGGGTGGCGCTCGCCCGCTTGCAGGCGTCGATCCAGAACAGCAGCTCCATGAAGTTGTCGTTGACCGGGTATTCGGTCCCCTGGATGACGTAGACGTCGCGGCCCCGGACGTTCTCCAGCACCCGGACGAAGACGCAGCCCTCGCTGAAGGTGTGGGTCTCGGCGTTGGCGAGCCTGGTCCCCAGGTGGTCGCAGATGGCCCGGCCCAGAGACCCGCTGGCGCTGCCGGCGAAGACCTTCAACTCGCCGTAAGGGTCGACCCGCTCGGCCGAGGAACAAATCAGCGACATGTCCTTGCTCACGGCGTCCGCCTCGTCGTCGGGGAACAGGATGTCGACTCCCCGCGCGCCTGCCCCCGCGGACGCGATCGCCGGCGCCGCCCCCCGCGACGCGCCGCCGACGCTTGATCTTAGCAGCGTCCGGGGTCGGGGGACACCCCGCCGGCCGGGCTCGCATCGACGACCGCCGGCGCATCCGGCCGGATCCTCCCGGCGCGACCGGCGATCGTATACAATCGCGGGGTTCGGAGACGACCCCGACCCGCCGACCAGGAGGCCCCCATGCCGCGAAGGAACCTCGCCGCGATCGCCGTCACGCTCGCGACCGTCCTCGTCACGCCCCCCGTCGCGACGCTCGCCCAGGCCCCTCCCGCGCCGCCGCGGCCGAGCCTCGACGGGGCGATCGGCTGGATCAACTCCGGGCCGATCGCCCTGGAGTCGCTCAAGGGGAAGGTGGTCCTGCTGGACTTCTGGACCTACTGCTGCATCAACTGCCACCACATCCTGCCCGACCTGGCCAAGCTGGAGGCCAAGTACAAGAACGAACTCGTGGTGGTGGGCGTCCACTCCGGCAAGTTCGACGCCGAGCGGAACACCGAGAACATCCGGCGCAAGGTGGCCGAGTACCGCATCAAGCACCCCGTCGCCAACGACGCCGAGATGACCATCTGGGAGCGGTTCGACATCCGCTCCTGGCCCTCGCGAGTGCTGATCGACCCCGAGGGGAACCTGGTCGCCCTGGGGCGGGAGGCCAACGGCGCGCCGATCTTCGCCGTCGGCGGCGAGGGCCGTTACGAGGCGTTCGACCGCGTCATCGGCCAACTGATCGACGAGGCCCGCAAGCGGGGGACGCTCGACGAGACCCCCGTCTCCTTCCCCGCCGAGGGGAGCCAGTACGCCGACAAGCCCATCCTCTTCCCCGGCAAGGTGCTGGCCGACGCCGCCTCCAACCGGCTGTTCGTCTCCGACACCGGTCACGACCGGATCGTGATCACCGACCTGGAGGGGAGGAATCCGATCGTCGTCGGCGACGGCGGCGAGGGCCTGGTCGACGGCGACTTCGCCACGGCCCGATTCAACCGCCAGCAGGGGATGTGCCTCGACGGCGACGTCCTCTACGTCGCCGACACCGAGAACCACGCCATCCGCGCCGTGGACTTGAAGGCGAGGACGGTCAAGACCGTCGTCGGCACCGGCAAGCAGGCCGAGCGCGACCCCCGCGAGCCGTTCGTCGGCCCCGGCGCGACGTCGGCGATCTCAAGCCCCTGGGACGTGATCCAGGTGCCCGGCTCCAACCGGGTCTACATCGCGATGGCCGGCACGCATCAGATCTTCGCCTACGACCCCGACTCGGGGACCGTCCGCCGGTTCGCCGGCTCGGGCTACGAGAACATCCACGACGGCTCGCCCAGGGAGGCCCGCTTCGCCCAGCCCAGCGGCCTGGCCACCGACGGCGAGAACCTCCTGATCGCCGACGCCGAGGTCTCCGGCGTCCGAATCATCACCGGCCTGACGACCGCGCCCAAGGTCGGGCGGATCGTCGGGAAGGGTCTGTTCGACTTCGGCGACCGCGACGGCAAGGGGCCCGAGGAGGTCCGGCTTCAACACTGCCTCGGCCTGGCGTTCGCCGACGGCAAGCTCTACATCGCCGACACCTACAACAACAAGGTCAAGGTCTGCGACCCGAAGACGGCGGTCGTCGAGACCTTCCTCGGCGACGGCGAGGCCGGCGACTCCGACGACCCCGTCCGCCTCCACGAGCCCGGCGGCCTGAGCGCCGCGAACGGCAAGCTCTACGTCGCCGACACTAATAATCATAAGATCAAGGTCGTCGACCTGGCGACGAAGACCGTCAAGACGCTGGAGATCGAGGGGTTGACCCCGCCGGCGCCCGCTGAGTGAGTTTGTTGAAACCGTCTTACCCCTCGCGGGGAAGACAGACCGCGAAGCGGTCAGATGAGGGGGACGACGAGCAAGACGACCGTCGGAATCGCGAACGCCAGCCCGATCGGCTTGGGATCCCGACGGCCCTCTTACCCGCCCCCCCTCATCCGGCCCTTCGGGCCACCTTCCCCCGCGAGGGGGGAAGGACGTCGGAGATCAACTCTCGACCATCTCTCCCTCGACCCGCAGCCGCAGGCCGATGGGGAGTGAGTCGCCCAGGGCCTGGCCCTCCTGGGCGGCCTCCAGCTCGCGGTATTCGCGGACGGGGGCGAGGGCCGACTCGTCGGCGCCGAGGCTCGCCAGCTTGGCGAGCGCCCGGGCGCGGGCCGGCTCGGAGAGGTCGCGAACGCGGTCGCCGGAGGCGCGGGCGAGGTGGGCCAGGGCGAAGACGGCGTCGGCCGTCTCGCGGCCGGGGGCGTAGTCGCGGCCCGCCAGGGCGTCGACCCAGCGCTCGGCGGCCTCGCGCCTCACCACGGCGTTCGCCGGGCCGAACAGGGGGACGCGCGCCCCCAGCCGGCCCAGGCACCAGAGGACGTGGCCGGCGATCGCCGGTCGGGAAAGCTCCGCGGCCAGGGCGCGGCCCAAGGGCTCCTTGACCTCCGCGGGGAGCCGCTCCAGGCTCGCGGCGCAGCGCCACATCTCGGCGACCTCGTGGGGCTCGGGTTTGGGCCGGCCGGCCTTTTTGGCGGCGTTCGACCCCTTCTGGGGCGTCAGGAACGGGGCGAGGCGGCGGTGGATCTCGTCGTGGTGGGCCTTGGTCAGCCCGGCGGCCACGCGACGCCAGAGGATCCACCACTCGGCCCAGCACTGGACGTCCTTCACATGCTTCACCCCCAGATGGAAGACCGGCCAGAGGGCCTTGATCCGAACCTCGTCGAGCGGGAACCCGCGGCCGGGTCGCAGGGCGTAACCGGCCAGGTTGAACCATCGGGACTCGTGGCGAGGGCTCTTGAGCCGGCAATCGGCCAGGTCGCGCAAGGGTTCCCACAAGGCGCGCAGGGCGGAGGGGGGCCAGCCGTCGCGGGGGACGTCCAGCGTTTCCTCCAGGGTCTTGACCAGCCGCTTGGGGCCGTGGTCGGCGTCGGCGGCCGAGGCGGGGGCCTCGAACGCGGCGCGGACGGCCGCGGCGGCGGCGTCGAGTTCGCCTTGCTCGACGACGATCCGGTCGGCCTCCTCGCCGGCGACGGTCTCGCGCGGTCGGGGCTCGGCGGGGCCTCGAAGCTGGATTTGAAGCCGCCAGCGGCGGTCGTCGGAACGCGACCGACACCAAAGCTCGATCGTCCCCACCTCGGTCACCCGCGCCGCCAGGTGGACCGCGGCGCGCTCGGCCCTGGCCTTGCGGCCGACGCGCATCAGGCCCTGAAGCGGCGGCAGCTCGCGGATCGAGTCGGGGTCGGCGGCGACCAGGTCGCCGGGGCGGTCGTCGGGGCGGACGGAGCTGCTGGCCAGCGGGAACGCGACGGGACGACCCATCAACAGATCGAAGTCCCGATCGGCGACGGCGATCTCGTCCCCCTCCTCGGCGTCGCGGGGGACGACGCAGAGCCAGGGGCGTTCGGGATCGCCCTCGAGCCCGACGTAGAACGACCGCGCCGTGCCGCCGCCGATTCGGATCCCGCCGCCGCGGCGGACCACGCCGTAGTACGCCGCCCCGTGCGAGACGGCCAGGTCCAGCGAGACGTTCGACAGCACTCGGGGCGCGTAGCCCGACTCGTCGGGGAACCACGAGGCGACCGTCTCCACGATCCGCTCCCGCACCGTCGCGGGGGTCAGGGCGCCGCCGTTGAAGAGGATCGCGTCGGGCCGCGAGGGCCGATCCGCCGGCGCGCCCTCCGTCGCCCCCACCGCGTGGGTCCGGTGCCGTCGCAGGAACGCCGCGAGGTGCCTGGTCACGGCCGGATCGGCGACGAACGGCAGGCCGAACTCCTGAAGCCCGGCGCGCGCGCCGCGCGACGGCTCCTCGTCCGCGAGGGTCTTCGGGAAGAAGCCGTCCAGGGCGATCCGGCGGACCTCCTCGCGGGTCAACTCCGACTGGATCCCGCCGCCGATGATCCGCGATCCGCGCCCGG
Organism: uncultured Planctomycetales bacterium; assembly: GCA_937907525.1. Taxonomy (GTDB): domain Bacteria; phylum Planctomycetota; class Planctomycetia; order Isosphaerales; family Isosphaeraceae; genus Paludisphaera. Next base: position 1,064 of record CALCIB010000262.1, on the reverse strand, counting down.
CGATCGTCACCGGCCAGCGCTCAAGCGCGGGGGTCTGCTCGCCCAGCAGCTTCTCCTTGGCCGTTCGGCAGGCAAGGCGAAGCGCCGATAACTGTTCGCCGTCGAGCCGGACGCCGCCGAGCTTCGTCTCGACGTGACGCGCGAGGGCCAGGTCGACGTTGTCGCCGCCGAGCATCAGGTGGTCGCCGACGGCGACGCGGCGGAAGCCGGGGCCCTCGGGAGTCTCGGCCACGGTGATAAGGCTGAGGTCGGTGGTCCCGCCGCCGACGTCGCAGACCAGGATCAACTCGCCGGCCCGCGCCTGGTCCTGCCAGCGCTCGTGGTGGGTGACGATCCAGCAGTAGAACGCCGCCTGCGGCTCCTCCAGCAGCGTCACCCGCTCCAGGCCCGCGCGTTTGGCGGCCTCCAGGGTCAACTCGCGGGCGGCCTCGTCGAACGAGGCGGGGACGGTCAGCACGACCTCCTGTTTCTCAAGCCGCCGCGACGGTTCGCCGCCGGACATGGCGTGGTTCCAGGCGTCGCGAAGGTGGATCAGGTAGTCGGCCGACGCCGTCACCGGGGAGATCCTCCCGACCTCCGGCGGCGCGCCCCAGGGCAGGATGTCGGCCTCGCGGTCGACCCCGCCGTGGCACAGCCAGCTCTTGGCGCTCGCGACCAGCCGCGAGGGGACCTTCGCCCCCTGGATCCGGGCGAACTCGCCGACGATCCGATCCGCCCCCTCGCTCCAGGGGAGCCGCGACGCTCCCGCGGGGAGTTCCGCTCCGGCGGGGAGGTAGACGAACGACGGCAGCATCGACCGCGGCGCGGTCTCCCCCGCCGCGACCAGTTGCGGGACCTCGAACGACCGGACGTCGGCCGCGGGGCGCTCCCTCCCCCTGGTGTCGACGTAGGACGCCGAGCAGTTGGTGGTCCCCAGGTCGATCCCGACGATGTAACGTGTTCGAGTCATCCCCAGCCCTTGCCGTCGCGCGTTTTCCCGACCGCCACGGTCTTTGAAAAGGCCCCGGCGCGAACGGTCTTCCCCCCTCGCGGGGGAAGACAGACGCCGAAGGCGTCAGATGAGG
>CALCIB010000261.1 GCA_937907525.1 uncultured Planctomycetales bacterium | reverse complement strand
TTCCCCCTCATCCGGCCCTTCGGGCCACCTTCCCCCGCGAGGGGGGAAGGCCGTTATTCCGGCCGCGACGCCCTTATGGGACAGTCTTCAAGGCCAGGCCCGATCGCGTTCATCCCAGGCCGGCCTGTCGGGTCGGTCGGGCGTCGCGGCGGGGGCGGCCGGCGCGCTGGAAGGCGCGCTCGCGCTCCAGCCGGGTTTGCTCGAAGAGGGTCCGGTACAGCCGCTCGTCGACCTCGTCGAAGGTCCGGCCGCGGCGGCCGGCGACGATCCGGGCGGTGGCGAACAGTTCGTCGATCGGGAAGCCGGGGGCGACCCGGCCGTACATCACCGCGGTGAACGACGGCACGTGCTTGGGCAGCAGGAGCCCCGCGGGGAGGACGTTGCACATCACCCCGACGGACGTCCCGGTGTTGAGCATCGAGCCCATCCCCGTCCGCGAGTGGTCGCCGACGTAGCAGCCGACCTTGGCCTGGCCGGTCGGGACCGGATCGCCCTGGAGCGGGACCATGACCTCGCGGTAGTCGTTGCGAAGGTCGCTGTTGGAGGTGATGGCGCCGAGGTTGACCCACTCGCCGACGTAGGCGTGGCCGAGGAAGCCCTCGTGATATTTGTTGGAGAAGCCGTGGACGATCGACGCCTCGACCTCGCCGCCGACGCGGCAGTCGGGGCCGATCGTCACCGCGCCTCGAATGTTGGCTCGGAAGAGCTGGGTCCCGGCGCCGATGAAGGCGGGCCCCTCGACGCGGGTGAACGGCTGGATCCAGGCGCCGGCGCCGACGGTGATCGGGCCGTTCGACACGTCGAAGACGACGTAGGGGTCGACGCGGGCCGTCTCGTGGATCCGGACCCGGTTGGAGGGGCCGACCAGGGCCAGGGTGGCGAGGTGGCGGTTGGTGACGCCGGGCATCCCGTCGCGGGCGAAGTCGCGTTCGAGGTGGCGGCCGTTGGCGGCGATCAGGTCCCAGGGGCGGTCGATCCACTCGCCGCCGACCTCGTCGCCGGAATGGCGGGCGAGCAGGGCGTCGAACCAGTCGTCGACGCCGTTGCAGTCCAGCCCCGCGACGTCGTCGGGACCGATCCGGGCGCAGGCCGGGCGGCCGTCGCAAAGGCCGACCCAGGGGCCGGCGGCGGGAGGGTCGAAGTCCTCGGGGGGGACCCAGCGGCCGCGGGCGACCGCCAACGGCCCGCGGGCCAGCCAGTCGCGGTCGTTGACCATGACGCGGGGGTCGCGACGCCTCTGGACCTCGGCCAGATGGCTTCGGACCAGCGCCCCTCGCAGTCGGGGGCCGACGCCGGCGCCGAAGGCGCGGACGATCTTCTCCCCCAGGGTCGTGCCGCCGAGTCGCAAATCGTACACCGGCCGGGTCAGCGTCAGAGGCTCCAGTCCGGCCGCGCCGGAGTCCTCGACCAGGCAAAGACGCATGGGGCGCTCCCAATCCGTTGCGGTTTCCTCGCGTCGCTCGTTCCGTCCGGCGACCCCGGAGGACCGGGGCCGACGCGGGACCGCGTGGGATTCTAGTTTCATCGTCGCGATCGGTCCAGGCGGGATTCCGCCCGCGTTCCTTACTTATTACCGCGGCGCGACGGCGCCGGGACGTTGCAAGTTCGCATCATCCCCGCCGACGAATCTCGCGAACCTCGCGGGCGGTTCGGCGTCGGCTCGCCGTCGATCGGGAGCTTCCCCGCCGGGACGAGTTCGGCCGTTACCTGGAACGTCTGATCCGTCCCGCCGCGTGACGGCCCGGCGCCGGGTTTGCGGTGGAGGGGACGACGTGGCCGATCGGCGACGGTCGCCGGCGGCCTTCGCTTCTTTTCTGACCGTCACGGATTTGGGGGGGCGATCGTAACGGCCTTCCCCCCCTGGAGGGGGAAGGTGGCCCGAAGGGCCGGATGAGGGGGGGCGAGTCAATCCGCCATCGACGTCCAGGG
>CALCIB010000260.1 GCA_937907525.1 uncultured Planctomycetales bacterium | reverse complement strand
CGCCATCGACGTCCAGGGCTTCCCGGACGGGCTTCCGCGAATTCCGACGGTCGTCTCGCGCGTCATCCCCCTCATCTGACCGCTGCGCGGTCTGTCTTCCCCCGCGAGGGGGGAAGACCCGTTCAGGCCCCCAAAATCCGTGACGGTCAGGCTTTTTGAAGGGTCGCGCGGCGACCGCCCGCATGGGGTCGAAGGACCGATCCGCGCTCGCCCCGCGTCAAGCCGAAGGCCCCCCGGCCCGAACCGCGACCGCCTCCCCGCCGCGCGAGCTCTCTCGGCCGAGGGCCGCTTCGACCGCGCCGGCCGGGCCGCGTTCGAGGCCCCGCGAGAGACCGACCGAACCCGACGCGCGGGCGCCGAACCCCGCGAAACGCCATCCGAAACCATGGATATCACCATGGAATAACTTACTGGAGGCATTCGAGCCATGAGTCGAATCAACCGTCTTGCCTTGCTTTTCGCGCCGGCCCTGGCGACGGCCCTCGCCTTCGCGGCCGCTCCCTCGCGAACGGCCGGGGAGGAGGCGCGAAGGCCGAACATCATCCTGGTGATGGCCGACGACGTCGGTTACGGCGACTTCGCGTGCAACGGCAACCCCATGATCAAGACGCCCAACGTGGACGCGTTCGCGAAACAAAGCGTCCGCTTCACGTCGTTCCACGTCAGCCCGACCTGCGCCCCGACGCGCTGCGCCTTGATGACCGGGGCGCACGAGTTCCGCTCGGGCGTCACGCACACGATCTTCGAGCGCGAGCGCATGAGCCTCCGATCCGTGACGATCGCCCAGGTCCTCAAGTCGGCCGGCTACGCGACGGGGATCTTCGGCAAGTGGCATCTCGGCGACGAGGCCGAATATCAACCGGATCGCCGCGGCTTCGACGAGACGTTCGTCCACGGCGCCGGCGGGATCGGCCAGACCTACCCCGGAAGCTGCGGCGACGCGCCCGGCAACACGTACTTTTCCCCGACCATCCTCCATAACGGCGTGTTCGAGAAGACCGACGGCTATTGCACCGACGTCTTCTTCGCCCAGGCGATCCGCTGGATGGACGCCGTCCGCGAGACCGGAGCGCCGTTCTTCGCCTACGTCCCCCTCAACGTGGCCCACACGCCGCTGCAATGCCCCGAAGCCTACGCCAAGCGCCACGAGGGGGAAGCGCCCGAGGACCTCGCGCGGTTCTTCGGGATGATCGAGAACCTCGACGACAACTTCGGGGCCCTGCTCGACAAGGTCCGCGACTGGGGCCTGGAATCGAATACGTTGATCGTCTTCATGACCGACAACGGCGGGACGATCGGGACGAGGGTCTTCAACGCCGGAATGCGCGGGGCGAAGGTCACGCAGTACGAGGGCGGCACCCGCGTCCCCTCGTTCTGGCGCTGGCCGGCGGGCTTCGAGGGAGGCGCGGACGTGGCCGCGCTCGCCGCGCACATCGACATGTTCCCGACGTTCGCGGAGATCGCCGGGGCCGAGCCGACCGAGGCCGTCCGAAAGCAAGTCGAGGGGCGGAGCCTTCTGCCGCTGTTGCGCGACCCGGCCGCCCCCTGGGCCGACCGCGTCCTCGTCACCCACGTCGGCCGCTGGCCGTCCGGCAAGGTCGAGGAGTTCAAATACGTCAAGTGCTCGATCCGAGACGCCCGCTTCGCGCTCGTCGACGATCGCGAGCTTTACGACCTCCAGGCCGACCCGGGACAGAAGCGGAACGTCCTGGACGAGCATCCCGAAGAGGCCGCGAAGCTGCGGGCCGCCTACGAAAAGTGGTGGCGCGAGATCCTCCCCCGCCTGGAGAACGAGGACGTCGTGGGGCCGAAGGTCAACCCGTACAAGGCCCTGTACTGGAAGCAGTTCGGCGGCGGACCCGACCCCGACATGAAACGGTTGATGGACCCCGAGACCACCACCTTTCCGGGGGGGCGTCGCCCGACGTCGTCGTGACCCCGCCGCGAGCGGACGCCCCCCGCGGCGCTCAATCCAGGAGGGCGCGGACGTCGTCCAGCAGCTTGCGAGGGACGAGGACGCCCTCGCGCTCGGCCCGGCGGCGAGCGGCGTAACGGCGGAGGGAAGGGAGCCGCGCGCCCTGGGAGACGACGGCGTCGAGGACCGCCTCGCCGCGGGCGAGGTGGCTCGAAACGGCGTCGCCGAGCATCCGGGCCGGGTCGATCGCCAGAAGCAGTTCGCCTCCCAGCGGCGCGGCCCCGGCGCCGTCGTCGACGGCGATCGACTCGGCGCTGGTCAGGTCGCCCACCAGGGGGCCGGCGATCAACTCGACCATCAAGGCCAGGGCCGACCCCTTGTGGCCGCCGAAGGGGAGCATCGCCCCTTCCATGATCGCCGCGGCGTCGGTGGTCGCCTTCCCCTCCGCGTCGATCCCCCATCCCGACGGGGCGGGGCGGCCCTCGCGACGGCACAGCTCGATCTCCCCCCGCGCCGCGGCGCTCGTGGCCATGTCGAAGACGAACGGGTCCTTTCCCGGCCGCGGCCAGCCGAAGGCGATCGGGTTGGTCCCGAACAACGGTTTCGATCCTCCCGCCGGCGCGACCCAGGCGTGGCTGGGGGTGAAGGCGAACCCGACCAGCCCCTCGCGCGCGATCGCCTCGACCTCCGGAAAGAGCGCCGCGAAGTGGCGGCAGTTCGTCACGGCCATCGCCGCGATCCCGACCGCGCGCGCCTTGGCGGCCAGCGTCGGCAGCCCGCGACGGAACGCCAACGGCGCGAACGCCCCGCCGGCGTCGACCTTCACGAGCCCCGGCGCGACGTCGCGGACGACCGGCTCGACGTCGAGCGCGACCTTCCCCGTCCGAATCGTGCTCACGCACATGAGCAAGCGAAAGATCCCATGCGCCCCGCCGCCGTCGCCCTCGCCGATCGTCATCACGTCGGCGCACGCCTCCGCATGGTCCGGCGCCAGCCCATGCCGCGAAAGCACCCGCGTCGCCAGGTCGCGTACCTCGTCGATCGTCAGCCTCTCGCGGTCGTCCATGGCGCTCCTCCGGAATGCGCGCGGGGCGAGACGGTTCATCGAACCGCGTCGCCGGATTATAATCGGTAGCCGGAACGACGTGCGACGGAGGGACCACCCGCTTGAACCGCGTTCAACTCCAGGACCTGGCCGAAGACCGCGTGCTCGACGCCGAGACGTTGCTCGCCGCGGGGCGTTGGTCGGCGGCGTACTATCTGGCCGGCTACGCCGTCGAATGCGGCCTCAAGGCGTGCGTCCTCGCCTACGTCGAGCGGACGGGCGTGATCTTCCGGGACCGCAAGTTCGCCGAGAAGTGTTGGACCCACGACGTCGAGGCCCTTGTCAAGGCGGCCGACCTGGACGCGGCGCGGGGCCTGGACGTCGCGGCGAACGCCGACCTCAAGCGGAATTGGGCTTATGCGACGGCCTGGACCGAGACGTCACGCTACGAGCGGAAAACCGAGTCCGAGGCCCGGAGTCTTTTCGACGCCGTGACGGACGCCGTAAACGGAGTATTGCCATGGATTCGATCGCGTTGGTGAATGAAGACGTCGAGTTCGGCGCCGAGTTCCTCGCCGACTTCGGCAAGGCGGTCCCGGTGAACGTCGCGCTTTGGGCGAAGCCCGCGGAAGCCAGCCAGTGGTATCTTTACGTCGCGTCGGACCAATTCGGCGACGCGAACCGCGACGACGGATATCGAGAGCTTTTCCGCCTGGCCGATCTCCATCCCCACGTCGACCCCTTCCGAGTCCGGCTGATCTCATCGGACGACCCGCTGGCCAAGCTCGCGCTCGACGTCCGCCGCCGATTCCGCGACCGGCCGCCGATGCGGTTTGAAGACAAGCTCGTCGGCGCGACGTTCGTGGAAGGGGCCTACGTCTACCCCGAACTCCCCGCCACCTCCCCGGCGTGATCTCTGGGGGACACGGCCCGTCCTGACTTTCGCGGGGCGTCCGGAGTAGAATGGATCGGAGGCGCGGGGCGGGCCGGGGACGTTCCGGCGGTCGACGCGCCGGGGATGCGGCGGGGGCCGCGAAGGATGGACGGGGCGATGGGCTACGACAAGGTCGAGGACGCGATCCAGGCGCTTCGGGACGGCAAGGTCATCATCGTCGTGGACGACGAGGACCGCGAGGACGAGGGCGACTTCATCGTCGCCGCCGAACGCGCCACGCCCGAGGTGGTCGAGTTCCTCATCACCCACGGCCGGGGGTTGGTCTGCATGCCGATCACCGGCGAGCTGGCCGATCGCCTGCGGCTGGGGCCGATGGTCGACCGCAACACCTCGGCGCATGAAACGCCGTACACCATCCCCGTCGACCACGTCTCCTGCCGCACCGGCGTCAGCGCCGCGGAGCGCGCGGCGACCGTCGCCGCGATCCTCGACCCGGCCACCAAGCCGGGCGATTTGCTTCGCCCCGGACACCTCTTCCCGCTGGTCGCCAAGGAAGGGGGCGTGCTCCGACGCGCCGGGCACACGGAGGCCACCGTCGATCTGGTGCGGCTCGCCGGCTTCAAGCCGGCCGGCGTCCTCTGCGAGATCACCGACGGCGTCGGCATGGCCCGCGGCCAGCGGCTGCAAGCCGTCGCCCGCGAGCACGGCCTGCCGATCATCTCCATCGAGGCGCTCATCCGCTATCGTCGGGTCCGCGAGAAGCTGGTCGTCCGCGTCGCCGAGGCCGATATGCCGTCGAAGTACGGCCGCGGCCGGATCATCGGCTACCGGGTCCAGCACGAGCCGGGCAACGAACCGGTCGCGTTCGTCATGGGCGACCTGCGCTCGGTCGAAGCCCCGCTGGTCCGGCTCCACTCCTCCTGCTTCACCGGCGATTTGCTCGACTCGCTCCGCTGCGACTGCGGCGACCAACTCCACATGGCGCTTGAGCGGATCGGCGACGAAGGAGTCGGCGCCTTGATCTACCTGCCGCAAGAGGGCCGGGGGATCGGCCTGATCGAGAAGATCCGCGCGTACAACCTTCAGGACG
>CALCIB010000259.1 GCA_937907525.1 uncultured Planctomycetales bacterium | reverse complement strand
CCGACGCCGACCTCGCCCGCCGCGGCGTCGCCGCGACCCGCGCCCTGACCCCCGCGGCCGCGAAGGCCGGCGCGCTGGTCGCCCCGCTGCTGGCCCTGGCCGCTCGCGACGACCTTCCCGACGACGCCCGCCTGGAGGCGCTGGCCGCCGTCCCCGGCGGCCTGGCGAAGGTCGAGCCGACCACGTTCGCGCTGTTGACCGACAACCTCGACCCCGACGGCCCCGTCTCCTCCCGCGGCATGGCCGCCGAGGTCCTGACCGGAGCCAGGCTCTCTCCCGAGCAACTCGACTCCCTGATCGAGTCGATCCAGGACGCCGGCCCCCTGGAGATCGACCGCCTCCTGACCGCCTACGACGCCCAGACCGACGACGCCCTGGGCGTCAAGCTGGTCAAGGCCCTCCTCGAATCCGACGCCCGGACCAGCCTCCGCGTCGACTCCCTGAAGACCCACCTGGCGAAGTTCGGCCCGGAGACCCACAAGGCGGCCGAGGGTCTGTACAACCTCCTCAACGCCGACGCCGCCAAGCAGCAGGCGCGGCTGGACGAACTGATGGGCCAGCTCGCCGGCGGCGACGTCCGCCGCGGCCAGGCCGTCTTCCACGGCGCCAAGGCCGCCTGCGCCACCTGCCACGCCGTCGGCTACCAGGGGGGCGACGTCGGCCCCGACCTGACCCGCATCGGCGGGGTCCGTAGCGAGCGCGACCTGCTGGAAGCCATCGTCTTCCCCAGCGTCAGCTTCGTCCGCAGCTACGAGCCGGTCGTCGTCGCCACCTCCGACGGCAAGGTCTACAGCGGACTTTTGAAGTCCGAGACCCCCGACGAGTACGTCGTGGTCACCGCCGCCGACCAGACCGCCCGAATCTCCCGCGACGATGTCGAGGAGGTCCGCCCCGGCTCCGTCTCGCTCATGCCCGCGGGGCTCGACCAGCAACTCTCCACCCAGGAACTCGCCGACCTCGTCGCGTTCCTCAAGGCGTGCCAGTAAGCCGCCGGCTTCAAGGAGGCGTCGAAGCGGGGCGCCTCCCGCCCGGCGCCTTCGGCTCGCGCCTCCAGACCTCCATCGGGCCGAACCGCGCCTCGGGGCGGTATTCCTCGCGGATCACCCGCGTCAGTCGCTTCAGCGGCAAGCGGGGTTGCGCGTCGGCCTCGGCGGGGACCCAGACGACGACCGAGTCCGGCCCCGCCTCGCGAAGCTCGCGGGCGAACCGCGCGTCGAGGTCCTCGCGGACCATCCACATCCAGGCGATCCCGGCCTCGACCCGGAACGGCGACCGCCGCCCCGCCGGGCCGTTGACCGGCGGCAGCGGCATGTTCTTCAAGACGTTCGCCACCAGCGCGTCCTTGTCGGTATGTTCGCGCAGATATTCGAGCAGGCGCTGATAATCGTCCCAGGGGTAAGGCGCGTCGCGCTCGGCCGAGAACCAGACCCAGGCCCCCGGCGGCGCGTCCGGCCATCCGCCTCGAAGCGCGGCGCGGATCGCGTCGACGTCGGCCGCGATGCTGCAATTGTAGGGCTCGCGCGTGGGGACCGACTCGTAAAGCAGAAGCAGGAACGCCAGCAGCCCGACGAACGCCCGACGACCGGACCCGAACGCGGACGCGCGAAGCAACCAGGCGACCGGGACCGCCCAGGCGACGGCCTCGATCAAGATCAACGGCGTTTTCGTATATTCATGCGCGACCGGACTGATCGGACGATAGGCCAGCGCCCCGAGCAGCGCCGCCAGCCACGCCCGCGCCTCGCGTCGAAACGTCCCGCGGCAACCCAGCGCCGCGAGCGCGACGAGCAGTGGGATCGTGGTCGGCCGCTCCAACTGCTCCAGCAGGATCGCTCCGGCCCGCGTCGGGGTGAACGTGCTGTACGCCCCTCCGACGGAGAGTTCGCCCAGCCCCCTGACGAAGTCGGCCGCCACGCCGGCGATCAGGAGCGGGGCGAAGCCCGCGGCCACGAACAAGGCGTAGGCGCCGAGCCACTCCGCGAGCCTCGCCGCTCCGGCGCGGGGCGAGCGTTCCTCGCCGTCTCCTCCCTGGAACGCCGCGATCCACAAGGCGGGCAGCAGCAGAACGGCCTGCGGCCGAATCGTGAACGCGCCCGCGGCCAGGAGCGCCGAGAACCACCGCCCCGCGCGGCCGAGCCGCGCCTGAAGGGTCAGCAGGCCGAGCGTCATCCCCAACGCCGCGTGCCAGTCGCGCTCCGCGACCGACTGAATCTCCATGTCGAGGTAGGCGGCCAGGAACACGAAGTACGAGAACGCCCCCGGCGTCATCGATCCCAGCAGGCGCTTGCTCCAGCCGAGCAAGGCCCCGCCGAGCGTCAACGTCGCCGCGGCGTCGACGACGTAGAACACTCCCGGCCGTCCCCAGCCGAACAGCTTGCCGAGAATCCAATGCAGGTAGATATGTCCGGGGAAGTTGTATCCTCGGACGTCGCGATAAGGCGCCTCTCCGACGTCCCAGTGCATCGCGAAGGTCGCGAAGACGTCGACGTCCCGGCCCCAGGGCCAGTACGGGTAGTGCGGCAGCCACGCCGCCAGCCGGACGACCGTCCAAACCGCGAGCGCCGGGAACAGCCCCCGCCGAAGCGCCCATCCCGCCGCGGCGTCGACCCGCGCCAGCCCCGCCGCCGTTCGCTCCCCGCCGCGGCGACGCGCCCATGCCTCCGCGCCCAGACGACCGACCAGGACCGCCGCCGCGACCCACTCGACCGGATGCTCTTGAACGACGTTCGGCAAGAACCACCGCGCCACGTCCGGCGCCACGGCGGCCGCGGCCCAGGCCGCCGCCACCCCCGCCGCCACCGCGATCAACCTCGATAATCTCAAGGCGGCCACCTCGAATCCTGGATCCACTCGTCGCCGGTCCTCGTCAATAGTACGTGGAATCGCAAGACCGGGCTGACGGCGTGACGCCGAAGCCTTGATCCGTCGCCCCGCTCGGCTACCCTGGGAGGTGGATCGACGCGGACGATTCCGGGAGGGCGGGGCATGAAGAGCGATCGCGACGGACGGGTGGGACGGCGGGAATTCCTGGCGACGGCGGCGGGGGCCTCGGCGTACTCGCTATTCGTCTTCGCCGACGGCGCCAGGGCCGGGGATCGTCCGGAGCGGACGCCCGAGCAGATTCGAGGGGCGTTCGAATCCATCGCCCCGGTCGACCCCGAGGCCGTCAAGAAGCGGTTCGAGGGCGAGCCCCACATGACCCTGGTCGACCTGGAGTGCGACCTGCTGGTCGCCGGCGGCGGTCCCGCCGGCGTCTGCGCGGCGCTCGCCGCGGCTCGCAACGGCGCGAAGGTGGTCCTCGTCCAGGACCGATCCCGACTCGGCGGCAACTCGTCGAGCGAGGTCAAGATGCACATCGTCGGCGCCAACATGCACAACGGCCGGCCCGGCTGGCGCGAAGGCGGCATCATCGAGGAGCTCCGGCTCGACGACGCCGCCAACAACCCCCAGCGCTCGTGGGAACTCTGGGACCTGCTCCTCTACGACAAGCTCGTCTCCGAGCCCAACGTCACCCTGATCCTCGACACGGCCGTCTGCGCCGCCGACGTCGAGGACGGCCGGATCGAGCGCGTCCTGGCGCGCTGCGACAAGTCCGAGCATGTCTATCGGATCAAATGTCGATACGCCGCCGACTGCACCGGCGACTCCCGCCTGGCGATCGAGGCCGGCGCGACGATCCGATGGGGACACGAGGGCCGCGACGAGTTCGGCGAGTCGCTCGCGCCGCCGGAGCCGACCATGGAGACCCTGGGCTCCAGCGTCCTGTTCACCGCCCGCGATTACGGCCGGCCCATGCCCTACAAGGCCCCCGCCTGGGCCCGCAAGATCGGCCCGGAACAGCTCAAGCACCGGGGGATCGGCAAGAAGGCGTGGGAGTACGGCTACTGGTGGATCGAATGGGGAGGCGGACGCGACACCGTCCGCGACAACGAGCGGATCCGCTTCGAGCTGCTATCCATCGTCACGGGCGTATGGGATTACATCAAGAACTCCGGGGACTACCCGGAGTCCGCGACGTGGGCCATGGACTGGGTCGGCATGATGCCCGGCAAGCGCGAGAGCCGCCGGATCGAGGGCGACCACGTCCTCCGCCAGAACGACCTGATGGGCTTCAACCCCGAGTTCGACGACGCCGTCGCCATCGGCGGTTGGGGGCTCGACGAGCACCCGGCCACCGGCTTCGACGACCCCGAGGTGCCGCCCTACCTGAGCATCCGTCTGGCCGAGGTCTACAACATTCCGTTGCGGTCGCTCTACGGCAAGGACGTGGCGAACCTGTTCATGGCCGGCCGCAACGCCAGTTGCAGCCACGTCGCCTTCACGTCCACGCGCGTCATGGCCACCTGCGCCGTGATGGGACAGGCCGCCGGGACCGCCGCCGCCCTCTGCGCCCGACACGACCTGACTCCCCGCCAACTGTACCGTGACAAGCCGAAGCTCAAGGAACTCCGGCAAACCCTCCTCCGCGACGACCAGACGATCAAGAACCTCCGCGCCGACGACCCGGCCGACGTCGCCCGCCAGGCGACCGCGACCGCATCGGCCGCCGAGGAGGGGGGCGGCCCCGCGAACGTCCTGGACGGGTTCGTCCGCGACGCCCCCGGCGCCCTGGAGCACCGCTGGTCGGCGCCCATGTCCCCCGACGGCGCCTGGATCGAGCTCACCTGGGACGACCCGAAAACGATCAAGCATGTGCAAATCACCTTCGACACCGGGTTCCACCGCCAGTTGACGCTCACCTCGCAGGACTCGGCCAACGTCGGCATCATCCGCGCGCCGCAGCCGGAGACCGTCCGCGACTACCGCCTCGTCGTCGAGACCCCCAAGGGCGACCGCGTCGAGGTCGCGCGGGTCGAGGCCAACCATCAGCGCCTCCGCCGCCACGACTTCGCCCCGGTCCAGGCGTCCAGGATCCGCCTGGAAGTCCTCGCCACCAACGGCTCGGAAACCGCCCGCGTCTACGAGATCCGCGCCTACGGATGACCTAGCCCCATGCTCGCCATCGCCCTCCTCTCCGTCCTGCTCGCGCCCCCCGGCGACGCCCCCGCCGCCGCGGGGCCGTTCGCGCATGGAGGGTATTATCTGACCTTTATGAGGATGCCGACCTACGACCTGGCCGACTGGACCCGGATCGTCGACGCGATCCGCGACGACGGCGGCGACTCCCTTTTCCTCTGGACGGCCGGCGCGTTCCGATCCACGAAGTATCCGATCACATGGGAGTACAATCGCGAACATGAGAACGTCCGCGCCGACTTCGTTCGCGAGTTGATCGCCCACGCCCACGCGCGGGGCGTCCGAGTGCTGCTGGGTTTCACGCCGTTCGGTTACGACGGCGTCAACCGTTACGCGATCGAGCATCCCGAGTTGAAGGCCGTCGGCCCGGACGGGAAGCCGGCCGCGGCGTTCGGGATCGGCTGCTGGGGCTGGAACCTCTGCCCGTCGCGGGCCGAGTCGCGACGGTTCATGCTCGATTACGCTTCCGAAATGGTCGACGCCTACCCCGAGGCCGACGGCCTGTTGATCGAGTCGTCCGACTACGCCGCGTGCCACTGCCCGGACTGCGGCGACCATTACTTCGATCACGAATTCGCATTCGTGAAGGCGATCTCCGACCGGGTCTGGGCCCGGAAGCCCGACGCGGAGGTCGTCGTCTTTCCGCATTACTTCTCCGGCGCCGACGTCCCCGGCCTGGGCGTCCGGGGGTCGCGACAGACGTTCGACCCGCGCTGGTCGCTCGTCTTTACGCCCCACAGCGCTCCGCCGGAGCCGTCGCTGATGAAGCGCGCCCGCGAAAGCTACTGGTGGGACGATTCGCCCTCGCGCCGGGATCCGCGGGCGATCCAGGCCGGCGCCCGCCGCGCCCGGGACCTGGGCGCGACCGGCTACGTCCCGTCGTTCGAGGCGTTCACGTTCGTCTCGACCGACGCCGACGAGGGCCAGTCGTGGCTCAAGGGGAGGCGTCAAGTCCCCCTCGGCTTCGGCTGGCTCGCGCCCGGCGATCCCCCTTACGACGAACTCCTCGCCCGGGTGAATCGGATCGCCTACCGCGAGTTCGCCCGCGATCCCGATCTCGACTTCGGCGCCTTCCGCGACCTGCTCGGCCGCGAGCTGCTGGGCGCCGCGGCGTCGCCGACGGCGGTCGACGACCTGCTGGCGCTGCAAGCGGCGTTCAACGGCGATCGGACCTGGTGCCAGCCCTCGACCGCCACCAGCCCCGACCGCGTCCGCGCCCTTGCCGAGCGCGACGAACCGACCGCCGAGATACGCGCCCAGGTCGGCGCGACCCTCGACCGCCTCCGCGCTCTGGCCGATCGCCACGCCGAGCCGAAGACCGACGGCGAGGCCGAACTTCTCCGCGTCGCCCGCTGGGTGCTGGACCGCTGGCGGGACGACGCCGGGTTGCTCGATCCCCCAGCGCCCGACCGCTGAGCGCGGCGCGGGTTCGTTCGTCGGGCGGGTCGGCCGCCGCGTCGGTCGTAAGTTACATCTGAAAATCAAGTTGCGATTTCAGCAAGCGGGTTCGTTCGTCGGATTCGAATGAGTGTTTCCTGACCGCGACGGATTTTAGGGGCGAGCGCAACGGCCTTCCCCCCTCGCGGGGGAAGGTGGCCCGAAGGGCCGGA
>CALCIB010000258.1 GCA_937907525.1 uncultured Planctomycetales bacterium | reverse complement strand
ACGGCACCGCCTGCCGCGAGACCGAGGAGCTGATCGCCGAGATCATCGCCGAGGGCCGCGCGTTCAGCACCGACCCCGAGGCCCGCGCCGCCGCCCAGGCCGCCTACGAGGCGGCCCTCAAGGCCCCCGCCCCGACCCCCGAACCCCCGGCCGACGAGCCCTCGACGCCCGAGACCGCCAGCCCGGAGGCGCCCGTCGCCGAAACCCCGACCGTGGACCAGCCCGCCGTCGAGACCCCGGCCGTCGAGACGTCCGCCGCCGAAACTCCGACCGTGGACCACTCCGTCGCGGAAGCCCCGGCCGTCGCGGCGGTCACCGTCGAAGCCCCGGCCGTCGAAGCCCCGGCGGTCGAAGCCCCGGCGGTCGAGGCGTCCGCCGCCGAAACCCCGACCGAGGATTACCCCGCCGTCGAAGCTCCAGTCGTCGAGGCCGGCCCCTACGTCGTCCCCGACGGGCCCGAGGAGGAAGACGAGGAGCCCGACGACGAGGGACCGCCGCCGATCACGGGCGGCGCCCCCGAGGCCGAGACCCCCGAGACCGAGACCGGCGTCGGCGGCAACGGAGACGCCTCGCCGAGCGACGCCGCGGACCAGCCCCGGCCGCTCGACGGCGGCGATCAACCCCCCCCCGTCGCCGAGACGGCCGCGGCGAGCGAGCCCGTCGCCGAGGCCCCCGTCGCCGAGGCCCCCGTCGCCGAGACGGCCGCGGCGAGCGAGCCGGCTGCGGCGGAGGCGCCCGAGACGGTCGCCCCCGCCCCGTCGGAGCCGTCGGAGGAGGCCAGCCCCGCCGAGCCGGCCCCGCCCCGGACCAGGGAGCGAGAGGGGGGGCGAGGCGGAGGCCGTCGCGGCAAGGGTCGAGGCGCGCGCGGCCGCGGCCAGGCGGCCTCGCGGCAACTTCCCCCCGCGCCTCACGAGGCCGACGAGGTCATCGCCCAGCTCGCCTACGTCATCGTCAACGAGGCCGGCGCCAGCGTCTACTCCGCCAGTCCCATAGGCCGGGAGGAACTCCCCGAGTTCGACGCCACCCTCCGAAGCGCCATCTCCATCGGTCGCCGGCTTCAAGATCCGCTCTCGGAACTGGTCAAGATCGAGCCCCAGAACATCGGCGTCGGTCTCTACCAGCACGACGTCAGCCCCAAGCAGCTCAAGGAGTCGCTCGACGCCGTGATCGCCTCGTGCGTGAACTTCGTCGGCGTCGACCTGAACACCGCCAGCGTGCCCTTGCTCCGTCACGTCTCGGGCCTGAACCAACTGACGGCCCGGCGGATCGCCGACCGCCGCAAGGAGAAAGGCGGGTTCTTCACCCGCGAGGACCTGATGGAGGTCGACGGGATCGGCCCGGCCACCTTCACCCAGGCCGCCGGCTTCCTCAAGATCGCCGACGGCCCCCACCCGCTCGACCGCACCTGGGTCCACCCCGAGAGCTACCCCGCGGCGCTGAAGCTCCTGGAGAAGTTCGAGTACGGCCCCGAGGTCGTCCGCGACAAGGAGAAGCTCCCCGAGCTCAGGGCCAAGCTGGCCGAGGCCGACGTCCCCGCCCTGGCGACGGAACTGGAGATCGGCGAGCCGACGCTCAAGGACATCATCGAGGCCCTCGGCCGACCCGAGCGCGACCCCCGCGACGACCTGCCCAAGCCGATCTTCAAGAAGGGGATCCTCAAGCTCGAGGATCTGGCCGCCGGGATGGAGCTGAAGGGGACGGTGCTCAACGTCGTCGACTTCGGCGCGTTCGTCGACATCGGGCTGAAGGACTCCGGGCTGGTCCACATCAGCCAGTTGGCCAACCGCTACGTCAAGAGCCCGCACGACGTGGTCAGCGTCGGCGACGTCGTGACCGTCTGGGTCATGGCGGTCGACCAGGACCGCAAGCGGGTCTCGCTGACGATGGTCAAGCCGGGGACCGAACGCCACCGCGGCGGCGGCGGTCGCCGCGGCGAGGGAGGCCCGCCCCGAGGCCAGGGACCCGAGGGCCAGGGCCGTCGCGGTCGCGGGCCGCGGCCGGGACCGTCGAACCTGACCGCCCCGCCGGTCGGCGCGCCGCCGGTCGACTCCCGCCCCGAGGGGGGCGAGGCCGATCCCCGCCGCGGCGGCTTCCGCGGCGGACGCCCGCCGGGCCCCGGCGGACGCGGCCCCGGCGGACGCGGCCCCGGCGGCGCCCACGGTCGCGACGGAGGACGCTTCGGCGGCCCCCGATTCGAACGCGCCGAAGCCCCCCAGGCCCCGCGGCCGTCCCGCCCCGCGCCCCCGCCCCCCCCGTTGTCCAAGGACGCCCTCACCGGCAACGTCCCGCTGCGGAGCTTCGGCCAACTCAAGCAACTCTGGTCCGCCCGCGAGGACGAAGACCCCCCCACGCCGCAAGGGGGCGCGGCCCCTCCGCCCGCGACCGACGAACCCGGACGCGAGTCCGACTCGTAGAATAGAGATCGAGAGGCCCGCGTCCGCCGTGGAACGCCGCGGCGGACGTTCAGCACGGACGGGGGACGGGAGTTCCATGGGTGTCTTCGCCTGGCGCAACCTCTTGACGCGCCCCATGCGCACGCTCCTGGCCTTGATCGGGCTGTCGATCCCGATCCTGGGCGTGCTCGGCCTGTTCAGCCTCTCCGACGGCCTGCGGAACATGGTCGGCGACACCCTCAGCCAGATCGAGGGGGTCATGGTCATGAGCGAGAACTCCCCCAGCCCCGTCGCCAGTTCCATGACCACCGACGTGGTCGCCAAGATCCGCGCCATCCCCGGCGTCCGCGCCGCGGCCCCGGAGGTCTGGCGGCTCGCGCCGGACGTCGAGGGCCGCGGCCTGACCAGCCGCCTGATCGGCGGCGTGATGACCAAGAGCTGGAACAGCATGCTCGACCAGCCGGTCGTCACCGGACAGGACATCGCCGCGCACGCCAAGCTAAGAAGCGCCGTCTATCCGCGATCGCTGAAGACCAAGGGCGAGGGCCGATTCCTGAACGAAGGCGACGTCGGCAAGCCCAACGTCGTCATCAGCCGAAAACTCGCCAAGCAGTTCGGCGCCGGTCCCGGAGAGCCCAAGAAGGTCGGCGACCGCCTGCGGATCTCCGACGTCGACTGCACCATCGTCGGCCTCTACGACACCGGCTCGATGCTCCTGGACGGAGTGATCGTCATGGACATCGGCATGGCCAGGAAGCTTCTGGGGATGGCCCCGGAGACCGTCTCGGCGGTTTACGTCGAGGCCGACACCCCCCCCGGCTACGAGGCGATCCGCGAGGCCATCGAGAAGGCCGAGCCCACCGTCACCGCCCGCAGCATGAACGAGGTCCAGTCCAGCTTCAACGTGATGATGAGCGAGGTGGACAAGGTTCTGATGCTGGTCGTCAGCCTGGCCCTGGCCGTCGGGGTGGTGGGGATCGTCAACACCATGCTGATGAGCACCACCGAGCGATTCGTGGAGTTCGGCGTCCTGCGCACCCTCGGCTGGTCGCAGGCCGACGTCCTGCGGCTGGTGACCACCGAGAGCGCCTGCCTGGGCCTTCTGGCCGGCGTGGTCGGCTGCCTGCTGGCCTGGGCGGGGGCGACCGTGGCCAACCAGTTCCTGGGCGGCGGAATCCGCCTGGGCGTGACCCCGGGCTCGATGGCCCTGGGCCTGGGCCTGTCGGTCGCCACCGGCGTGCTCGGCGGATTCTACCCGGCATGGAAGGCCGCGCGGATGGCCCCCATGGAGGCCATCCGTCTGGGCTCGCGCTGACCAAGGGACGCCCCGGACGAAGGAGTCGCGATGATCGACGTGGTGGACGTCCACAAGACGTACAAAAGCGGGACCCGCGAGGTCCACGCGCTTCGGGGCGTCACCTGCCACATCCAAAAGGGCAGGCGCGCCTTCATCGTCGGCCCCAGCGGCTCGGGCAAGAGCACGCTCTTGTACATGCTGGGGGTCGTCGACCACCCCACCAGCGGCCGAATCCTGGTCGAGGGCCGCGACCTGACCGCGATGTCCGAGGCCGAGCGCAACGACTACCGTCGCGACCGCGTGGGGTTCATCTTCCAGTCGTTCAACCTCATCGGCAACCTCTCGGCGATCGAGAACGTCCTGGTCCCGTTCCTCCCCCGCGGCGTCACCCCCGAGCGCCGCGATCGCGCCAAGGAACTGCTGATCCGCGTCGGCCTGGGAGATCGCCTGGACCACCGCCCGTACCAACTCTCCGGCGGCGAGCAACAGCGCGTCGCCATCGCGAGGGCGCTGGTGAAAGACCCCGACCTGCTCCTGGCCGACGAACCGACCGGCGAGCTGGACAGCAAGGCGGGCGACGAGATCCACCACCTGCTCCGCGAATTGCAGGAGACGTCCGAGGCCACCCTCGTCGTCGTCACCCACGACCGTCGGTTCATCACCCCGCAAGACCTGGTGCTGGAGATCCAGGACGGCCTTCTGGCCGGCGACGACGACGCCGAACCCGCCGGCGGCCTCCGCTCCGCCGCCGACGCCGCGAGTTGACCCCCCCCGCGCCGTCCGCCCGACGAGTTCGGCGATTCGAGGCTTGAAACGTCGAGTGGGCCGGGCGAGCGCGGCCCTGCTCGCGGCGCCGAGCGCGTCGATGTCGACCGTCCCGTCAGGTATGACGACGGATGCGACGTACGGAATCTTCGTCGGATGGGATTCGCGACTTCCGGGATTCCGCCTTGAAGGGCGCCTTCCCCGAGCCGCGGCGGGGGCTCGCGAACGGGACCGGGATTTGCTACAAGCGATCTCGATCCGCGACGTTTCGTCCCGATTCCGCGCGAGGTCCCGCCCCATGTTCTTCGGCGCCGATCCGTTGTACCTCCTGTTGGTGGCGCCCGCGCTGGCGCTGGCGGCCTGGGCGCAGTCGCGGATACGCTCGGCCTATGGCGAGGGCTCGCGATACCGCGCCTCGTCGGGGGCCACCGGCGCGGAGGCGGCGCGGGTGGTGATGGAGCGAGGGGGCGTCCGGGACGTCGCCATCGAGCCGGTGGCCGGCATGCTGACCGACCATTACGACCCGTCGCGCAAGGTGTTGCGGCTTTCGGCCGGCAACTTCCGACAGGACTCGCTGGCGGCGGTGGGGGTCGCCGCGCACGAGGCGGGACACGCGATCCAGGACGCGACCCATTACCCGCCGCTGGTCGTCCGCAACTTCATGGTCCCGCTGGCGGCCTTGGGCTCCAACGCCTCGATGCTGCTTCTGGTCGGCGGCCTGGCGATGCAATGGGCCGCGCTCACTTACGTCGCGATCGGCCTGTTCTCGCTGGCGGTGCTGTTCCAGGTCGTCAACCTCCCCGTCGAGTTCAACGCCAGCCGGCGGGGGCGGGCGATGCTCCAGGAGTCCGGGTTGATCGCGCCGGAGGAGGACGAGGTCGTCGGCCGCGTCCTGAACGCCGCCGCGTTGACCTACGTCGCCGCGACCCTGACCGGCGCGGCGCAGCTCGTGTACTTCCTGATCCGTTCGGGGGCGGTCGGCGGGCGGAGCCACCGCGACGACCGCGCCTGACGCCTCAAGGCGTGAACTCGTAGAAGTACGCCGCGCCTAGCGACGCCTGGATTCCGGCCGACCGCCGGCCGCAACGGTCGAGCGCGCCGAGGAGCGCGCGGTGGTCGTGGGGCAGCGCGAAGCCCAGAAGCGCTCCGACCCGACGATGCTCCGCCAGCGCGCGGGCGTCTCGCTCGTAAGCCGCGGCGGCCTCCTCCGGGCTTCGAGGCGGCGTCCGGGTCGAGACGACCGCGGGGCGACGGTCCAGGCCCCGGAACCGCAGCCGCGCGACGTAGTAGTCGTAATAGGCGACCGCGTCCCAGTGGACGTAGATCGGGTCCTCCGGCCGTCCCTGCTCCGCCAGGAAGGCCAGGGCCGGCTTGACGTCCTCAAGCGCGCGGGCGTCGGGACGTCGGACGTATTCGATCTGGGTCCGGATCGGATGCGCCAGCGCGATCGCCAGGGCCGCGGCGCCGACCAGCCGGATCGAAGACCGCCGATTCGTCAAAAGCCTGGACGCGCCCGCGGCGGTCAGGGTCGCGGTCAACGGCGCGGCGTAGAGCATCGTCCGTTCGTTGAACGGATACTTGTGGATCATCGACGCCGCCAGGTTCAGCGCCACCGGCGCCAGCAGCATCGCCGCGAAGGTCCGGCCGTCCGCTCCGAACCGGCCTCGCGCCGCCGTCGCGATCCCGACCGCCCAGAGCAAGGCGGCCGCCCACCAAGGGCCGACCCCCAACTCCTGCTGGAACATCCGGCCGAGGTTCGTCGCGTACCAGTGGAAGTCTCCGGCCGACCGCGGCGGCCAGGGCGCGAACGCGAACCGCCACCAACCCAGCAGATAGGCGCTCCCCGCGTAGTATCGAAGGAGCCACGCGTAACCGACCATGAACGAGGCCGCGCAGGCCGCCATCGCCACGATCCACCGCCGCGCGGCGGCCACGTCCCGCCTCAAGAAGGCGCGCGCGATCAGCGTCGCGCCCGCGCCGCCGATGACGAAGACGACGGGGAAGCTGGCCCAAACCAGCGCCGCGCCCGTCGCGGCGACCGCCGCGAGGCGTCCGGGGGTCTCGCCGCCGGCCAGCGCCCATCGGGCGGATTCGAGGACCAGCAGGCAGGCCAGGGCGTCGCCGGAGTACGGCTTGAGCTGGACGCCCAGACCGATCAACGGCTCCGAGAACGCCAGCAGGGCCGCGGCGATCAGCCCGGCGAGCGGGCCGAACGTCGCGTGGGCGAAGCGATGCGCCAGCGGCAAGAGGGCGATCGCCGCGGCCAGGGCGGGGAGCCGAAGCGCCCGCTCGTCGTACCCGGAGAGGGTCGCCAGCGCGTCCTCGATCCAGAGGAAGACCACCGGCGCCGCCTGGTCCCCGTCGAGCGGGCGCGAGGCCAACTCGATCGGCCCCTTGTCGAACAGGTTGATCCCCACCGCGACCTCGTCGCGGACCAGCGACCGCGTCCCCTGGGTGGCGAAGCACCACAGGCGCAGGAGGATCCCGACCGCGACGACCACGCGGGCGGCCGTCGCGAATCGGTCGCGGGCGGGCGGCGGCTGGGGCTCAGCGGTCGCCGGCATCGGCGGGCTTCTCGGCCGCGGGCTTGGGTTTCTCGAAGACGATGACGTGCTGCCAGGGGAGGAACTCGTGCGACGTCTTGAAGGCGAAGCCGCGGGGCTCGACCTCCTTGCGGGCCTGTTCCACCGTCATCTTGTGCTCGGGCTTGATCGGGACCTCGGGATCCTCGCCGCGGAACTCGACCAGGACCAGCCGCCCGCCGGGCTTCAGAGCGGCGAGCAAGCCGTCGAGGAGGGTTTCGGGGTCGGAGCATTCGTGGTAGACGTCGACCATCAGGATCAGGTCGACTTCGCCGGCGGGGAGCTTGGTGTCGCGCTGGGTGCAGAGCACGGGGCGGACGTTGCGGACGCCGGCGTCGCGGGCGTTCCGCTTGAGCATGGCGATCATCTGGGGCTGGACGTCGGCCGCCAGGACGATCCCCTCGTCGCCGACCCGGCGCGCCAGCCGGACGGCGTGATAGCCCGCGCCGGCGCCGACGTCGGCGACGGTCATCCCCGGCTTGATCTCCAGGGCGTCGAGCATCGCCTCGGGCTGTTCCTCCTCGACGCGGGTCTGGCGGAAGAGCCACTCCGCGCCTTGCCAGGACATGACGTCGGCGATCCGCCGCCCCATGTAGAAGCCGGGAGGGTCGCGTCGCGCCGGCTCGACGGGCGTTTGCCCCCGAGACGCGGCCGGCGCGACCAGCGCGCCGACGCAGAGGATCGCGAGGAGGAGACGTGAGGATCGCATGGGGCCCCCGACGGTTCGTTCCAACGGGAAGGGCCTGGCCAAGCGTCCTTCTCCCCTTGAGGGAGAAGGTGGCCGAAGGCCGGATGAGGGGTGGGCGAGACCGGAAGCCTTCGGACTTGAAGTCGTTCTCAACCCGTGGCTTTCGCCGAGCCGCGACGGCGGTCGACCCCTCATCCGGCCCTCCGGGCCACCTTCTCCCTCAAGGGGAGAAGGGAGCGGGTCGAGCGGTCTTCGTCAGTCGCCGAAGGCGTAGCGGACGATGCAGTAGAGGGCCTGGAAGCCGTCCTTCACGCCGATCTTCTTGCCTTCCAGGTAGGTCCGGCCGTGGTAGGAGACGGGGACCTCGTAGATCCGGCAGGCGCGCTCCACGCCGTTCTCCTTGACGCGGTGGCGGGCGACCTTGGCCGTGACCTCCGGCTCGAAGCCGAAGCGGTCGCTCTTAAGCGGGATGCCCTGGATGATCTCGCGCTTGAAGAGCTTGTAGCAGACCTCCATGTCGGTGAGGTTCAAGTTGGTGAACATGTTCGACAACAGCGTCAGGACACGGTTGCCGACCGAGTGCCAGAAGTAGAGCACCCGGTGGGTCTCGCCGATGAACCGCGAGCCGTAGACGACGTCGGCCTTCCCCTCGACGATCGGCTGGAGCAGTTCGGGGTATTGCTCCGGCTCGTATTCCAGGTCGGCGTCCTGGACGATGACGACGTCGCCGGTGGCGTGCTGGAAGCCGGTGCGCAGGGCCGCGCCCTTGCCGCGGTTGACCTCGTGGAAGGCGACGGTCAGGTCGTCGTCGGTTCGGGCCAGCTCGCGGAGGACGTCGGCGGTGCCGTCGGTGGAGCGGTCGTCGACGAGGATGATCTGCTTGCGGATCGGCACGGCGCGGACGCGGCGGAGGATCTCGTGGATCGTCTTGCGTTCGTTGTAGACCGGGATGACGACCGAGAGGACGAAGTCCGGCGGCACGCGGTAGACGCCGAGCTTGCGGCAGAGGGACTCGCCGAGGTTGTTCAAGAGCCACTCGCGGCGCTCGTCGTCGAGCGGGTCGAGGGCGGCGACGGAATCGCCGCCGACGGATCGGGGCGACTCGGGGACGGGGGCGAACGTCAAGGTGCAAGCCTCCTGGAGTCGGAGCCGCCGCGGTCGGGGCGGGGGCGCTCCTCGCCTCCCGTCGGTTCGTGGGCCGCGTCGCGGGTGATGCAGCCGTCATGATACGACGGACGGCGGACGGGTGGGAAGTCGGGACTTCGGGACGGGTCAGGGGTCTTCGATGGTGATGTCGGGGCCGCGGACGGCTCGGCCGCCCGGCTTTCGGGAGCGTTCGGGCTCGTCGCCGTAATCGTAGTCGTCGTCGCGACGGCTGGCGGCGGGTCGGGTCGCGGCCTGGTCGCGGTCCTCGGGGGCGGAGCGGTCGTCGGCCTCGACCTCGGCGCCGCGGCCGCGGCCGCGGGCTCGGCTGGAGACCTCGACGTCCAGGAAGACTAGGACCTCGGTGCTGCTGGGGGCGCCGAAGGGGGTGCCCAGCCAGCCCCCTTTCTTGTCGATGACGCCGGGGTGGATGCCGCCGGAGATCAGGAGCGTCTGGCCCAGCCGCCAGTTCTTGAGCGTCTGCTCCATCCGGGTCTGGTAGGCGACCGGCACGTCGATGGTCATCTCGCTGGGGCCGACCTCGCGGGGGGCGATGACCTTGGTCCGCTGGAACGCCTGCACCGAGTTGACCGTCAGTTCCGTCGCCGCGTCGACCGTGTCCCCCTCGTAGGAGAGCAAGGGGCTTAGCCGCAGGAGGATGGACTCCTCCAGCTTGTCGGTCCTCGGCTGGTAGCCGGTCCCCGCGGCGCTGACGCGCTCGATGCCGCCGGAGTAGGTCCTCGGCTCGAAGGTCCGGACGCTGAGCGTCTGGCCGTTGACCATCTCGACCCGTTGGTCGACGATCCGGCGGAAGCCGGTCTGCATCTGCAACTGGGCCAGGACGTGAGCGGCGTCCTCCAGCGAGAGGGTCCAGATCTGCTGGCCCTGGGGGCCGGCGCCGACCGGCTCCAGCTTGGAGAAGACGGCGTAGCGCCAGCGGGTGTCGGCGGCGGCGACCACCTGGATGTGGACCGACAGGTAGTCCTCGATGGCGTCGGTGAAGCGTTCGACGACGTCGGCGACCTGGGCGAGGACCTCGGGGCTGTTGTACGCCCGCAGCTCGGTCTTGCCGGCGACCAGCACGGCGGTCTTCTCGCCGTGCCAGTCGGCGGTGCCGGTGCGGCGGAAGATCCAGTCGATGATCGCCTTTTGAGGGGTCTTCTGCTCGGCCGCGGCGCGGGTGTAGTTGCCGATGGGGAACCGCTTCCACTGGAAGCCGGGCTCGTTGACGAAGCCGGCGGGGGGTTGGTCGTCGGCGTCGATCGGGTCGCGGGCGGGGCGCGGGTCGGCCGCGGCCTCGGCGGTCGTCGCGCCGGCGGGGCGGAAGCCGGGATCCCGGCGGGGGCGTCTCCCGGTCGTTTCGGCGTCGTCTTCCTGGGCGAGGAGCCGCGACGGGAGGAATCCGCCGAGCAGCGTCGTCAGCATCAGCGCGGTGCGGCGGTCCATGCCACGAGGCCTCCTTGCCTTGACGGTGGGTGCGAGGGACGATCGATTCCGGGGAAACCGTAGCGGATCCCGGAAATCGGCTCAAGTCCAATCGCCCGACGGCCGAGGGCGCGTCAGGCGTCCGAGGAGCGAATCGGTTACGCCCGGAGATGCGGCGCGGGAGGCCCCGACCGCGTCGTCGAAGCCGTCCGGGGACGTCGGGCCGGGCTCGGGCGTCGTCGCCCGGCCGCGGCCGATCGGCGAGGCCGGCGGGGGCCTCGCGGGAGCGGCTACTTGAGGTAGTCGCCCCGGAGGTAGCGGTAGATCATGCTCACGTCGTGGTCGGACATCTCGTCCGGCGGGGACGCGGGCATGCGCTGGTCGGCTTCGAGGAAGCCGTAGAGCGAGTCGTGGGACGGCTGGCGGACCATCCGGCGGAACCATCGCGGGGAGCCCCAGGCGAAAAGATCCGGGGCGTCGCGGTCGCCCCCCTCGGTGATCTCGCTGGCCGCGCCGCCGACGTAATGGCACTTGCCGCAGTCCTTGACGAACGGGTCGTAGCCGGGATGGTCGGCCACGCCCTCGGTGTTGAGCCAGTCGTCGACGGTCTGGTCCTCGCCGATCGCGGCGAAGCCGGCCACGAATTCGGCGACCTGGTCGAGCTGTTCCGCGGTCAGCTTGGTGGTCTTTTTCCACTCGACCATGCCGTCGTTCTCCGGCGAGGTGCCGAAGTAGGCGTCGGAGCCGGGATTCTCAAGCAGGCCGCGGATCCAGGCGAGGGAGCCGAAGCCCTTCAGGTCCGACCCCGCCTGCGCGTTTTCATCCCCCTCGGGCCCCTTGCCGCCCATGACGTGGCAACTGAGGCACTTCTTCTCCATGAGCGCCGCGCCCCTGGTGAGCGGGTCGTGGCGAAAGAGGTAGTTGGAGCCCTCCGGCGGCACGCCGAAGTCGGGGTGCGACGCCAGGAAGAGCGCCCGGGCGTTCTCGGCGTCGGCCTTTTTCCGGGCGGCCTGGAAGCTCTCGCTGCGGGCGTCCTCGACGAACGACTGGATCGTCAGGAACGTGGCGCCGCCGACGACCGCGAACGCCCCCGCGCAGGCGAGGAAGTGCAGCGCCCGGGACGGAATCACCTTGTCCAGAAGCGGCAGCAAGGCCAACGTCGTCATCAAGGCGCCGGGGACGACGATCGAGCCGACCCACTCCAGATGGCCGGGGAAATACTTGAGCATCTGATAAAGGAAGCGGAAGTACCATTCCGGCCGCGCCGGGTAGTCCGGGCTCGACGGGTCCGCGGGCGCGTCCAACGGCGCGCCGCCGTGCCAGAAGACCAGGCCGAAGAGCAGACCCACGATCGCCACCACGACCAGCGAATTGCGGAACGTCTGGTCGGGGAAGTAGGTGGCCGTCCAGCCTCCCGGCGGCGGCTCGGTCGGCGCGCCTTCGGGGGGCTTCAAGCCGTGACGGTAGCGCAAGGCCAGATGGGCGGCCAGGGTGATCGTCAACAGGACCGGCAGGATCCCGACGTGCATGCCGTAGAACCGCGTCAACGTCTGGTTGCCGTAGTCGACGCCGCCGACGACCACCGTCTTGACGTAGGGCCCCAACACCGGCGCGCCGCCGGCGATGTTGGTGGAGACCTTGGTGGCCCAGAAGCCCTTCTGGTCCCACGGCAGTTGGTAGCCGGTGTGGCCGAAGCCGACCAAAAGACCCAAAAGGACCAGCCCCAGCCACCAGTTGAGCTCCCGAGGCGCGCGGTAGGCCCCGGCGAAGAGCACCTGCAAGAGATGCACCGCCGCCAGGACCATCACCGTCTGGGCCCCGAAGTGGTGGAGGCCGCGGACCAGCCAACCCATCCACATTTGTTTTTCGATAAAGAACACGCTCCCCCAGGCGGTCGGCGTCCCCGGGCTGTAGGCGGTCATCATCATCAGCCCGGTGAACGCCTGCACGAGCAGGACGGCCAGAAGCGCCGAGCCGCAGACGTAGCCCCAGCGCGGCCCGGCGGGGAGGTGTTCCTCGCGCATCGAGCGCAGGCGCGAGCCCAGCCCGGCGCGGTCCTCGAACCAGTCGGCGATGAGCTTACGCAAGGGGGATCTTCTCCGTGGCCAGGGGACGGAACCGCTCGAACTTGACGCTGACGATCGGGTCGGCGTCCTGGGACAGCTCGACCTCGAGCGCGTCCATCGGCCGCGGCGGGATCCGGTTCATCGGCTTGCCTTCCGCGTCGAAGGCGCTGGAGTGGCAGGGGCAGTAGAACCCCTCGCCGTCGGCCGAGCGGCCCACGGCGCAGCCGAGGTGGGGGCACTCGGCGTTGAGCGCCACGACGCGGGGTTCGACCCCCTCGGGCTGGCGGATCAGCCAGACCGAGCCGACCGGCTCGCGAGGGTACTTCACCCAGGCGTCGACCTGGTCGCGGACGATGCCGAACGACCGCGGCTCGCCGACTTTCAACTCGCTCAGCGGGACCAGGGCCTCGAAGGCCTCGGCCGCCGGCGTCCCGTCCTTCTTGCGCAGGGGGTTGAGCAAGAACGCGACGGCCGGGACGGCGACCGCCAGCTTGACCAGGCCGCCCAGGGCCCATGTCCCCAGGCGGTGGAAGTCGCGTCGATTCATGGGGTGCGTCTCGTCGGGGAGGGAGGGCGCGGCGGCGTCGGCGGACGGAACGACGTCCGCCGGGCCCGTCGCCGCGGAGGGTCGCTCGCGGGCTTTTCGGCGCCCGCGGCTTCCGCGCCCATCGTGGCGCCCCGATCAAGCCGGATCAAGAGCGTTCCGAACCGCCGCCAGGACTCGCTCCACCGCCACGTCCAACGGCGCGTCGATCGAGAGCCCCGCCGCCGCCTTGTGGCCGCCGCCGCCGAACGCCGCGGCGATCCGCGCGCAGTCGGCCCCGGCGCGCGAGCGGAGCGACCCCTTGACCCCCCCCTTCTCCAACTCCATCAGGAGCACGCCCATCTCGACGCCGCGAAGGCTCACGGTGTAATCGACCAGGTCCTCGGTGTCCGGCGGGATCGCGCCGGAGCGATGCAGGTCGTCGCGCGAAACGGTCGAATACGCGACCCGGCCGTCCAGGTCGGTCTTCAGCTTCGCGAGGAACTCGCCGGTCAGCCGCAGACGTCCCAGGGAACTCCGCTCGAACAGGTCGCGATAGATCTTGTCGATCTCCGCCCCCGACTCGATCAATTCGGACGCGGCGAGCAAGGTCGAGGGACTGGTGTTGGGGTGTCGGAACCAGCCGGTGTCCATGGCGATCGCCGTGAACAGCCCGGTGGCGACCTCCCGCGTGAACGAGCCCCCCAGCGCCTTGACCGCGCGCATCACCAGCGTGCCGGCGGCCTCGGCGGTCGTATCCTTGAGGAAGACGGCGCCCAGGTCGTCCTGGCTGACGTGGTGGTCCACGACGACCCTCGGGCCGGGGAACGCGCGCACGAAGTCGGCCATGTCGCCCAACTGCGACCACGCCGAAAGGTCCAGGATCACCAGGACCTCGCGATCCTTGAGGGTCGTCGGATCGATCGCGCGGAAGTGCTCGAAGAACGAGCCGTCGGGGTCGAGGAAGTCGTATCGCGGCGGGGTCATGCTGGTGTTGACGACCCGGACGTCCTTCCCCTTCTGGCGCAAAAGCCCCGCCATGCCGACCTCGGAGCCAAGGGCGTCGCCGTCGGGGCGGACGTGGGTGGTCAGCAGGAAGCGGTCGTGCTTCTCGATCAGGTCGGCGAGCGGCGTCCAGTCGATCATGTCGGGCTCGGGTCCGGGGCTTGGGCGGTGGGGGATGATGGTGGTTCGATCGATCCCCCCCTTTTAACCTCCCCGCCGATCACACGATAGTCGAAGTCGCCGCGAACCCCCGCCGCATGGGGCGTCCCGGATCGCCCCAGGCGCGGAGAGGTCGCGACGTCGCGACGAGCGCGACGCGGGGCGACTCGCGCCGGGGGGCCTCGCGCGCCCACGGCGACGGCCGGGAGGGCGCCGCGGCCTCGGCGGTCGGGACGATCACCGTCGTGAGCGCCGCTGGCTCCGCCGCCGCGGGCTCGGCCGTCGGACTCACCGCGACGGTCAGCGGGACCGTCGGCGTGGAGAACGGCACCCACACCCCTCCCGGCGGGTTGTCGACGCGGTTGATCCGGACGACGTCCGCCACGACGTAGTAGCCCGACGCGACCCCGGCGTTGGTCAGCTTCACCTTCAACGTCCCGCCCGTGATCAGAAACGATTGCCCCAACGATTTGTAACTGACGGCGACGTCATACGAGCCGGTCGGGGCTAGCTGCTGGTTCACGAGCACGGTGGACAGCGCCGTGGCGCCGTCGTAGACCGTGAACGGGCTGTTGGTGGCGCGGTTGGGGGCTTGAATCCAACTGGCCCAAACCTCGTACACGCCGGGGACCAGGTTGTCGAAGGTCCAGACGGCGTTGATCGAGCCGTCGCCGGCCGGGGCGGTGGCGTGGGTGCCGCTGTAACCGCCGGTTGCCCAGCGGGTCCAGCCGGCGGTCTGCTGGTAGATCGGCGAGCCGTCGGTGTCGTCGGCGTAGTACGCGCCCACGCGCTGGATCCGGATCGCGTCGGCGATGATGAAGCGCGACGTGGCGACGCCCGCGTTGGTCAGCTTGACCGTCAACGTGCCGTTCGTTATCGTGACGTTCTCGAACAAGCTCTTCCACGAGTTGGGGCCGGAGTAGACGCCGGACGGGGCCTGGCTCTGATCGACTAGGACGGAGCCACGCGACGTGGCGCCGTCGTAGACCGTGAACGGGCTGTTGGTGGCGCGGTTGGGGGCCTGGACCCAATTCGCCCAGACCTGGTACTTCCCCGACGCCAGGTTCGTGAACGTCCAGGTGGCGGTGGTGGAGCCGTCGCCTCCGGGCGCGGTGGAGGAGGTGTTCGAGTAGCCGCCGCCGGTCCATTCGGTCCACGGGCCGGTCTTGGTGAATCCCTGGGCCGCGGTCTGCGAATCGTCCACGACCCACGAGCCGAGCTTGCGGATCCGAACCGAGTCGGCCACGATGTACTTTCCAGGATCGGCGTCGTTGGAGAGGACCACCTTGAGCGTGCCGCTGTTGATGGTGAACCGCTCGCCCAGGGTGTTCCAGGAGCTTCCCGCGTCGTAGTAGCCCAGCGGCGCCCGCGTCTGGTCCACCCGGACGGTGGTCAGTTGGGTGGCGCCGTTGTAGACCGTGAACGGGCTGTTGGTGGCGCGGTTGGGGGCCTGGACCCAGTTGACCCACACCTCATAGGTGCCTTGGGGCAGGTTGTCGAATGTCCAGGTAATCTTGGTGGAGCCGTCGCCGGTCGGCGCCGTCGAGGACGTGCCGCCATGCCCGCTGCCCGTCCACTGCGTCCAGTTCCCGACCCGGGTCACGCCCTCGGCCGGGGTCTGGCTGTCGTCGAGGAAGATGGGGCCGGAGGGCTGGTTTCCGGTGTTGGTGACGGTCACGGGGACGGTCGCCGTGCGGACGAAGCCGCTGCCGTTGGCGACGGTCAACTTGAAGGTGTACGAACCGGGGCCGGCGAAGGTGGCGACCGCGTTCTTGGCGGCGTTGGTGCCGTTGACGCTGAACGTCGGCGCGGCGACGCCGGATGGTTGGGAGACGACGCTCCAGGTGTATGTCAGCCCCGGCTCTCCGCCGCCGTAACTGGCGTTGACCGACAGGTTGGTCGTCGTCGCGTTCACGACGCCGGCCGGCGACGCGACCGCCACGGGCGCCGGCATCCCGGCCAACAAGGCGTTGTACGCGCTGACCATCCCCCCGCTGATCGTCTTCCCCGCCAGGCTCGACAGCGGCTTGGTGTTCTGCACCAGGGCCTGGACGATCTGCTGGGCCGTGTAGTTGGGGTATTGGGAGGCCACCAAGGCGGCGGCGCCCGCGACGAACGGGGCCGCGAACGACGTGCCGGCGGCGAAGTTAATGTAGCCGCCCGTCCATTCGGTCGTGTAGATGTCGACTCCCGGAGCCCCGAGGTGAACCGTCGTGGGACTGTATGTGGAGAAGCTCGCTAGACCGCCGGAGGAATCGACTGCGGCAACGCTAATCAAGTTCGGCTTGTTCAGCGCGGCGGGATAGGTTGGGGTGGTGTTGCCTCCATTCCCAGCCCCCGCGACCACGACCACGTTGTGCTGAGCGGCATAGTCGATCGCGTCAACCAGATCCTGGTTATATCCCGAGTACGCGACGCTAATCGAGATGACCTTCGCGTGGTTGTCCACTGCGTAGCGGATGGCCGAGACGAACTGGCTGTAGCCGTTGACCTTCAGGGCCATCACGGGCGAGCCCCACGACACCCCGGCCATGCCCTGTCCGTTATTCGTCTCGGCCCCGATAATCCCCGCGATATTGGTCCCATGACCCGTCGACACGTTCTGGTTCGCGGAGTTGTCGGCGAAGCTCCAGGAGGTCGACGTCATTTTCGACTGAAGGTCGGGATGCGACAAGGCTACGCCGTAAGTCTCGATCTCCGCGACAATGACGGAGGAACTGCCGGTAGTGATGCCCCACGCCTCGGGGGCGTCGATGTCGACGTTGTTCGCATTGTGGAGACCCCACTGATAGGCGAAGCCCGGATCGTTTGGGAAGACGGAAAGGAGGGTTCGGGATTCGAGCAGGTCGAGATGGAACTTGCGGCTGTTCCGACGTCGGGAGATGCGAGTCCTGGTGAGATGCTCCAGGGTGATGCGAACCAATGGTGAAAGTGCCGTCGTGGTGAGACGGCACCCGAGCGGCAGTCCTTCAAGACCGTCGCGGCCTCTGACTCCCGAGCCGCCTCCATCCGAAACCAACCGCGGCAGCGAAGATCAGCAGGACACTCGGTTCCGGGACCGGGGCGGCTTCGAGCCGGGCGAAGACATCGACGGCGACGACCGACGGCTCGGACGAGAGATTCCAGAGCGGCGCCGTTTCGACCGGTTCTAACGTGAGGTTCAATCCAGCCGTGCGGAGAACGGCGTTCCCGCTGACTTCGTGGAACGTGGACAACCCCCCTGTCAGCGTTCCGTCCTCATAAACGTTCGCGTTCACGATGTTGTCGAAAGAGACCGTCGCTCCAGGATCGGCGACGGCCTCGCCGTTGATCGATCCGATGCCGAATGTCAATCGCAGGATCGCGTTGTCGAACGAGAATCCCTTGCCTGGCGTCGCTTGATGGACCAGGATCGTCCCCAAACGCAGCGTCGAGCCAGGCGTCGCGACACCGTTCGTCACGGGTCGGAACTCGAACACGACGTCGCCCGCCGAGGTCTTCAGCGGCTCGGATCCGGACGTACTGTAAGTGATCTGGGTCGGGATCGGCGCGGCGTGGGCCTCACCGACCGCGAGGCCGCAGACGAGGGCCGCGAGCGGGGCGAAGAACGGCGCGAGACGGGCGGTTCCATTCGGTAGCGACATCGATTCCTCCTTGACGTCCCATGACCTTCGCGCGGGTCCGCCGCGGTGGGTCGAAACCAGAATTCCGACGGAAGACCGAACCCCGACGCTCACGCGCGGCGGCGTAGAGTCATCGAAGCATCCGGGGAATCAACAAGCGGGAGCCTACCGAGAGGGCCACACCTCGTCGACACCGAATATGAATCATGAAAACGATTTCAGGACCGATTTCCGTCCTGGATGTTCGGGGGCCGGTCTTGGCGGCCTCGGCGGGAGTGGGGGCGGGACCGTTCCGCGGCGGCGCGGAGGCGGCTTGAAGGCGGGGCGGACGTCGCGATCGAACGCTTACGTCGCGTACTCGTCGGGGCGGAAGCGGTCGAGGTGGTCGCGAATCCAGGCGACGGTCTCGGCCAGGCCGTCGTCCAGGGAGTATCGGGGTTTCCAGTCCCAGAGGCTTTGGGCCAGCGCCGTGCCGGCTTGCAGCCGCTCGACCTCGCTGGCGGAGGGCCGCAGCCGCTGGGATTCGGTTTCCACGGCGATCGGCTTGCCGAGGATCGCGCCGATCCGCTCGACCAGCTCGCCGATGCTCACGTCCGAGCCCCGGCCGACGTTGACCACCCGCCCGACCGCCGCCTCGCAGCCGGCGATCGCCACGAACGCCTCGGCGGTGTCCTTGACGTAGGTCAGGTCGCGCCTGGGGTCGAGCCGGCCCAGCCTGACCGCCGGCCGCGTCAGCGCCTGGCTGATGATCGTGGGGATGATCGCCCTCGCCGACTGCCGCGGGCCGAAGGTGTTGAACGGCCGCAACACGCTCACCGGCGTGTCGAACGACCGGAAGTAACTCTCCCCCAGCGCGTCGGCGGCGATCTTGGTCGCCGCGTAGGGCGACTGGCCCCGCAACGGGTGCTTCTCGTCGATCGGGACGTACTGCGCCGTGCCGTAGACCTCCGACGTCGACGTCAACACCACCCGCTCCAACACCCTCGACCGCCGGCAGGCGTCCAGGACGTGGGCCGTGCCGTTGACGTTGGTCTGCACCACGTCATACGGGTTCCGGTACGAATACGGGATCGCGATCAACGCCCCCAGGTGGAACACCCATTCCCGCCCCTCCACCGCGCGGGCGACGGCGTCGGGGTCTTTCAGATCGCCGCGGTGGACCTCGATCTCGGCCCGGACGTCGCGCGGCAGGTCGTCGAGCCAGCCGCGATCGTCGCGACCGTTGTACCGGACCAGGGCGCGCGTCCGATGCCCCAGCCGTACCAGGCGTTCCGTCAGGTGACTGCCGATGAACCCGCCCGCGCCGGTGACCAGGACCGCCTTGCCCATCTCCGCCTCCTCCTCGATTCCACGCCTCCGCGAGACGCCCATCCTAATGCACCCGCGTCGTCTTGACCACGCGAACCCCGCGAGGCCCCCCACGATCGCGACGACCCGAACGGCAACCCCGCCGCGATCCGAAACCTCAAGGAGACGCGACAAGTCGACGCACCATCGCCAACATCTCCAATTTCTCGATATTTCGCAAAGCCGCGAGTCAACGTCGTCGATACCTTTTAACCAAGGAGATACCGATCACGTTAAGGCAAGCCACGACCATGCACGGAATCGACGTCCGATGATTTCGTCACGATCCGGAGATTCCCCGATGACGCTACGGCTCGTCCTGATCAGTTTGGTGGCGGGGTTGGGCCTGGGTCCGCCCGCATGGCCGACGGTCGAAGGCTGGGTCGAAGGCGCTCAGAAGTGGATGAACGCCCGACTCGCCGCGGCCGACGCCCGTCCGGGAGAGCGGCGGCTGGTCATCCACGAGCTGTTGGCGGCGGAGATGCAGCGGGCGCACGCCGCCCGTCTGGCCCGCCGAACCGCCGCCCCCGCCCTCGCGCCCCGCCCCGCCATCGTCGCGATCGCCCACGAGATCGCCCCCCGTCGTCCCGCGGCCCTCGCCCAGCCGCTCCCGTTCCCGCTGCCGAAACTCGACGATTATCTGACCGCCGCGGCGACGCCGCCCGCGGCCCCGGCCGTCTCCGCCGTCCGGCTCGACGAGTTGGCCGCGATGGTCTGGGATCGCGCCCGCCCCCTGGCCGCCGACCTCGGCGCGGGCCTTCGCCGAGCCGCCGAGCGTGACGCCCTCGCCCTCGCGGACCTGGAGGGATTCGACGGCGTTGAAATCGAGGGCGCGGCGATGATCGAGCCGGCCCCCCTGCCCGACCAGGTGTTCGCCGCCATCGAGGGCCCCGCGCCGATCGCCGTCGAGGGCCCGGCCCCCGCCGCCGTCGAACCCGAGCCGGCGTCGAGCTTCGTGGCGATGGAGCGAACCGCCGACCTCTACTTCGCCCCCTCGCCCCTGGACGAAGCCGAGCCCGCGCTCGCCGAGGCCGCCGAGTCGGCCGTCGCCGCGGAGGCGATCGACCTGGCCGAACTGCCGGCCGACGTCTTCGCCCCGTCCCCGGCCGAGACCGTCGTCGCCGACGCCGCCATCGACGCCGAGCCCGAGGCCGCCCCCCCCCGAGTCGGCCAGGCGATCCGCCTGACGCGCGAGGCGCTCTCGGCCTGGATCAACGTCCTGAGCGGTCCCGCCCTGGTGACCACCGCCTCCCGCGGCGGCCCGACCACCCGCTGACGCCGGCGACCGCCGGAAAAGGCGAAAACGAGACGCGGCGGTCGTCGGGGAATCCCCCCGGCGACCGCCGCGTCGTTTCGTCCGTCGAGTCCGCCTTACGCCTTCTGCTCCACCTGGGTGAACAACATGAGGCTGGCCTCCTCGTCGAAGACGGGGGGCGGGGCGTCGTCGACCGCCTTGCGATAACCCAGGCCGACGGCCACCTTGATCACCTCCGCGTAGGACGGGAACGACTTGCCGGAGAGTTCCTTGAACCGCTGCATCGCGTTCATGAACTCCAACTCGTCGTCGGTATACTGCTTCTCGAAGGTGGTGGGATCGATCCGCTTGCGCCTTTCCTTCTTCTCACGGCGCTCGCCGGCGCGGGGGGGCCTGGCTTCGCCGTCGGCGCCGCTCCGACCGCGAGCGGCGAACCCGCGACGGTCCCTCCCCTCCCGGCGCTCGTGGAAGACGGTGTTGGGGGGGTACGCCGAGAAGTCGAACGCGCCGGGGTCGGGCTTGGGGTCGTTCCTGGCGTCGTCCATCATCATTCACCTCCGGCCGCTGGATTTCGCGGCGTCGTTCCGCCCGGCGGCCCCGCGATCGACTCGACCGCGACCCGTCCGGATGATGAACCAGTAGGACGCCCCGGCGCCGTTGTCAAAATCGGGGCGACCGCGCCGTCTGGGAGGAAAATCCGGCGGATCGAAGAAAACGCCGGGCTCGGGCGTCTAAGGAGGACGGCGACGGCCGCGCGCCGGCCCTCGATTTGGCCGCGGCCGAAACCATGTGGCATAATGGTTGACGACGAACCGAACCAAGCCGGCATCGAACCGCCCCGCGGGGATCGTGGATTCATCCGGGAGCGGCGCCCCGGGAGACGCTCGCGCGACGCGCCTCCGGCGGCCCGATCGGATCGGCCCGGGTTCGACGGGAGCGCTCCGAGCCGACGTTCGCCGGCCGGCGGTCGCTTCCGTACCTTCAATCGCGACGAGTCGACACCAAAGCGCCCCGACCGGTCCAGGCGCCGGTGACCACCTCTGCTGGAGAGCCTTCAACATGCCCCGAACCGCGAGTCTATGGAAAGCCGCCGGGCTGCTGACCCTGGGCGGCGTGCTGCTGTCCGGGGCCGCGACCCGCGGCGACGACGCCGCCCCGCCCCTCCACCAACAGTTGACCGAGCTGGGCCGCCAGTCCCTCGCCAACGGCGCCGACGGCACCGCCCGGTCGTTCTTCCAAAAGGCGCTCGAGCTCGCCCCCGGCGACGCCGACGCCGCCCAGGGCCTCAAGGACGCCGACGCCGCCCGGCAACGGCTCGCCGACCAGATCGCGCTTCAGGACCCGGCGGCCCCGGCCCCCGCGGCCCAACCGGCGGGCGAGGCCCAGCCCGCCCCCGCCCCCGCCGACGCCCAGCCGACGCCTCCGGAACCTCCCAGCGCCGTCGACAACCAGAAAGCCACGCTGGAGGAGTCCAACCGGCTCGACGCCGTCGCCCGCCAGCAACTCACCAGCGACGTCCGCCAGCGGATGACCGCCGCCCGCGAACAGGCCGACCGGGGCGCGATCGAATCGGCCATCGACATCAACCACCTCGCCCAGAACGTCGTCCGCTCGGCCTCCAACGTCCCCCAATCCGTCCGCGACTCCCTGCTCCGGGAGCTTCAGGCCCAGTACACCGACCTGATGCGCAACGAGGAACGGATCGTCAACGAGCGGATCGAACGCCAGCGGCTCGCCGCCGCCGCCGCGCAGCGCGAGCGCGGGCTGTCCCAGTTCGTCCAGAACCAGCAGACCATCGAAGCGATGATGGACCAGTTCGACTCGCTGATGGGCGAGGGGGTCTACAACACGCTCTACAACGGCGGCATGGGCGACATCGGCCTGGCCACCGCGCCGTTTTACGAGGCCCGACTCCGCTCCCAGCAGGCCCGCGCCCTGATGCACAAGGGGACGCTCCCGTATAGCGACGAGAACCCCGCGCCCTACGCCGGCATGTTCGTCTCCACCACCATGGGCTTCCTTTCCCAGGAGCGGCAGTTCGAGGAGCTGAAGGAATACCGCTTCATGCTCACCATGCAGGACGTCGCCCGCGCCGCGGTCCCCTTCCCCGACAACAAGGTCATCGAATACCCCGACGCCGCGTTGTTCCGGGCCATGTCGGAACGGCGCATCCCCAAGTACGCCAAGGCCGTGGACGTCTTCGACCGCGACCCCAAGACCAAGCAGATCATCGCCAAGCTCGACGACCCCCTGGCGATGAACTTCCCCAACGAGACCCCGCTTGAGGACGTCCTGAAGTACGTCAAGCAGGCCACCCAGACCCCCGAGGACAACGGCATCCCCATCTACGTCGACCCCATCGGCCTGCAAGAAGCCGACAAGACCATGACCTCCCCGGTCAGCGTCGACCTCGACGGCGTCCCCCTGAAGACCACCCTCCGCTTGATCCTCAGGCAGCTCGGCATGACCTACACCGTCAAGGACGGCTTCCTGATGATCACCTCGGTCGAGTCCGAGGACCAGCAGACCGACATCCGCGTCTACCCCGTCGCCGACCTCGCCCTGATCCCCTACTCGCTCATGATGGGCGGCGGCGGCGGCATGGGTGGCATGCGCGGCGGCATGGGCGGCATGGGCGGCGGCATGGGTGGCATGGGCGGCGGCATGGGCGGCGGCATGATGGGCGGCATGGGCGGCGGCATGGGCGGCATGGGCGGCGGCATGGGCATGATGTCCATCCCGGTCGCTCCCGCCCAGGACGACCCCGCCGACGCCTTTCTGCAAAAAAAAAGCAACTGAGCGGTCTGGGGGCCGACCGGCCCCGGTCCTCCACTGACGCCTCGCGGGATCCGTCCGGCCGCAAGCCGACGGATCCCGCCGGCGTTTCGAAGCCGGCCGACGCCCAGCCCAGGGTCCGACCCTCGAGCTCGCCGCGCGCCGGCCTCATCCCCATCACCGGCGCCCCGGCCGCGCGACCCTCCGCCGCCGGCGACCCCTTCGACTACTGGTCGAACTTCTACAAGTCCCACGACGAAACCCCCGGCCAGTTCCATGAGACGATCCGCCTGCTCAATCAAAGCGGCAAGGTCAAGGACGTTCACGCGGCGCTGCTGTCTTACCTGAAACACCGCCCCAAGAACGCCGAGTTCTGGATGTACGAGGCCCTGGCCCTGGCCATCGAGATGGACGGCGGCAAGCCCGAGGACGTCCGGCGGGCGCTCGACCACGCCGCCGACATGGCCCAACGCTCCCACAACCCCAACCACCTCGTCAGCGCCGCCGACAAGCTGCTTTTGAAGGGCTTCACCGACCGCGTCGGCCCGCTCCTCGACGAGGCGATGGAGAAGGTCCCCCACCGCGCCGAGCCGATCCTGATGTCGATGATGCTGGCCAGGAAGCTCCACGACCCCGCGCGGATGACCGTCGCGATCGAGCGCCTGCTCTCGCTGGGCTGGCCCGGCCAGGACGAGTTCTTCCGGGCCGAGGCCCGCAAGCAGGTCGCGCTTCTGGCCAAATCGCTCAAGGAGGAAGGCCGCGGCGCGGACGCCGGGAAACTGACCGCCGCCCTGCCCGGGTCCGAGGCCCGCGACCTCTACGTCCGGCTCGCCTGGGACGGCAACGCCGACTACGACCTGATCGTCGAGGAGCCCCTGGGCGCGACCGTCTCCCGCGACATGCCCCGCTCGGTCTTCGGCGGCGCGCTCGTGAAGGAGGGTCGGGGAAGCCGCCCGGAAGAGATCTACGCCTGCCCCCGCGGCTTCGACGGCGACTACACGATCCGAATCATGACCGTCGCCGACGACCCCGCCAGACCGTCCACCCGGCTGACCCTGGAGGTCGTCACCCACGACGGCGCCGCCGCCGAGCGGAAGCGGACCTACTCCCTGACCCCCGGCGACCCCAAGGCCAAACCGATCGTCGCGACCCTCAAGGACGGCCGACGCACCCGCGTGCTCCCCTTCGTCAGCCCCACCGCGGTCCGCGACGCCGTCCAGGAAGTCCTTGAGGAACGCGCCGCGAAGGCCCGCTCCAAACCGGACGCCGAACCGTCAAAGCCGACGCCGGCCCCCCCGATCCGGTGAGAGCGACCCGCGGGCGCGCGACCCCGCGGCCCCGGCCGGCTTGGGTCGGGGCTTCCCAAACCGACCGTCTCCAGGCCACAATCGACGGGAATCGGGTCGTTCGAGGAGGATCCGCGTCGGGCCGGGAGGATGGAGCCTTATGAAACGCCGCGTTCTGACGGTCGACGACCAGAAGCTGGGCTGCGACTGCCTCCGGCAGATCCTGGAGCCGGAGGGGTACGACGTCGAGGCGGCCTACGACGGCACCACCGCGCTCGAGCTGCTCCAGGAGGGGGAGTTCCACCTGGTCGTCACCGACCTGCGAATGCCCGACATGGACGGCTTCGACCTGCTCCAGGCCATCCGCGAGCGCCGGGTCCCCGTCGGCGTCGTCGTCCTGACCGCCTACGGCGACGCCTCCGAGGCCCTCCAGGCGATGAAGGCCGGCGCCGACGACTTCCTCCGCAAGCCGTGCGAGCCCGACCACCTCCGCGCCGTGGTCCAACGCACCCTCGACCGCCGCCGCTTGATCGACGACCTGGCGCAGCTTCGCGCCAAGCTCCGCGGCAGCTACAGCTTCCACACCATGCTGTCGCAAAGCCCGAGGATGCGCAAGGTCTTCGACCTGATCCAGCACGTCGGCCCGGTCGACTCCACCGTCCTGATCCACGGCGAGACCGGCACCGGCAAGGAGCTGGTCGCCCAGGCCCTGCACGCGGTCAACAACCGCCGCAAGGGGAAGTTCGTCGCCCTCAACTGCGCCGTGCTCAACGATTCGCTCCTGGAGAGCGAACTCTTCGGCCACGAGCGCGGCGCGTTCACCGGGGCCGAGCGCCGCAAGATCGGCCGGTTCGAGAAGGCCGACGGCGGCACGCTCCTACTCGACGAGATCGGCGACGTCTCGCCGGCGATGCAAGTCAAGCTCCTCCGCGTCTTGCAAACCGGCGCGTTCGAGCGGGTCGGCGGGATGGAGACGGTGAAGGTCGACGTCCGAATCGTGGCGGCCAGCCACAAGCGGCTGGAGGACGAGGTGAGGGCCGGCCGCTTCCGCTCCGACCTGTATTACCGCTTGAAGGTCGTCGTCATCGACCTCCCTCCCTTGCGCGAGCGCAAGGAGGACGTCCCCCTCCTGGCGATGCACTTCGTCGAGAAGCACGCCTCGCCGGCCAACCCGATCGTGGAGATCGACGGCCAGGCGATGCAGGCGCTTCTGCGGCACCAGTGGCCGGGGAACGTCCGGGAGTTGGAGAACGCGATCAAGGCGGCCGTGGCGATGGCGGAGGGCTCGGTCCTGCACCGCGAACACCTTCCCGAGACCGTCGCCCCGCGCGCCCCGCGCGCGACCGGCCCGGACCCCATCGACATCGACGTCCGCCTCCCCGAGTTGATCGACGACCTGGTCGGCCGGGTGGAGCGCGACTACTTCCGTCGGGTCATGACCGAGTTCCGCGGCAACGTCGCCCGCGCCGCCCGCCACAGCGGCCTGTCCCGCCGCAGCGTCTCCCAGAAGCTCCAAAAGTACGGCCTCGACCGCGCCGAGTTCAAAAAACCCCGCGGCGAATGAAGACGAAGGAAGGCCCGGCATACTCCCCCTTCTCCCCTCGTGGGAGAAGGCGCCCCGAGGAACGCCGCCGAAATAACTTCCGGGAATCCTCCGGGGTCGACTCGCGTGGCCTCGAACCGTAAATCCGGGGAATCAAGAGCCTCGTAGACGGCCGGCGCCTTCTCCGTCGTGGAATTCATCCACGGATTACCCAGATTGACGCAGATTCAGATCGGAAAATTCAATTTAATCTGTGTTAATCTGATAAATCTGTGGATATTCTCTCTCAGGTCGTTCACGGGAAGTTGTTTCGGCAGCGTTCCAAGGGCCGGATGAGGGGGGGGCGCCAACGAAAGCCCGCGGGATCACCCCTCATCCGGCCTTCGGCCACCTTCTCCCACAAGGGGAGAAGGGATGTTTATGTCGCCGGTCCTAGAATCTTTGACGACGTGGCGGGGCGAGGAGGGGCGCGCGTCTCGTCCGCGCCGGATTCACGGCAGCGGCACGTCCTTGAACGCGACGTCGATCGGGACCGCGACGAACTTGCCGGGAGCCTCGTAGACCAGCCGATAATCCCTGGGCTCGCCGGGAACGTCCTCGAAGAGGTACTCGAAGACCAGCTCGCCGCCGACGCCGCCGACGCTTGAGGAGCCGCCGTTGAGGGCGAATTTCGAGCCGTCGGCCTTTTCGAGCCGGATCCGGTTGTCGAACAGGCCCTGGCGGAAGCTCTCGAACCCTGGGCCCTCGCCGGGATACTCAAGCGCGACGGCGATCCTCCAGATCTGCTCGTCGACCTCCACCGCTTGCAAGGTCGCCGCGACGTCCCCTTCCCGGACGGTTCGCGTCTCGTCGATCCGGGGGAAGCGGAACGTCTTCACGTCGGCGGGGACGGTCGCCTCGATCCGCGCGCGCAGGGTCGCCAGCTTGGCGGCCGAACGCTCGGGAGCGGCCAGGGTCGCGTCCAGCTCGGCCGCGGAGTTCTCCGGATGGACCGCCGTCGCGCCGGATTCCGACGCGATCAGGGGCCGGATCGCGCGGCCATGGTCGTCGACCGCCTCGACGCCCCCGGCCTTCATCGCCAGGAGCATCGGCCGGATTCGAGGCTCCCAGGCGACCTCGAACGCGACGTTCGCCGCCGACATCCCGGTCTGGAAGTCGCGCACCAGGGTGATCGACTCGATCGCCACCCGGAACGGGCCGACGTACTCCGTCGGCGGCCTCTCGGCGCCGCCCCCGTCCCCCGCGACGATCCCGACCGAGCCGTCGCCGGTGTACGGCGTGACCGTCACGCCGGCCCCGGCCGCGACCTCGTCCAGCGCGCGGAGCAACGGCGCGGCTTTCAGATCCAGGTCGATCGTCGGGTTCGCCGCTTCGACGCCGAAGCGGCCGCGCAGGTCCGTGAGCGCCTCGCCCGTCTGGTCCCGCATCCGTTGGAGGGCGTCGTCCAGGCGGATCCCGCGCGCCTGGATCGTCACCGTCGCGGGGGCCGTCGGCTCGGGTTCGTCAGCGGCGAGGGCCGCCCCCGCGGCCAGGACCGGCGCCAGGACCCACCCGAACCGTCTCGCGATCGTCGCGCCCATGGCGTCCGGCCTCCCAATCGAAACCGCCCCCGGCGTCTTGTCGAAAACCACCGCTCATGAGCATGAATCACCCCTTCTCCCACAAGGGGAGAAGGGATGTTTGTCATCACTTTTCCCCTGGGTTTTCGACGAAGCGGTCTTCACGTTCAGCGTAGCGGGCGCGGCGCGCGGGGGCAACGCGCCCCGCGCCGTCGCGCCACGGCGCGTCAGCCGCTCGGTTCCGGCGCGGGGCTGAGGTCGATCTGGACGCGGCGGATGGAACGGGGGG
The DNA here is from genome assembly GCA_937907525.1 of uncultured Planctomycetales bacterium. GTDB lineage: Bacteria > Planctomycetota > Planctomycetia > Isosphaerales > Isosphaeraceae > Paludisphaera. The sequence goes on along the minus strand of CALCIB010000258.1, from coordinate 4,238 downwards.
CGACGGCGAGGATGGTGAACTCGACGCCGGCGCGGCGGAAGCTCGCGCCGGGTTCGGGGAGGCGCCCCAGGGCGTGCAGGGCCAGACCGCCCAGGGTGTGGAAGTCGGCGTCGGTGGGGAGGTGGAGGCCGAACCGCTCGTTGAGTTCCTCCAGGTCGACGCCGCCGGCGACCGCGAAGGTCGAATCGCCCAGGGGGACGACCGGATCCTCGTCGGTCGGCAGGTCGTGCTCGTCGTGGATCGGGCCGACGAGTTGCTCGACCAGGTCCTCCAGCGTGACCAGCCCGGCGACGCCGCCGTACTCGTCCAGGACCAGGGCCATCGGGGTGCGGCGGAACCGCATGTCCTCCAAAAGTTGGAAGGCGTTCTTGGTCTCCGGGACGCAGTACGCCTCGCGGGCCAGCAGGGCCGGGGCGATCTCCTCGCCGGGCGCGACGGCGACCATGCGGTCGAAGAGGTCCTTCACCAGCAGCGTGCCGACGACGTCGTCGTGGCCGCGTCCGTAAAGCGGGATCCGACTCAACCCCGTGGCGAGGAACGTTTTGGCCGCGTCGGCGGCGGTGGCCGTCGCGGGGAGCATGACCATCGCCGTGCGGGGCCGCATGACCTCCGATGCCGTCGACCGGGTCAATTCGACGACGTTCCCCATCATCGCCCGCGCCCGTTCGGGGATCTCCGGCTCCTGGTCCTCGTCCTCCTCGTCGCCGGAGAACTCGACCTCCACGCTCGCCGGCCGCGCGCCGGCCTCGGGCGCCCCCAGCAGCCATTCCACCAGCAGCTCCAGCCCGGCGGCGGCCGTCGTCATCGGCAGACCGGCCAGCAAAAACAGGGGCGTCGCGGGCCAGACGCGGTCGAGGATCGTCTCCGCGTAGAGCCGACCCACGACCCCGGCGGCCAGATAACCGCCGACCCCTCCCAGCCCGACGACCAGCACCAACTCGACCTCGTCGGCGAGCGTCGCCTGACGTTCCAGGATCAAGCCCGCGGCGATCGCCAGGAACAGCCCGGCGGCCATCGCCACGGACTCGGCGGCGCGCTCCAGCCGGACGTCCGCGTGGGCGATCCGATCGGCCCGCTCGGGACGCCCCCGAGTCCCGGTCAACTCCTCCAGTCGACTGCGGGAGTACGACCGCAGGGCGTTGGTCAGGGCGACCGCCGTGACGTGCGCGAGGAACACGGGCGTGCAAAGCAGAATCAGCCAGACCGCGCCGGGCGCGTCCAAATCGGGGCCTCCAGGAAGTGGGGGAAGAGTCAGGGACGGGAGCCGGCGCGGCGGGACGCGCCGAAGGGGTTGGCCAGGCCGACGCGGGCCATCGCCTCGTCCTCGCCCCGGCGCATCTCGGCGGCCGACGCCTCGTCCAGGTCGTCGCGGCCGCACAGGTGGAGCAGGCCGTGGACGACGTAAAGGGCCAGTTCGTTCCAGGGCTCGACGCCCAGTTCCCCGGCGACGCGGGCGGCGGTCTCGGCCGAGACGACCAACTCCCCGTGGAGCCGGTCGTCCCCCGGCTCGGAGAGTGGGAACGTCACCACGTCGGTCGGCTCGTCGTGGCCGAGGTGGTCGCGGTTGATCCGGTGGATGGTCGGATCATCGACGATCGCCACCGAGATCGTCGCCGTCGTCACTCCCTCGCCCCGCAGGACCCGCTCCACCAGCGCCGCGACCGCCGCGCGGTCGACGGCCAACCGCGGCTGGGAGTCGGCGACGTCGATCTCGAACGCGGGGGTCGCTCCCGACGGGTCCATGCTCAGGCGGTCCTCTGTTCGGGGTACTTGACGCGACCGTGGTAGATGCCGATCAGCGACTTGATCAGGCTGTCGCGAATCTCGGCGATCTCCCGAAGGGTCAGCCCGGACTCGTCGAACTGGCCGTCGCGCAGCCGCTTGTCGATCAACTCCCGGACCAGGCCCTCGATCCGCGACGGCGTCGGCTCCGAGAGCGTCCGGCTGGCGCTTTCGACGCAGTCGGACATCATCAGGATCCCCGCCTCCTTGGACTGCGGCTTGGGGCCGGGGTAGCGGAAGGCGCTTTCCTGGACGACCGCGGCGTCGGGGTCGCCGCCGCAGCGGCGGTTGGCCTCGTGGTAGAAGTATTCCACCAACGTCGTGCCGTGGTGTTGCTCGATCAGGTCGATGATCCGCTCCGGCAGGTGGTGCTGCCGGCCCAGGTCCACGCCGTCCTTGACGTGGCCGATGATGATGAGCGTGCTCATCGCCGGCGCCAGCTTGGCGTGGCGGTTGCCGGAGCCCATCTGGTTCTCGATGAAGTAGTGGGGCTTGAGCATCTTGCCGATGTCGTGGAAGTACGCGCCGATCCGCACCAGCAGGCTGTTGGCGCCGATCCGCTCGGCCGCCGCCTCGGCGATCGCCCCGACGGTGATCGAGTGGTTGTGCGTCCCCGGCGCGCGGCGGACCAGCTCTTGCAAAAGCGGGTGGGTGTTGTCCCCCAGCTCCAGCAGGCTGATGCCGGTGACGATCCCGAAGGCGCTTTCCAGGAACGGCAGCGAGCCCCCCAGCAGGAACCCGGCCATCAACCCCCAGCCGGCGCGCCAGAAGCCGTCGGCGCGGACCAGTTCCACGGGCTGGCGTTCCCAGAGCCCCGCGGCCCAGGTCAGGGCCAGGAAGACCGCGGCGGAGGTCGCCCCCACCTTGATGAGCTTGGTCCGGGTCCGGACGTCGTTGAGCCCCAGGACGGCCGCGGCGGTCCCCCCCATCAGGATCAGGAAGTGGGCGATCCCCGTCCCCAGGGACATGCAGGTCAGCATCGAGAGCAAAAACGTCGCCATCAGCCCGAAGCCGGGGTTGTAGGCGATCGCCAGGACCATGCCCGAGACGGCCACCGGGATCAACTCCGAGCCCCACGCCTGATGCGCCAACAGCCGCGCCGCGCCGACGCAGACGACGACCAGGGCGCACAACGTGGCGATCCGCCCCAGGTCGGCGGCGATCAACCGCTCGTTGCGGCCGACGTAGGAGCCGGCGAGCATGAACAGGGCCGAGACCAACGCCAGGATCCCGCAGGCGCGCTGGAGCCGGTCGGCCCAGGTCAACTCGGCGGCGGCCTCGTCGTGCTCCATCCGCAGGAGGATCAACTGCTCCTCGCCGATGGCCTGGCCTTGCTCGACGAGCACCTCCCCCTCGCGGTACGGGTCGTACCATTCGGGCACGGCGTCGCGGGCCAACTCGCGGAGGCGGGCGGTCTCCTCCGGGTCGAACGTCAGGGTGGGGCGGCCCTCCAGACGGTCGGCGACCAGTTGGAAGAGGGTCTCGCCGATCCTGCTGGGGGTGAACGCGGCGGTGAACTCCTTGGCGACCGGGCCGTCGGGCTTGACGATCCGCTCCGGGACCACCCGCTCGCGGGGGAAGATCCGGGCCTCGTCGTCGGGCTGGTCGACGTTCCTGATCGACAGCGTCCGGCTCGACTCCTCGTTGCGAGGCAGCGCGCCGGGGCCCAGCACGCCGGCGTCCAGGAGCGGCTCGAACGCCTTGGCGATCTGGACGTGCAGGTTGTCGCGGCGCTGGGGGGTGTCGGTGGCGGCCTTGACGTCCAGGTAGGCCTCGGGCTTCAGGTGCCAGGTCGAGACCAAGGACGGGTCGACGTCCTCGAACCGCTGGGACTTGGCGATGGTGACGGTCAGGTCGTCCAGACGTTCGGCCAGGTCCTTGATCGGGGCCGGGTCGTTGATCATCACCAGCGGCACCTGGTCGGCGGCGGCCTGGCGGAGGTTGCTGGTCTTGGTCTGGTTGCGGATCCGGAATTCCTTGACCTTCACGCGGATCTCGCGCTCGGGGCGTTGGCCCAGGCGGTACACGAACGGCGGCCCGGAGCCGTGGACGACCGCGGAGGTGGCCAGGACCGTAAGGCCGATCAGCGCGAAGCCGACCAGGCGCGCCCGCTGACGGGCGGCGCGGCCCTGCTCGATGGAGACGTCGGGGATGGATCGCAACTGGGCCCGATTCGGTTTCGGGCGCCGTTTACCGATGCTCATGGATGGCGACTCGACGCGCCGCGGCCGCCTCGACGCGCGCCGCTCCGTTCCGCGCCGGGGCCGCTCGGCCCCGCGCGCCCCGACGCCGTCCTCGCGGGCGGGTCGTCGGATTTGCCGACGATCGACTGACTGGCCGGGACGAAAAAGTCCGACCGTCCCGGATTTTGGGTCGGACGTCCGTGGTAAACGGTCTTCCCCCCTCGCGGGGGAAGACAGACGCCGAAGGCGTCAGATGAGGGGGACGACGCGACC
>CALCIB010000257.1 GCA_937907525.1 uncultured Planctomycetales bacterium | reverse complement strand
CGCGAAGGATTCCCGGAAGTTATTTCGGCATCGTTCCAAGGGCCGGGTGAGGGTCATCGCGCCTCGGGATACGCTCTGGGATTGCGTCATGCCGAACCGACGCTCGCTCCGAAGCGCCGCGACCCTCACCCGCCGCCGCGCGGCTGCCCTCTCCCGGTGGGAGAGGGGACGGAATGCTTGGCGGTGTCCACTTCTGGTTACGGGCGATTATAACGTGCGAAGCCTCAAGCGACGCCTGGAAGCCGTCGGCCGATCGCGACGGCCGCGGCCGGATCGGCCCGTGCCGGTCGCGCTGGTGATCACCGACCTGGACGTCGGCGGCGCGGAGCGGGCCTTGACGAGCCTGGCCCTGGGGCTGGACCGTCGCCGCTGGTCGCCCTTGGTCGTCAACCTCAGCGGCGAGGGCGCGCTGGCGGACGTGATCCGCGGCACCGGGATTCCCGTCGCGAGTCTGGGGCTGGGTCGTCGAAGCCTGGCGCGGGGCGTCGTCGGGTTGGCCGGGGTCTTGCGACGACACCGCCCCTTGCTCGCGCAGAGCTTCCTCTTTCACGCCAACGTTCTGACGCGGCTGGCGGCGCCGGCGGCGGGCTCGCCCTGGGTGCTGGGCGGGCTGCGGGTCGCCGAGCGTCGCAAGGGGTGGCACCTGACGCTTGACCGACTGACCAGTCGACTGGGCTGCGGTTCGGTCTGCGTGTCCGAGGCGGTGCGGCGGTTCAGCGTGGAGCGGGGAAGGCTGGCCCCGGATCGCCTGACCGTCATCCCCAATGGCGTCGATCTGGAACGATTCGACGTCCCCCCCGCGGATCGCGCGGCGCTGGGCTTTTCGGAAGACGCCTTCCTCGCGTTGGCGGTCGGTCGGCTCGACGAACAGAAGGGGTTGTTCGACTTGCTGGAGGCGGTCGCGCGGGCGTCGATGGGCGCGCCGGGGTTGCGGTTGGCGATCGTCGGCGAGGGCGCGTTGCGCGGTCGACTGGAGGCCGAGATCGCCGCGCGACCGGTGCTGTCGAGTCGGGTCCGGCTTCTGGGTCGTCGCGACGACGTTCCGACCTTGATGCGCGCGGCCGATCTTTTAATCCACGCGGCGCGTTGGGAGGGGATGCCGAACGTGGTGCTGGAGGCGATGGCGGCCGGGCTTCCGGTGGTCGCGACGAGCGTCGAGGGGGTCGACGAACTGGTCGCGCCCGGCCGCACCGGCTGGGTCGCGCCGCCGCGCGATCCCGAGGCGATGGCGAGGGCGATCGTCGCGGCCGCGGCCGACCGCGAGGCGTCGGCCCGGATGGGGGCGGCGGGGCGACGACGCGCGGCGGAGTCGTTCTCGACGGCCCGGATGGTCGGACGCTACGACGCCCTGTGGACGGCCGTGCTCGGCTTCGACGAGGGGGGTCAGGCGTTGCCGACGGTCCAGGCGTAGGCGGCTTCCAGGCGGCGGGCGGCGTCGGGGCGAAGCCGGCCGACCTCGGCGACCGCCAACACGCATTCCGTGGAGTCGAACGGGGCGCCGGCCTGGCTTCGGATCGCTCGATGCAACTCGCCGGTGAATTCGGGGTTCAACGTCACCCCGCGTTGGGCGTGGATCAAGCCGTCGTCGGCGCCGACCAACGAGATCCAGAACAGCGCGCGATATTCGGGGCCGGCCTCGATCTCCACCGGGGGCGTGGCGCGGCCGTCGCGAGGCTGAACGTGCCAGCAGTAGGGGACGTCCGCCCATCCCGGCAAGCCGTCGAGATGATAGGCGAGGAAGAAGACCGGGCCGGCGTCGCTGAGCGCCAGCCGGACCTGGCCGCGGCGGACGCCGGCGACCAGTTCCGACGACGGGGAGGGGACGAACAACGTCAGTTCGTGACCCGTGGAGCCGTAGCAATACTGGGCGCCCTCGGGCCAGCGGTCCCGGCCGTCGGCGAGAAACTCGCCGACTCGGTAGGCCGGCACGCGGAGCGGCTCGACCGTCGTCGCGCGGGTTCCGAGGAAAGTCGTGGTCAGGCGGTTGCGGTGATTCATCATCGACCTCTGCTTGGGAAGGAGCCTGTCCACCATCATGCGTGCCCGGCCCCCGCCGTGGCGTCGCTACCGACCGCTCGGGGGCTTTCCTAACTAGACGACGCACGCGGCATCCGGTTCTTACAGGCCCTCGCGGAAAATCCGACCGCTTGTTTTTCCACGTCGGCCGCGGCTCGGGCGGGGCCGTCGCCGACGGCCGAGATCGAAAGCCAACCGCGTCGCGATCCGTTTTGGACTTGAGTCTGTGGAATTATTGTTGTACAATCCCCGGAAGGCCGTCGATCATTCCGGCGTGCAAGGAGTCCGCCTCTTGGTCGAGTCGGCCGGGGCCGATATGCTTAAGGCTCGATCGCCGGCCTCGCCTTCCCTCCCGGATGGGGACGTCGTCCCGATCCGGCTTCTCCCGCCCGATGAACGCGCCGGGGACCCTCCGCGGCGCGTCCTCCCTCCCAAGCGGCCCCAGGAGTCCTCTTGATGTCCGCCACCAGGAAAATCCGGTCGTCGTGGATGACGGCCGCGATCATCGCCGCGGCTGGAATCTCGTACTGGGCTTACGGGAACGGGTGTCGTTTGCCGGGGCGCGGGGCCCCCAGGGACCTGGTTCGGAAGTACCGGCTCGCGCCGGTGGGGCGGACGGTGCTGGAGGGCTCGATGACCACCCAGGGCCATCTGGAGAGTTCCAAGCGGACGGTGATCGACTGCGAGCTGCAACGGATCGGGATCGGCGTCGCCGGCCGGGGTCTGGCGGCCGGCGGCTCGACGACGCTCTTGACGGTCGTCCCCGACGGCGCGCGAGTGAAGGCCGGCGAGGTCCTGGCGACGCTCGACTCGTCCGACTACGAAGAACTCGTTCGCCAGCAGACGATGACCGTCGAGCGTTCGCGGGCCGACCACCGCCGGGCCGAGCTGGATTTCGAGGTCGCCACCATGGCCGTCGACGAATATCGCGACGGGACCATGAAGGAGGCCCTCAAGGACCACGAACGCCTCATCGCCCTGGCCGAGTCCGAGGTGAGCCGCAGCCGCGACCGACTGGACTGGGCCACTCGCATGCAGGACAAGGGGTACGTCTCCCTGAGCGTCCTGAAGACCGAGACCCAGAACTTCGACAAGGCCGACGTCGCCCTTAAGAAGGCCCGCGGCGACCGCCACGTGTTCGAGCAGTTCACCGCCCGGAAGATGATCCGCCAACTGGAGGGCGCGGCCCGGTCCAAGCAGTCGCAGCTCCGCTATCAGGACGTCAACCTGGCCCGGAACCTGGAGCGGTTGGCGACGTTGGAGAAGCAGGTGGCGAACTGCACGATCCGCGCGCCGCACGACGGCTACGTCATCTACGCCAACGATCCGAGGCACTCGATCGTCATCGAGCCGGGGATCACCGTGCGTCAGAAGCAGCATTTGTTTTATCTGCCGGACCTCGAACACATGGAGGTCGTGGCGATGCTGCACGAGTCGGTCGTCGACCGCGTCAAGAAGGGGATGAGGGCCCGGATCGCCCTGGAGGGGGCCCCCGACGTGTCGCTCAGCGGCCGGGTCCGCTCGATCGCGCCGTTGCCGATCATGGAGTGGCGTCACGACGTCCGCTACTTCGAGGGGATCGTGACGATCGACGAGGCGGTCGATCGCGAGCTGATGCCGGGAATGACGGCGCGGATCGAGCTGAGCATGCCGTCGGCGAGCGACGTCCTGGCGGTCCCCGTCGAGGCGGTGACGACCGAGCAAGGCGCCGAATACTGCTACGTCATGCGCCGGGGGGGCGAAAGGCTTGAGAAGCGTCGGATCGAGTCGGGCCAGGCGACCCACGATCTGCTGGAAGTCGCGCGGGGGTTGGAGGAGGGGGAGCAGGTGGTCCTCAACCCCAGGGTCGACGAGGTGGCCGACGACCTGGACGAGCAGCCCGCCGTCGCCGAGCCGTCCGAGCCTCCCGCGGCGGTCCCGTTGGAGAGCCCGGTCGCCGCGTTGCGCTGATCGCGACGGCCGCGCGGGACGACGATCGAATTCCAGGGATCGATCGTCCCGCCGCGCTCACGCCCCGGCCGGCGGCGAACCGATGAACGGAGTGGATCGAGGCCGCCTTCCGTCGGCTCCCGCCTGGCGAGCCCGGCCCTCGACGCATTCCTCGGTGAAGCCGCCGCGACGAACCTCATGCCACCGAAACGCACCTCCGGGGGCGGCGCCCAGTCCGCGAGCCCCGCGCATCCCGTCGTCACGACGCTCCTGTTGGTCGGGGCGGTCGGCTGGGGCCTCGGCCTCCTGGTCCACAAGGGGATGCTGGCGTGGCCGCCGGCTCGGCTGGTCTCCAGCCTGGCGACCGTCGCCGGCTGCCTCGCCCTCGTCGGCCCGGTCGTCGTGGCCCGCTCGGGGAAGCTCGGCGGCGGCCTGGGCGAGTTGATCTGGACCACCGGCGGCCTCTTGATCTGGATCTTCAACCTCGTGGCGGTCGCCGACGGCGGTCTGAAGGACCTCGACTGGGCCACCCCGCTGGGCCCCCGGACGATGGGGCTGATCATCCTGGCGGTGACGCTCGCCGGATTGCGGGCGGGACCGAACGGGCGGGATTGGTCGTGGACCAACGTCACCGGCTGGGCCCTGGGTCTGTTCTGGATCGCCGCGGGGCTGGCGGCGTGGGTGCTGGTCCCCGGATCGGGCCTCGCCGCGGCGTTGGCGGCGCGCTGATCCTTGACGATCGGGGGCGCGTCGATTAGCCTCGAACGCCACGACGCGCGCCCGCGACGCGGACGATCTTCGCACTCATCCCGAACCTCGCGACGCCGACCCGCCGGGGCCGGGCGCCTGGAGGAGTTTTTTCGTGGCCACCGAGCAAGAGTCCACCCCCGACGCCGCCGACCTGACGACGCTCCGTCGCTCGGTGGTCGAACACGAGTTTCCGACGTATCAGGCCGTCAGCACCCGCGCCGTGTTCGCCGTGATCTGCGGGCTGCTCGCCGGCCTGAGCTTCGCGCATCCGCTCTTCTACCTGTTCGCGGCGGCGGCCGTCGCCCTGGGATGGTCGGCCGACCGGGCGATCCGCCGCCACCCCGACGTCCTCACCGGCGGGACCCTGGCCAGGGCCGGCGTCGGCCTGGGCCTGGTCTTCGGCCTGTCGATCTTCACGGTGACGACGGTCCAGGACTTCCTGACCGGCCGCCGGGCCTCGGCCTTCGCCGTCGAGTACGCCCGGATGCTCAAGGACCGGCCGCTGGCCGATCTCTACTGGATCGGACTTCATCCGTCGACTCGCGCCGCCACCACGCCCGAGGAGAACCTCAAACAGATGGAGACCGGCCAGGAGGCGGCGGCCATGGCCGAGATGAAATACGCCGGCCTCCGCCAACTCTCGGCCGATCTGAAGGCCTCGGAGAAGAACACCATCGTCTTCGACGGCATCGAGACGATGGGCAAGGAAGACCTCACCGTCGTCGCCATCGCCCGGTTCGACGTCCACGTCGCCGAGCTTCCCGCCCGGCGCGAGGAGGGCGAGGAACACGAACACCGGGACGACCGCGCCGTCCCGATCGACGCGCACGCGATGGCCGTCATCAAGGGGGCCGTCCCCGAGGGGAAGCGCGGCTACGAGTGGTGGGTCGACGACGTAACCTATCCCTACCAGCCCAAGACGGCGGGGCTCCCCGAGAAGGCCGTCGACGACGGCCACGGCCACGCCCACTGACCGGCCAGTAATGTTCGACGCAAGGCTTGCTCAAGATGCCGTGACCGCTCCTCGGCCGCGGCGGTTATCGCCTTCTCCCCTTGAGGGAGAAGGTGGCCCGAAGGGCCGGATGAGGGGTCGACCGGCGTTGC
>CALCIB010000256.1 GCA_937907525.1 uncultured Planctomycetales bacterium | reverse complement strand
CGGCCTTCCCCCCTCGCGGGGGAAGGTGGCCCGAAGGGCCGGATGAGGGGGGGGACGCGCCAGCGAACCGTCGGAATCCCAGACGGTTGGGGATGGCTCCTGGATCGCGACGGCCTTCTGGCGCGTCGTCCCCCTCATCCGGCCGCTTCGCGGTCTGTCTTCCCTCGCGAGGGGGGAAGACGTTTACGTCCGCTCCAAAATCCGTGCCGATCGGTCTTGTTCCCGACCTCCGCTCACGCCTTGATGATCGGCTTGACGACCTCGCCGAAGACGTCGGTGAGTCGGAAGTAGCGACCCTGAAATTTGTACGTCAGCCGTTCGTGGTCGATGCCCAACAGGCGCAGGACGGTGGCGTGGAAGTCGTGGACGTGGACCGCGTCGGCGACCGCGTTGTAGCCGAACTCGTCGGTTTCGCCGAAGCTGACGCCGGGCTTGATCCCGCCGCCGGCCGCCCAGGCGGTGAAGCAGCGGGGGTGGTGGTCGCGGCCGTAGTCGGTCGCCGTCAGCTTCCCCTGGCTGTAGTTGGTCCGGCCGAACTCGCCCCCCCAGAGGACCAGCGTGTCCTCCAGCATCCCGCGCTGTTTCAAGTCGTGGATCAACGCGGCGCAGCCCTGGTCGGTCTCCCTGGTCAACTGGCGGATGCCGCCGGGGAGGCCGCCATGGTGGTCCCAGCCGGGGTGGTAAAGCTGGATGAAGCGCACCCCGCGCTCGGCCAGTCGACGGGCCAGCAGGCAGTTGGCGGCGAAGGTCCCCGGCTTTTTGGCGTCGGAACCGTAAAGCTCGAAGACGTGATCGGGCTCGCCGGCGACGTCGGCGGCCTCCGGGACGCTGGTTTGCATCCGGTAGGCCATCTCGTACTGGGCGATCCGGGCGGAGACGGCCGGGTCGAGGTTGGCCTCGTGCTCCTTGCGGTGGAGTTCGGCCAGGCGGTCGAGCATCTTGCGGCGTCCCGCGGCCGTGACGCCCGGCGGATTGTCAAGGTACAGGACCGGCTCGGCCCCCGCGCGGAACTGGACGCCCTGGTGGATCGAGGGGAGGAAGCCGTTGCCCCAGAGCCGCGAATAGAGCGGCTGGTCGACGGGCCTCTGGCTGATGAGGACGCAGAAGGTCGGGAGGTTGTCGTTCATCGACCCCAGCCCGTAACTGAGCCACGACCCCATCGACGGCCTGCCGGCGATCTGCGAACCGGTCTGGAAGAAGGTGATGGCCGGGTCGTGGTTGATCGCCTCGGTGTGCATCGCCTTGATGAAGCACAGCTCGTCGACCACCTTCGCCGTGTGCGGCAACAGGTCGCTGACCCACGCCCCCGACTCGCCGTGTTGGGCGAACGAGAAGATCGACCCGGCCAGCGGGAACGACGCCTGGTTCGACGACATGGCGGTCAGCCGCTGCCCTTGCCGCACCGACTCCGGCAAGTCCTTGCCGTTCATCTTGTTCAGGAGCGGCTTGTAATCGAACAGATCAAGCTGCGACGGCCCCCCGCTCATGAACAGGTAAATGACCCGCTTCGCCCTGGGCGCGAAGTGCGTCTTCCCAAGCGCCCCTCCCGAGCCGCTCGGGCTGGCGGCCGACGGATCGGCCGCGCCCCCCAACAGGGTCGCCAGCGCCGCGCCGCCGACGCCCAGGCTGGCGCGGCCGAAGAAGTGCCGCCGAGTGGAGAGGAGGCGGGGGTCGTCGGGGAGTTCGCGAATGCGTTCCATGATGGGCCGGGCCTCCTCAGCGCTTGGTGGCGACCTCGTCGTAGTTGAACAGGGCTTGCGCGACGACGGTCATCGCGGCGGCCTCGGCGGGGTCGAGGGATGGGTCGCGGGGGGCGTCGCCGACTGAAAGCAGGTCGTCGGCCCTGGCGCGGCCGGAGGCGAACTCGTCGTACTGCTCGCGGTAGAGGGCCTCCAGAACGTCGATCTCCGTCGCGTCGGCCCGGCGCGCGGTCAGGAGGCGGAAGACGAAGGCGACGCGGTCGCGGACGGTCGGGCCGGCCTCGTGGAAGGCGCGGACGGCCACGCCGCGGGCGGCCTCGACATATTGCGGATCGTTCAGAAGCACGAGCGCCTGCAACGGCGTGGCGGTGGGCTGGCGGCGGACGACGCAGAACTCGCGGGAGGGGGCGTCGAAGGTGAGCATCGCCGGCGGCGGCGACGTCCGCTTCCAGTAGGTGTAGAGGCTGCGGCGATGGCTGCCGGGGCCGACGTCGCGAACGAACGGGACGTTCGATTTCTCCTCCCAGAGCCCCGCCGGCTGGTACGGCTTCACCGGCGGGCCGCCCATCGTCCCGACCAAAAGCCCGGCGGCGGCCAGGGCGTCGTCGCGGAGCATCTCCGCGGTCAGCCGCTCGCGGGGGCCGCGGGCGAGCAGGACGTTGTCGGAATCGCGCGCCTCAAGCTCGGCCGTGGCGTCGGACGTCTGGCGGTAGGCGGCCGATTCCACGATCAAGCGCCACGTCCGCTTCACGTCCCAGCCCGAATCGACCAACTCACGCGCCAGCCAGTCGAGCAACTCCGGATGCGACGGCTGCTCCCCCTGCGCGCCGAAGTCGTAGGGGGTGGAGACCAGCCCGCGGCCGAAGAGCGACTGCCACCAGCGGTTGACGGTGACGCGAGCGGTCAGCGGGTTTTTCGGATCGACGGTCCACCGCGCCAGGCCCAGCCGGTTATGGGGAAGGTCGGGGGGGAACGGCATGACGCTGGGGGGGGTGGCGGCGGAGACTTGCTCGCCGTGGGCGTCGTAGGCCCCGCGCTTCAGGAGGAAGGTGGGCCGGGGCTCGGCCATCTCCTTCATCACCATGATCTCCTCGACCGGCTCGGCGAGGTCCGCGTGCCGCTTGCGCGCTTCCCGGAGCTTCGCCAGGGCGGCGCGGTACGGTTCGTCGCGGTCGGCCAGGTAGTAGGTCCGAAGCGCCTCGCGGTCGGCGTCGGCGAGCTTCGCCGGGTCGGTCGTCAGGCGATCGGTCAGGGTCGTTCCGTCGTGGAGTTGGGCGGCTTCCACGGGAGTGAGGGCGCGGTCGAAGACCTGGAGTTCGTCGACCTCGCCGTCCTTGAAGCCGCGGTCGCGGAAGCGGTGGCCGACGGCCAGGTCGTCGGCGCCGCCGCCGGTGATGGTCTTGGTCAGGCAATCGCGGACGACGTCGAGCGCCGCGGGCTTTCCATCGACGTACAGCGAGACCCCCGACGCGCGGCTGGAGCCGTCGTAGGAAAAAACGACGTGTGTCCATTCGTCGATGGGGAGCGGTTCCTTCGCCCGGACGCCGATGGCGTTGCCGGGCCAGAAGTGGATGAGGCCGGCGGCGAGTCGGCCGTCCTCGATCATCAGTTCGTAGCCGCGGCTGCCGGCGTCGGTCCAGGCCATCGACCGTCGCAGGATCACCGCGCGGTCCTTGACGTCGGGCGTCTTGATCCAGAGCGCCAGCGAGAACGGCTGGAAGCGGTCGAAGTTCCCCAGGGGCAGGACGACGCCGTTCTCGCCGTCGAGCCGAAGCGCCTTGCCGACGCGGCCCTCGACCAGCGTCGGCGATTCCACGGTCGTCGCCGGCCTGGCTCCGTCGCGACGGTCGGGGGATTTGCCGTCGGCCAGGGCGTCGAACGGGAAGTCGCCGACGCGGCCGGCCAGTTCCACCGTCGGCGGCTTCGAGCGGTCGAGCCCGGCGAGCCACGTCTCGAAGGCCGGCGCGCGTTCCTCGGCGATCCGAGCGGCGTCGGCCTCGGCCGCCTTCACGCGCGCGGAGGCTTCGTCCAGGGCCTTCTGGCGGTCGACGTCGGCGAGCCAGAGGGTGGGGGTGGGGACGGCGTCGGTGAAGTGGGAGTAAAGACCGGACTCGTCGATGCTGTTGAAGAACGCCGAGAGCGAATAAAAATCTTTTTGCGTGATCGGGTCGAACTTGTGGTCGTGGCAGCGGGAGCAGTCGAGCGTCAGGCCGAGGAACGCCGAGCCGTAGGTGACGGTTCGGTCGTTGACGTACTCGATCCGCCATTCCTCCTCGATCGAGCCCCCCTCGTTGGTCTGGCGGTGGTGGCGGTTGAAGGCGGTGGCCAGGACCATTTCCCGCGTGGGGTTGGGCAAAAGGTCGCCGGCGAGTTGCCAGGTGACGAAGCGGTCGTAGGGAAGGTTCGCGTTGAACGCCTTGACGACCCAGTCGCGCCAAAGCCACATGGCGCGGTAGCGATCGGCCTGGTAGCCGTAGGTGTCGGCGTAGCGGGCGACGTCCAGCCAGTCGACGGCCATCCGCTCGCCGAAGCGGGGCGACGCCAGCAGGCGGTCAACCAATTTCTCATAAGCGTCGGCCGCCTGGTCGGCGACGAAGGCGTCGATCTCGTCGAGGGTGGGGGGCAGGCCGGTCAGGTCGAACGAGAGACGACGGATCAGGCGTTCGCGGGTGGCTTGCGGCGAGGGCGCGAGTCCTTCGGCCTCCAGCCGGGCCAGAACGAAGCGGTCGACGCCGTTGCGCGGCCAGTCGCCGCGGGCGACGTCGGGGAGCGGGGGGCGTTCGGGGGGGATGAAGGACCAGTGCCCCCTCCACTCGGCGCCTTGCTCGACCCAGCGGGTCAGGACGTCGATCTCCGCGGGCGTCAGCGCGCGGCCGAGGCTCTTGGGGGGCATGCGGTCCTCGTCGTCCTCGTCGGCGGTGACGCGGACGATCAGTTCGCTTTCGTCCGGATCACCGGGGACGACGGGGGGGAAGCCCGATTTGGCCTCCCCGAAAATGCCTTCCTTGAGGTCGAGCCGCAGCCCCGCCTTGCGATGGCCGGGGTCGGGGCCGTGGCAGGCGTAACACTTGTCCGAGAGGATGGCCCGCACCTGGCGGTTGAAGTCGACGCGGTCCCCGGCCGGGGGATCGGCGGCGGTCGCCGCGGCTCGGATCGTCAGGACCAGGCCGCACGCCGTCAGGAAGACCAGGACCGATCCTCGTCGCGACATGGCTCGCCTCCGGAGGGGCTCGACTCGGGCTGGCCCGTCGCGGACGTCACGGCGGGACGGACGATCGACGTTCAGTCTAGCGTCGCTGGCGGCCCCGGACAAATACTTGTAAAACGTCGATGAAAGGGGAGCGAGCGATGAACGGCGTCGAGGACCGCGGCCGCGCGCCGATCGTGGCGTTGCACGAGCGGTCGGGAACCTGGGGGCGGCAACTCCGGCCGCGGCTGTCTAAAGTTCGCGCGCGATGGTTCGAGACCCGGACGACGGCCGAGTTGCTGGCCGCGGTCGCGGCGCGCGCGTCTCCCGTCGTTCTGGTCGAGGCCGGGGCGGACCCCGAGCGGGCGCTTCGGGATCTGGCGGCGCTGTCGGAAACGGGCTCCGCGCCCTTGGTCCTGTTCCTGGACCCTTGGGACGACCGGCCCGAGACGCTTCGGCTGGCGGGCGAGCTTGGGGCGACGCTGGCGACGACGTCGAAGGCGATGACGCCGCCGGAAGTGGCCGATCTGATCGGCCGTTGGATCGCCCTGGCGGCGCGGGCCCAGACGCGCGAGGGCTGGTCCCGGCCAATCCCCGCCGACCCGGCGCGCGAGCCCGACGAGTGGATCGACGCGGTCGTCGCCGAGGCCGTCGCCGCGATGGAGTCCTAGCCCCCGGAGTTCGATCGGGATAGAATGGATCGCCGTCGGTCGAGCAAGGAACGAGATGCCCCTCTTTGAGGATGCCACCATAATGCCGGGCGAGTTGGACGCGGTGTTGACCGAGAAGGACGTGTTGGCGGCCCTCAAGGGCGTGAAGGATCCGGACCTGGGCCGCGACCTGGTGGACCTGGGGATGATCAAGGACGTCCGGATCGGCGAGGGCAAGGTATCGTTGGCGGTCAACCTGACCACCCCGGCGTGTCCGATGAAGTCGAAGATCGAGAACGACGTCCGCGGGGCGCTCAAGGCCCGGCTCCCGGAGGGGACGGAGTTCGAGATCCGGATGACCGCCGAGGTCCGCGGCAAGCGGCGGGCCGAAAGCGGCGACATCCCCGGGGTGAAGAACATCATCGCGGTGGGCTCGGGCAAGGGGGGCGTCGGCAAGTCGACGATGGCCGCGGCGATCGCCTACGGCCTTCGCGCCCACGGCGCGAGCGTCGGCCTGATGGATGCCGACATCTACGGCCCCTCCGTCCCCCACCTGGTCGGCGCCGCCGGCCGGCCGGCCGCCCGCGAGGACCGGATCCTTCCGGTCGAGCTCGACGGCCTGAAGCTGATCTCGATGGGCCTGTTGCTCGACCCCGACCAGGCGGTCGTGATGCGCGGGCCGATGCTCCACGGCATCGTCCAGCAGTTCCTCCACAAGGTCGAATGGGGGCGACTCGACTACCTGGTCATCGACCTTCCCCCCGGCACCGGCGACGTCCCCCTGAGCCTCTGCCAGTCGCTGCCGATCACCGGCGCGGTGGTCGTCTGCACGCCCCAGGAGGTCGCGCTGCTGGACGCCACCCGCGCCGTCTCGATGTTCCGCCAACTCCGCGTGCCGCTCCTGGGGATGATCGAGAACATGGCGTTCTTCGACGTCCTGGCCTACCTCAAGGAGCGCGGCGGCCCGGCCGCGCGCGCGTTCGTCGACGGCAAGACGTGCTTCGACTCCCCCGGCGACGAGCGCGTCCACCTCTTCGGCCAGGGGGGCGCGCGCCGCAAGGCCGAGGCGATGAACGTCCCGTTCCTGGGCGAGGTCCCGATGAACGTCTTCATCCGCGAGTCCGGCGACGTCGGCCAGTTGAAGGCGGCGCTCCAGGATGGCTCGCCGGCGCGGCCTTTCCTCATGAACGTCGTGGAGAACCTGGCGGCGCAGGTGAGCATCCGCAACGTCAAGAACGTGAAGATGCCCAAGCTGGAGATCATAAGCTGACTCCCGGCCGCGGCTTCCGACAGTGTTCGGCACGCGATTTGAGTCTCTCGAACACTGGGATGAAACCTCCCTTCTCCCCTTGTGGGAGAAGGTGGCCGAAGGCCGGATGAGGGGTGAATTCCCGCCGGCCTCTGGTCGCGCCCCCCCTCATCCGCCCCTTCGGGGCACCTTCTCCCACAAGGGGAGAAGGGGGGACGGCGTTGCCGGCCGCGATATGCAAATCGCGCCGAACAGTATCGCGGCGGTCCCCCTGGAATCCCAACCAAAGCGCGGGCGGCGACGTACTGGAATGGAGCCGGGCGGGATCGGGACGTCGACGTCCAGGCCCGCGACCTTTTTAAGGATGGAGCTTCGCGATGCGTTGGAAACCCGTGCTGTTCGCCTCCGCGTTCGCGCTCGTCGCCGTTTCGGCGCGGGCGCAGGTCTTGACCCAAACCACGATCGTCACGTCCAGGCCGGGAGTGGTCCTGGGCGCGCCGGTGGTGGCCGCTCCGATCTACCCGACGACCGTGGTCAGTCCCTACTCCGTCGCCTCGCCCGTGGTCGTCCGTCGGCGGGTGGTCGTGAGCCCCACGGTCTACGGCGCCCCCGCGGTGGTGGCCGGGCCGATCGTCCCGGCGCCGATGGTGGTGTCTCCGGTCGCCCCGATGGTCGTCCGCCGCGGCTGGGGACCGGGCCCCGGCTTCGGGTTCGGTCCTCGCCCCTGGGGATGGCGGGGCTGGTGACCGCCTAACGCTCGGGCGGGCCCCGCCGGATCATCGGAACTCCAGGCTTCGCCAGAGATACCAGCTCGCCACCGAGCGGAACGGCCGCCAGGCGTCGCCCAGGGGTTCGCACTCCCTGGGCGTCGGCGGCGCGGCCAGTTCGTGGATGTTCCGGAGCGCCGCGCGGACGCCGAGGTCGCCCGTCGGCCAGACGTCGGGGCGGTTGAGGGCGAAGATCAGGAACATGTGGGCGGTCCAGACGCCGACCCCCTTGATCGCCGTCAGCGCCTCGATGATGGCGTCGTCGTCCCAGTCGTGGAGCCGGTCCATCGGCGCGGAGCCGTCGGCGACCGCCTGGGCGACGTTCAGGACGTAGCGGGCCTTGGGCCGCGAGAGCCCGCACCCGCGCAGGGCGTCCTCCCCCAAGGCCAGGAGGCGATGGGGGTCGTAGGGGCGGCCGGCCAGGTCGTGGAGCCGGCCGGAGATCGACTCCGCCGCCTTGGTGGAGATCTGCTGGCTGACGATCGAGCCGACCAGCGACCCCAGACGGTCCTCCCTGGGCGTCAGCCGGCAGGGGCCGACGCGCGCGATCACCTCCTTGAGGCGGGGGTCGGCCTTGCGGAGATGGCGGACGGCCTTGGCCCAGGGATCGGCCGCGGCGGCGACGGTTCGGCTCATCAAGTCGGCTCCGGACGACGGTCCAAACACGGTCTTCCCCCCTCGCGGGGAAAGACAGACCGCGAAGCGGCCGGATGAGGGGGACGACGCGCGAGACGACCGTCGCGATTCGCGAAAGCCTTTCCGGGAAGCCTTTGACGCCGATGGCTTCCCGGCGCGTCCTCCCCCTCATCCGGCCCTTCGGGCCACCTTCCCCCGCGAGGGGG
>CALCIB010000255.1 GCA_937907525.1 uncultured Planctomycetales bacterium | reverse complement strand
CGAATTCCAACGGTCGCCTCGCGCGTCGTCCCCCTCATCTGACCGCTCCGCGGTCCGGCTTCCCCCGCAAGTGGGGAAGATTCGTTCAGGAACCCAAAATCCGTGACGGTCAGAAAACTTCAAATCCGATGGCCTCCGGTCCCGCCCACCCCTCATCCGGCCTTCGGCCACCTTCTCCCTCAAGGGGAGAAGGCGATCAACGCCGCAGCTCACTCCTCGTCGTGACGGCTTCTGAAAAAGTGTCGGGTCGTCAGCCCGGCGGGAGAGGGGACGTCGGACGCTTCCCCATCCTTCCCAAATTCCGAGCCGAAACGCCGATTCTCCTTCCTCGGAGCCTCGCCCCTTGAACCATGAAGATCCGACGGCCTCCTGGGCCCGCGTCGACGGCGGGACGCATGACCGCGCGATCGAGGAGAACTGGCTGTTCACGCTCCGCAAGGAGCGGTTCCGGTCGCGGGCGTCGGGGCTGGCTCACGACTTCTTCGTGATCCACCTGGCCGACGCGGTCCACGCGATCGCGATCACGCCCCAACGCGAGGTCCTGTTCGTCCGCCAGTTCCGGGCTGGCTCCGGCCGCGACAGCCTGGAAGTCCCCGGCGGCCTGGTCGACCCGAACGAGGATCCGCTGGCCGCCGCCGCGCGCGAACTCCTGGAGGAGACCGGCTACGAGGGCGACTCGCCCGAGTTGATCGGGACGCTCTGGTCCAACCCCTCGCTGGTGACGTCGCGGACCACGACCGTCGTGATCCGCAACGCCCGCAAGACGGCCGAGCCGAAGCCCGATCATACCGAGGAACTGATCGTCGAGAAGGTCCCCGCCGCCGACGTCCTCGGCCTGATCCGCTCCGGCGAGGTCGATCACGCGCTGGTCGTCGCCGGGCTGTTGTGGTGGCTGGCCGAGGAGAAGGCCGGCGCGAAGTCGTGATCGGCCGCTCGCCTCACGCCGCGGCCTGGGCGGCGTCGGGCGACGGCCCCGGCGCGGGGCCTCCGGTCGGCTCCTTGTAGAAGGTGTTGGCCAGGTAGTTCTCGGCCGTCACCAGGATCAGGATCAGGAACATGATCCAGGGGAAGATCTCGTGGCCGACCCGGATCAGGTCGGTCACCCTATTGAACGTCTTGTCATCGACGGCCAGGGCGTAGCCGTCCTTGCCCAGCAGGGCGTCCAGGTCGGTCTTCTCCAGCTCGGAGAAGGTGCTTTCATCGACGGTCGGGTTGAGGCTGAAGCCCAGGGTCTTCTTGGCGTCGCCGGGGCCCGTGGCGACGACGGTCCAGTGGCCCAAAAACTGGGGCGCGGCGATCCGAAGGGGCTCGCCGGGGGGCGGCGGGGTGGCGGCCTCGGCGGTCTTGCCGTCGGGGCCGATGATCCTCACGTCGCTGGCGGCGCCGGGGGCCATCGAGAGCGTGACGTCGTCGCCGGCCTCGAAGACGAGTTTCTCCCCCGTCGATCCCGCCAGGTAGGGGACCGTCAGGTTCATGACCACGGGGAAGACCCAGTAGCTGAGGTTGGGCAGTTCGTTCCAGGCCGCGGGGTCGGAGCGTCGGGGCCGGCGGGCCAGCGGGGTCGTCCACAGGAGGACGCGGCCGGCGCGGGCGCCCTGGAAGGTCCGCTCCACCAGGGCGGGCGCGCCGTCGGCGAAGGTCATGAGCGTCCGCCCGGCCTCGGCGGTCTTGAGCCTCCAGTACTTGTAGACCGGCATCACCGCCAGTTGGGGGTCGATCTCCTCGGCGTAGCGGCCGAACAGGGGATGGGTGACGTCGGCCACCTGGCCGAAGGTCGCGGTCTTGGGCGCGGTGGCGACCGGGGCGTCGAGTTGGGCGGGGAGGAGCTGGGCGGGGATCGGCCCGTTATAGTTCTCCGCCAGGCAGCGCGGGCCGGCGCCGACGACCAGCCCGCCCCCCTCGTGGACGTAGGCGTTGAGCAAGCCCCAGGCGGTCGGGTCCAGCTCGCGGACGTCCAGCAGGAAGACCGCGGCGAAGTCCTTGAGCGTGTCGCGATACTTCGCCGCCAGTTCCGAGGCCCGCGCCCGCTCGACCTGGTACGCCCGCGAGGCGCCGGGGTCGGGGTCCAGGGCCAGGGCGACGAACTCGGCGTCCACGTCCAGATCCGAGGCGATCAGCACCTTCAAGGGCGGCCGGGCCTGGAAGCTGAGGAAACGGACGTCGTCGAAGGCCAGGGGATCGGGCGCGCCGACCACGCGAAGCTCGGCGCGGTGGACCTCGCCCTCCTTGAGCCGCGGAGGCGTGAGGAACTGGACCTCGACCTGGCCGCCGGCGGGGACCTCGACGGGCTTCTGCCCCTTCTTGACGCCGTCCAGGTGGAACTCGACGATCCGCGAGGCCGGCTTGGCGCCGTGCGAGCGGACTAGGCCGCGGACCTCGACCGGGTCGCCGGTGGAGGCGACGCCGGAGGGGATGGCGATCTCGTCGATCGAGACGTTCTGGCGCTCCGCGGCCGCGGGCCCCAGCCGGAGGACGACGGTGGCGACCTTGCCGCCGGGCTTCTCCGCGGCCTTGGCGACCTTGTCGAGCCCCTCCGCCGGCCGGCTCACGTCCCAGGAGGTTTTGGCCAGGTCGGACAGGACGTAGACCTCGCGACGGGGCCGATCGCATTCCAGGACCGCCTCGTAGACCTCCCCCATCGCCACGTTCAACGGCCGGTTGACCGCGCGGACGGTCAACTCCTTGATCCACTGCCGCGCCGAGGCCGGCGACCTACCGGCCTTCGAGGCCGGCGAGGCCGAGTCGGCGGCGAAGATCAGGCTGGAGTCCGGCACCCGGTCGATCAACTCAAGCGCCCGCTCCTTGGCCTGGTCCAAAAGCGTCTTGTCGTTCTGCTTGTAGCTCATCGACAGGCTGGTGTCGAACACCAGGCCCATCGCGGTGGGGACCGAGTCGTCCCCCAGCGGCGTCTGCGAGTGCAGCCGCGGCCGCGCCAGCGCCAGCGCCATGAGCGCCAGGAGCAGCATCCGGGCGGCCAACAGCAGCCAGTTCTTGATCCGCATCTTCTTCTTGGAGCGCTTCTGGCGCTCGCGGATCAGGCGGAGGGCGGGGAAGACGACGTGCTTGGGGGTCGGCCGCATGAACAGGTGGAGGAGCACCGGGATCGCCGCCAGGGCGGCGCCCGCGGCCAGTCCCGCGTGCATCAGCGAGAATTCCATGGGTCGGTCAACCTCGCGCCTGGCGGGACATCAGGTAGGACGTCAGGGCCTTGTCGAAGGCCATCCCGGTGTGCAGGGGGACGTAGTCGATCCGGGCGCGGACGCACTCGGTCTTGTACGACGCGCGGAACTCCTCGACCTCCTCCAAATAGTCGGCCTTGATGGCGTCGGCGTCGACCTCGATCAACTCGCCGGTCTCGTTGTCCTCCAGCCGGACCATCCCCTGGAACGGGAAGGCGGCCTCGGCCTCGTCGAGGATGTGGAAGAGGATCACGTCGTGGCCGGAGTGGCGCAGGCGGTGCAACCCCTTGCGGATCGGCTCGGGATCGGCCAGAAGGTCGCTGAAGATCATGATCAGGCTGCGGTGCCGCATCATGCTGGCGACCTGGGTCAAGCTGGCCTGGAAGTCCGCGACCCCCTCCGGCTTCAGTTGCGAGAGGACCGAGAGGATGTTGGCCAGTTGCGACCGCCGGCTCCTGGGGGCGAGGCTCCGCCGGACCTTCTGGTCGAACGCGATCAGCCCCACCGGGTCTTGCTGGTGGATCATCAGGTAGCCGAGGGCCGCGGCCAGGCTGACGCCGTACTCGAACTTGGTCAATTCCTGACGGTGGGTGTAGCCCATCGACGCGGAAAGGTCCATCACCAGGTAGCCGGTGAGGTTCGTCTCGGCCTGGAACTTCTTGGTGTAGAAGCGGTCGGTCTTGGCGAAGACGTTCCAATCGATGTCGGCGATGTTGTCGCCGGGGGAATACTTGCGATGCTCGGAGAACTCGACGGAGAAGCCCTGGAACGGGCTGGCGTGGAGTCCCGCGATGAACCCCTCGACGATGAACTTGGCGCGCAGGTCCAGCCGCGCCACCTGGCGGATCACCTCGGGCTTGAGGAACTTCTCGGCGTCACCCATCTTCGCCCCCGGTCGCCTTGGCGAGCGCCTCCAGCAGCGTCGCCGACGAGGTGGCGACGAGGATCTTGTGCGCCGACAGCCACTGCGTGGCGACCCCCACGAGTCGGGCGCGATCCGGCGTCCAGTCGTCGGCCCTCACCCCCGACGACCCAAGCCGGAAGACGGGGCTTCCGCTCAAGCCCGTGGGGCTGAAGGTCCGCAATTTGGACGAGGGCCCCTCCTCGAAGACCCCGAGCCGGTCCTCGACGCCCCTCGGATCGTCCGGGTCGGGATTACGCCCTAGAAACATCTCCGGCGTGGCGTCGAAGTGTATGGCGAACTCGTGGGGCTTCAGCAGGTCCGCCGGCAGGAACGGGTAGTCGGGGAGGTCGCGGTCGAACTCCTCGCGCTCCGCCTCGGGGACGTCCTCTTCCCGGTACCGCATCATGGCCCCGTAGGTCATCGCCTCGGAGAAAATCACGCCGCCGAAGTGCCTCGTCCGCCGACTGAATCGCCTTGGGAATCCCGTCAAGACCAGGTAGTCGCGGCGGATCGAGGTCGGGTCGCGCTCGATTCGACCCTCCGGCCAGTGTTTCTTGGTCGAGGGGAGTGGGAAGTCCGAGCCGGGGAGATAGACCGCCAGGTCGACCTCTTCGAAGACGACGACCTCGCCATCGACGACCGCCGGCGCCTCGCCCTCGCCTCGGGTGAACACGACGCCTTGATGGCCCTCGCCTTTCAGATCGGAAATGACGTGGGCCGCGGTCGCGATCAGCTTCCGCCCCTGGAATTCGCAGAAGAACCCGGTACACAGCGGCTGGCCTTCCTCCTCGCCGCCGACCCCGACGACCTGGGTCAGAAACGGGGAGGCGTGTTCGGCCATCGCTTGCGTCGCGGCCTCGATGAAACGCAGCTTGCGATCGTCTTCAGCCATTTACGCTTCCTCAAGAGCGGCCACGACCGCCTTGGCCTGACCAGCGAGTCTCCGCGCGACCGCCCCCGCGACCCGCTGAAGCTCGTCCAAGTCGCGCGACGAATCGGCTTCCTCGTCGTAGTGGCTCTCGCCGCTTTCCTCGCCACAGATTTCGCCCAGGATCTTGTAGCCGTCGGGCTTGAGCCAAACCTCCACCCCGGCGATGATTGGATCCTCCTCGTCAAGCGCGCGACGATAGAACGCTCGGTAGCTGAAGATCGGAAACCCCCGCGTCGAAACCAGGCCCGAGCGCGTGAGCAAGCCGGGCCGCGCCTGGCGGGTCCGATCCCACAAGCCTTGCAGTTCGTCCTGGATCAGGCTGTGAAGCCGAGCCCAGGGCTGGGCCAACGTCCCATCGGGCCGCAGTCGCGACGGCTCTTCGACCGGGTCGGCCGGCACGATCGCCACGAAGTCCGCGGGCGCGAACGTCGCGAGTCGGAGGATCCCGAGGCGATCGACGACGGGGGGGATTCGTTCGGGATCGGGAGGCGCCCATGTCGCGTTCTCGATGGATGCGGCCGGAACCTTGGTCCTCGTCGCAAGTCCGACGCTCATCGTGGCCTCGCAGGTATTTTGTCGACGATCGCCGCGAGGACGTTCGTCGTGAGTTCGTGGGTTTCGGCCGCGTCCCTGGTCGCGGCCCACTCCCGCAGCAGGGCGTGGTCGAGGTTTCCTTCTTCGTCCGCCGGGGCGATCAGGACGTGGCCGGGGTCGCGAGGATCCCGGAAGCCGATCAATGGCGCCTTCAGCCGGTCCAGATCGATCTCGACGACCCATTTGGCGCGAACCGAGGCGCGCTCGATCGCGTCGAAAGTCGAGAGCCCCGGAACCTCGTCGGCAACCGCCTCGACGTCTTGCGGCGATCGAGGCGTCAGGTTCATGGGCGTCGGCGGGCCGCCGCGATAAACTCGTCGAGACATCGGCCACCTTGTCGATCCACTCTCAATACTACGCGATCCGCCGCCGAAAGGCCCGCCCGGCGGTTCGGCTCACGCCCCCTTTCGTTCGTACTTGGGGGTCTCGGGCTCGCGGACCTCGGCGACGAGGCGGTTGATGATCGACTCGGTGGTCTGGCCCTCGGCCTGGGCCTGGAAGTTGACGCTGATCCGGTGCCGCAGGACCGGCACCGCCACCTTGCGCACGTCGTCCAGCGACACGCTGTAGCGACCGTCCATCGCCGCCATCGCCTTGCCCGCCAAAATCAGGTTCTGGCCGGCGCGGGGGCCGGCGCCGTAGTCGACCAACTCCCTGATGAACTCCGGCGCCAACTCGTCGGCGGGGCGGGTGGCGCGGACCAGCCGAGCGACGTAGTCCACCGTGTACTCCGACGCCGGCACCGACGTCACCAGCTTCTGCAAGTTCACGATCGCCTTGCCCGAGAGGATCTTCTTGAGTTCCGGGTTCTCGCCCCGAGTCGTCCCGGAGAGGATCCGCTTCTCCTCGTCGAGCGACGGATAACCGACCCGCACGTCGAACATGAAGCGGTCGAGCTGCGCCTCCGGCAGCGGGTACGTCCCCTCCTGCTCGATGGGGTTCTGGGTGGCGATCACGAAGAACGGCTCGGGGAGCTTCAAGGTCTCCTGGCCGACGGTCACCTCCCGCTCCTGCATCGCCTGCAGAAGCGCCGCCTGGGTCTTGGGGGGCGTCCGGTTGATCTCGTCGGCCAGGATGATGTTGGAGAAGAGGGGACCGGGGACGAAGCGGAACTCGCGACGGCCCGACTCCGGCTCCTCCAGCACGTTGGTGCCGGTGATGTCCGAAGGCATCAGGTCGGGGGTGAACTGGATCCGCTTGAAGCCGACGTCGAGGATCCGGGCGATCGAGGCGACCATGAGCGTCTTGGCCAGGCCCGGGACGCCGACCAGAAGGACGTGGCCGCGGGTGAAGACGGCGGCCAGGATCAGCTCGACGACGTCGGCCTGACCGATGATGACCTTGCCCAACTCGGCGGCCATCACCTCGCGCGAGTGCCTGAAGTCGTCGAGGAGTTGGGTGATCCGGTCGCTGGCGGTAGACATGCGGTGGTCCGTCCGTCCTCAAGGGAAGCGCGCGGGCGGCCCCGCCCTGGCCCGTCCGCCCGCCCGCGGCGTCCGGAGGCTCGAACGCGATTGTAGGCCCCGGCGGATCCCCGATTCAAGCGCGCCGAATCGGTTCCCGCCGGGGGTTCGCGGCGACGAGGCCGCGCGCGGCTTGTCGCGGGGCGTCGGGACGGGCTATCATCGGGGGCGCGTCGGCGAGGTTTCGATTCATCCACCGGACGGCGTCTTCTCATGGAACCCACGCGCGAGATCCTCGGGACCCTGCTGCCGGTCGGCGGCGGCGACCCGATCCCCCTGGTCAAGACCGAGTTGACGATCGGCCGCCGTCCGTCGTGCGACGTGCGGCTGGACTTCGAGAACGTCTCGGGCAAACACGCCGTCCTGTCGCTGGTCAACGGCCTCTGGCACGTCCGCGACCTGGGCAGCACCAACGGCACGACCGTCAACGGCGCGCGGCTGAACACTCCCCGCTCGCTCAAGCCCGAGGACGAGGTGGGCTTCGCCGGCCATCTCTTCACTCTGGACTACGTCCCCTCGGGCCCCGAGGCGCTGCTGGCCGGCCAGCAGGCGCTGGAGGAGGACGTCCAGGACGAGCGCAAGCGGCACTCGCTGATGGAGCTGGCCGGGCTGGACACCGACGCCAGGACCGCCCGCCCCAGCCGCCCCAAGACCGCGCCCGCGGCCATCGAGCGGCTCTCGGTCGACGAGGCCGAGTTCGACGACACCGTCCCCAAGCACTTCAAGCCCCAGCCCCCGCCCCGCCCCAAGAAGGCCGACGAGGACGACTTCCTCAAGCTGATCGAGGACGAGGTCGTCAAGGATCCCGAGAAGTGAGCGCGCCCGGCCCTCGCCGAGGTCCGAGTCGGCCGGGGAAATTCGCGAAGGCGGGGAAAGGTCGGGTCGCTCGAGGCGCGGACGTCGCCTTATCCCAATGGAAGGTCGGACGTCGCGGCGACGGTCGTCGCGGCGTCGCGAGCGCGATCGATGACGCGGACACCCCAGGGGAGTGGATCGTAAGATGAACATGTTCGGCAAGTCGTTGGCGGCGATGGGTCTGGCCGTCCTGATGGCCGCTCCGGCGTCCGCCCAGCAGGGACGCCGCGGCGGCGGCTTCGGCGGCGGCATGATGGGGCGCGGGCTGAGCGTCTCGATGCTGCTGCAAAACCGGGGCGTCCAGGACGAGCTGAAGCTCGACGACAACCAGAAGGCCAAGGTCGAGGAGGCCGGCCGCGCCACCCGCGAGAAGTTCGCCTCCGCCCGCGAGTCGCTCCAGAACCTCCAGGGCCAGGAGCGCTTCGCCAAGATGCGCGAGCTGTCCGAGGAGGCCGACGCCGCGGCGCTGAAGTCGCTTGACGGCGTGCTGAAGCCCGAGCAGACCGCCCGACTGGAGGGGATCCGCTACCAGGCCCTCGGCGCCTCCGCGTTCCAGGAGGAGGCCGTCCAGAAGGCGCTGAAGCTTACCGACGAGCAGAAGGAGACCGTCGAAAAGGCCCTCGCCCAAAGCGCCTCCGCGACCCGCGAGGCGTTCCAGGGCGACCGCGAGTCGGCCCGCTCCAAGATCGACGAGATCCGCAAGGAGGCCCTCTCCAAGATCGAATCCAAGCTGACCGACGAGCAGAAGGCCGAGTACGCCAAGCTCCTCGGCGCCCCCTACGAGGTCAAGTTCGAAGGCCGCGGCCCCGGCGGCGGTCGCGGCCCCGGCCGCTGATCCCCACCGCCGAGCCTCCCGGATCGATCGGGCGCGACGTCCCCCGCGGGTCGCTCGCGCCCGATTCGTTTTCGAACCGCTCCGGCGCCCCTCTTGCGTCCCTGGCCCTCTCGCGCGGATCTCGTCGCGCGACCCCGGTCGCCCCGCGCTTCCTTGTCACGGCCAGAGAGAGGGAGCCATGCCACATCGAGCCGTCTCGTTCCGTCACCTCGCGCCAGCATGCCTGTCGACCCTCGTCGCGACGTGGATCGTCGCCTCCGCCGCCTCCGCGCAAGAGACGCCCCCCGCCCAGAAGCCGACGCCCGACCCGGCGGCCGAGGCCGTCGCCGTCCACGATGTCCCGGTCGAGCGGCCCGAGCAGAAGATCACCGACCACGACCGGTCGCCGATGTTCGAGCCCAACAAGCCGGCCCCGTTCGCGCCGGCGCTTAAGGACCAGCGCAACCAGGGCGGCGTGCTGGGATTCGACTTCTACCGCGATCCCCTGAACGCTCCCAAGCCGTTCACCACCTTCGCCGAGATCAAGGCCGCGGAGTCGGCCGCGCGGCCGAAGGTCGCGGCGGCCCAGCGCAAGTACCTGGAGGGACGCTTCAACCTCAAGGCCAAGCTCGACCCCGTCGCCGTCATGTCGCGCGGCAAGCCCCTGGCCGTCGGACCCACCGCCAAGCTCCCCGAGGGGATGGACTTCGATGCCCTGGGCAAGCTCTCCCCCGAGGAGATCAAGGCCCGCGGCCTCTTCCCCTACGGCGCGCTGATCCACCCGCTGCAAACCAACGGCGGCCAGGTCTTCCCCCAAGTGCAAACCGCCATGTTCCCCCGGCTGGAACGGTTCGACGTCGAACACGACCTCCCCAACGAGTTCCTCCCCGAATTCCCGCCGGCGATCTACCTCCAGAACCGTCCCGAACTCGGCGACGTGTCGCGCGGCCAGGTCGTATCCCTGCGCAACTTCCACGTGCTGTTCAAGGACATCATCACGCCCGTGCAGCTTGACGGTCTTCGAGTGCTGCTGACCCCCCTACCCCAGGAGGAGTTCAACCTCACCGACGACCGCAAGTCGGCCGAGCCGCAACTCGGCGTCGCCTGCTTCGACTGCCACGTCAACGGCCACACCACCGGCCAGTTCCACCTCAGCCCCGACATCCGCCCCCAGGAGCGCCGCTTCCGGCTCGACACGCCCAGCCTCCGCGGCGTGTTCAACCAGCAGATCCACAGCTCCAAGCGCAGCCTGCGCTCGATCGAGGATTTCTCGGAGTTCGAGGATCGCACCGCCTACTTCAACGGCGACCCGATCCACGCGATGAAGAAGGGATTCACGGAGATCCCCCGCGTGACCGTCGCGCACATGGCCCAGTTCCAGAACATGCTCGACTTCCCGCCGGCGCCCAAGCTCGCGATCACCGGCGCGCTCGACCCACGCAAGGCCACCGAATCGGAGCTTCGCGGCGAGAGCCTCTTCAACGGCAAGGCCCAGTGCGCCGTCTGCCACCCCGCGCCGTTCTACCTGGACAACCGGATGCACGACCTGCACCTGGAGCGGTTCATGAAGGACGAGCCCGGCGACGGCCCGATCAAGGCCTTCACCCTTCGCGGCATCAAGGACAGCCCGCCGTATCTCCACGACGGCCGCTGCCTGACGCTTGAAGACACCGTCGAGTTCTTCAACATCGTCCAGGAGTTGAAGCTCAGCGCCCAGGAGAAGGCCGATCTCGTCGCCTTCATGCGGGCGCTTTGACCAAGCCTCCTCCACCCGCCCCGCCGGCGTTTCGGGCTTCCCAAAACCGGCGGGACGAGGAAAATCCCTGGCGACGTCGCGATCCGCGGCCGATATGACACGGATGGCGACCGCGACGTCCGGCGAACAGGGAGGTGGAGCTTGGATCGGTTTCGAAGGCTCGTCCTGAGTGGATGCGTCGGCCTGGGCGCGGTCGGCTTCACGAGCGCCCGGGCGCAGTCGGTCGGCATCGAGCGCGACGCCTCCATCACGGGGCCCGGCGGGAGGACGATCGAGCGCCACCTGTCGGCGACCCGCGGCGGCGGCGTGATCGACCGCCAACTATCGATCACCCGGCCGGGAGGGACGCTGGAGCGTTCCGTCCGCGCCCAGGTCGCGCCGGCGCCGCCGGTCCACCGCGGCGGTTACGGATTCGGCCACGGTTACGGGTTCGCCCCGCCTCGACACGGCCACTGGCACGGGCCGCCGCCGCGATCGGGGATCAACCCCTTGATGTCGTTCGGCATCGGCGCCCTGGCCGGCGCGGCGGTCGCCGCGCCCCTGGCGCGGATGACCGCCCCGTCGCCGGTGGTGGTGGCGTCGCCGCCGGTGGTGGTTGCCGCGCCCGCGGTCGTCACCGCGCCGCCGACGGTGGTGGTGGAGCAGCCGATGGTCGTCGCGCCGGCCGTCGACCCGCTCGACCCGGTGGCGCTGGCGGCCCAGCGGCTTCAGAGCTATTACGGCGGCACCCGCCGCGACGCGGCCGAGTCGCTCGGCCTGCTGGGCGACCCCCGCGGGATTCCGCCCTTGGTCGACGCGCTTAGGAACGACTGGAACGCCGGCGTCCGCGTCGCCGCCGCCACGGCGATCGGCCGCATCGGCGGGCCCGAGGCCGAGGCCGTTTTGAGCCGCGCGGTGGTCTTCGAGAAGAAGGAATCCGTCCGCGACGCCGCCGCCCAAGCTCTGGCCGTCGCCCGCGCCAGGGCCGCCGCGACGGCCCCGATCGTCTCCACGCCGACGACGACCGTCGTCGAGTCCCGGCCCCACGTCGAGTCCCCTCCGCGCGCCGCCGCGACGACGCCCGCCCGCCCTCCCGCCTGGCGGCCGGGGACGCGCGCCCAGACCGACGCCGTCCCGCTTGAGGCCCCGTCCCTCGACGATCTGCCGGTCCCCGACCGCGTCCCGCCTCCCCCCGCGCCCATGGCGGGGTGAGACGCGAATTCGTCCCCTCCCCCGCCGGACTGACGCCCCGACACGTTTCCAGCGGCCGTGGCGATCATCGCCTTCTCCCTCAAGGGGAGGAGGATGCGTGGCGTTGGCTGTCGGAAGATTCGAATCGCTTCCTCTCGAACCCGCAGCGGCGGCCCGTTGCCGCCGTCGACGGGGAAGTAGCTGGTGTCCGGCGGCTTGACGCCGTCAAACCAGCCGTTCGCGTCGGTGGTGGCCGTGGGGACGTCGAAGCCGTCGTGGCCGCGAACCGTGACGCCGGCGAGCGGTCGGTTCGTCCCCTTCTCCACCACCGTCCCTCGGAAGACCGCGGGGCGGTCGTCGGGGAACTGGGCCAGCGACGCCAGGCAGATCATGGTCGCGGCGAACATGCGCGGATCCCTCCCGAACGGAAGACGTGGCGCGAGACGACGTGGAAGCGCTCGCGATCATCCTACCGCCGCGCGTCAGCCTTCCGCGAGGAACTTCCCGATAGGCGGCCGACGGGTCGGATCGGCGACGGCCGATTCATACGCCTGGGCGACCGCCAGGAGCGTCGACTCCTCGTACAGCCCGCCGGTGAGCGTCACCGTGCGCGGCACCATCCGGCCCTCGCGCTCGCGGAGTCCGACGGGGAACGTGACCGAGGGATGCCCGGTCAGGTTCGTGACGATCAGATCGTCGCCGCGGGAGAGGAAGACGTCGACATCCTTGAAGAGTCGCGTCATGTCGCGCATCAGGAGCGTCCTGACCCGCGCGGCGCGGAGGTACTCGACGGCGGGCGTCAGTTGGTGGACCCGGAACGTCTCCGGCCAGCCGTTGAGCCCTTCCTCGACGTGGTTCCGCGCGAAGTCGTCGAACATCGCCGCGGCCTCCACCCCCAGCATCAGGGCGACCGCCCCGGCCGGGCATCGGCTCGGCAAGTCGATCGAAACGACCTCGAAGCCCAGAGCCCGAAGGGCGCGGGCGTCGCCGCGGTCGTCGGTCGGCTGGCCCTCGACGGTCGGGACGCCGACCTTGATCCGCGTCGCATCGACGGTGGCCGGCCAGGCGAACGGCCGGTCGACGGCCGTCGGGTCCAGGCCGTCGCGACCGTGGATCGCGTCCAGGACCAGCGCGCAGTCCTCGACGCTCCGCGCCAGGGGGCCGAGCTTGTCCAACGTCCACGCCAGCGACATGCAGCCGTGCCGCGAGACCCTGCCGAACGTCGGCCGCAGGCCGACGCAGCCGCAGACCCTGCTGGGGGAGACGATGCTCCCCATCGTCTCGCTGCCGATCGCGAAGCCGACCAGCCCCGCCGCCGCCGCCGCCGCCGACCCGGCCGACGACCCGCTCGACCCCTGGCGGGGGTCCCACGGGTTGCGGGTCACGCCGCCGTGCCAGTGGTCGCCGGAGGCCAACGCCCCCAGGCTGAGCTTGGCGACCAGCACCGCGCCGGCCTCCTCCAACCGCCGGGCGACCGTCGCCTTGACGTCCAGCACGCGGTCCTTGAACTGCGGAGCGCCCCAGGTGGTCGGATGCCCCGGATGGGCGATCAAGTCCTTCGCCCCCCAGGGGACCCCGTGCAACGGCCCGCGGTAGCGCCCCGTCGCGATCTCCGCGTCGGCCGCCTCCGCCTGCCTTAGCGCGACGTCCTCCGTCAGCGTCACCACGCACTTCAACAGCGGGTCGAACCGCTTCAGACGATCGAGATATAAACGAGTCAATTCAACGGACGAGACCTTGCGCGACCGTAGCAGGCTCGCCAATCGCGAGACCGGCAGGAACGCCAGGTCGTCGTCGTTTTTCGGCCGCTCGATCGGCGGCGACGGCAAGGCGACCGCCCGATTCCGCGCCACCTCCTCGGCCGGCGCCGCCCCCGGCGTCGGGTTGAACTGGAACGCGGGGGGGACGTCGTAGTCGATTTCGACGTCGCGGAGGGCGTCGAAGTCGTCCAGGCTTTCGGCCGCGGCCAGGGCGACCTGGATTCGCTCGTCCTCGGTGAACTCGATCCCGGCGATCCATTCGGCGTTCTGAACCATGTCGGGCGTGACGGGCCCGCCGGCCTCCTCGGCCGCCGCGGCCACCGCCCGATGCAACGTCGGGCCGCCGATCCCCAGCCCCGTCAGGGCCTTCAACACCGCGCGACGGCGGACCCCCGCCGACGATCCCGGATCGATCACGGTCGTCCTCTCCTCGCGCCGTGCTTTGCCGGAAACCTAACGCCCACCAGGAAGATCAGGAACCACGGAGACACGGAGGACACGAAGTGAAGAGAAGAATAATCTATCCACAGATTAACCAGATTAGCACAGATTATATAAGAGCGGTTGATTCAATAATCTGCGTTAATCTGGTTAATCTGTGGATAGATTCTTCCTTTCTTCTCTCTCCTCTCCGTGTCCTCCGTGGTTCCCCACCCCCGGACGTGTAGGTGTTCGACAGGGCACTTGCGCCGCTTAAGCTTTCGCGGCCGGCTGGAACAGCCGGTCTTCCTTGCGGACGATCTTGTCGGTGACGACGTAGGTCTGGCCGGGCTCGCGCTCGGGGAGTTCGTACATGATGTCGAGCATCAGGTTTTCCATGATCGAGCGCAGGGCGCGGGCGCCGGTGCCGCGGGCCTTGGCGAGCTTGGCGATCTCGTGGATCGCCTCCGGGGTGAACTCCAGCTTGGCGCCGTCCAGGTGGAACAGGACGCGGTACTGCTTGGAGAGGGAGTCCCGCGGCGCGACGAGGATCTTCTCCAGGTCGGCGACCGAGAGTTGGTCCAGGGCGGCGATGATGGGGAGTCGGCCGATGAGTTCGGGGATCATGCCGTAGCGTTCCAGGTCCTCTGGGGTGACCTGGGCCATCAACTCGTTGCGCTCCAGCTCGCGATCCTGGACGACCTCGGCGCCGCGACCGAAGCCGATCATCTTGTGGCCGAGCCTTTTGGCGATGATCTCCTCCAGCCCGACGAAGGTGCCGCCGCAGACGAAGAGGATGTCGGTGGTGTTCACCTGAAGATATTGTTGTTCGGGGTGCTTGCGGCCCCCCTGGGGGGGGACGTTGGCCGTGGTCCCCTCCAGCAGCTTCAAGAGGGCCTGCTGGACCCCCTCGCCGGAGACGTCGCGGGTGATGGAGACGTTCTGGCTGGTCTTGCCGATCTTGTCGATCTCGTCGATGTAGATGATCCCCTTCTCGGCCGCGGCGATGTCGTAGTCGGCGGCCATGACGAGCTTGAGGATCAGGTTCTCGACGTCCTCGCCGACGTAGCCGGCCTCGGTCAGCGTGGTGGCGTCGCCGATGGCGAACGGGACGTGCAGCCGCCGGGCGAGCGTCTGCGCCAGGGCCGTCTTGCCGCAGCCGGTCGGGCCGATCAACAGGACGTTGCTCTTGGCGACCTCCACGTCCTTGAGTTCGTCGTCGGTGACCTCGCGGCCCAGCACGCGCTTGTAGTGGTTGACCACGGCGACGGCCAGGGTCTTCTTCACGGACTCCTGGCCGACGATGTAGTCGTCCAGGTGGGCGACCAGCTCGCGCGGGACGGGGAGCTTGTCGATCTGGATCTTGGAGCGGCGGTGCTGCTCGAAGATGCCGTCGCAGATCTCGACGCAGTGCGAGCAGATGTGCGCGATCTCCCGGTCGGGCGCGATCGCCTGGAGGGCTTTGCCCTCGATCATCGGTCCGGCGTCGTTTCCCGGTCGTCCGCAGAAGTCGCAGGCCAGCGGCGGGTTTTGGTTCTCGGCGGGCGTGCCGTCGTCGCTCATGTCTAGGAACTCGTTCCTTCGCGATGCCAAGTGAAGCGGTTTGCGACCGGTGATTGTCGCATATCCGCCCCCGATCCTCCTAGACCGTCGGCGGGCTTGAAAGCCGGAGCGGAATCCCGAACACTATTGAGTACGAAGGTTCGGAACCAAAGGGAGGTCTCGCCGTGAGCGTCACCATCGAAGTCCCCGGCGATCTCGAACACGAACTCCGCGCCGCCGGAGTGGACCTCGATCGCGAGGCGAGGGAGAGCTTCTTCGTCGGGCTCTATCGTCGCGGCAGGATCACTCACGACGACCTGAGCGACGCCCTCGGCCTGGGCTTCGATCAAACGCAACAGCTTCTGAAAGACCACGGCGTCGGCGACGACTACGCCCTGGAGGAGTTCGAGGCGGAACGCGCCTTTCTACGGAGGCTCGACCGTCGATGACGATCGTGTCGAACCTTTCCCCTCTTCACTACCTCGTCCTCATCGATCAAGCCGGCATCCTACATCGGCTTTTCGGAACGGTGCATGCGCCTCCCGCGGTCATGGCGGAGATGTCGGCGGCGAACGCGCCGGCGCGCGTCAAGTCGTGGGCGTCGTCTCCGCCCGGATGGCTCGTCGTCTCCGCTCCGACCTTCGTCGAGGATATCCCGCGGCTGGGGCGGGGGACGCGCGGCGCCGGCGAGAAGGCGGCCATCGCCCTGGCCCTCGAGTTTGGGGCCGACGCCCTGCTCATCGACGACAAAAAGGGGATTCAAGAGGCTCGCAAGAGGGGCCTGGTAACGGTTCGCACGCTCGCTTTGCTTGATCGAGCGGCGGAGTTGGGATTCATCGGCGATCTTCGGCGATCTATCGGACGTCCTGGATCGGCTTATCGACGAAACCAGCTTTCACGCGGGCGGCGACGCATGGACGATCATCGCCGATATGAAGCGGCGGGACCAGGCGAGGAAACGGTCCCAATAACCTCGCGGTTGGAGATGAAAGCGACCGGAGGGCCGAAACGCGGAGAGGGGCCATGGGTTGGGCGGCTCATTACATCGCGGCCCTCGGCGGGGGCGAGGCCGCGCGATTCCGCCCTCGGGGCGATTCGATGCGCGGGAAGATCGAGTCCGGCCAACTCTGCACGGTCGAACCCGTCGACCCGGCCGAGTTGATCGTGGGCGACGTCGTGCTTTGCAAGGTCAATGGCCGCGAGTACCTTCATCTGATCAAGGCGATCCAGGGAGGCCGCTTCCAGATCGGCAACAACCGGGGCCGGATCAACGGCTGGATCTCCGCGGGCGCGATCTTTGGCAAATGCACGCGGGTCGAATGAGGGAGGGCCGCGAACCGCCGCTGAGGTTGCGGATCCGGGGCGAATCGGGTAATAGGTGCAATAGTCCCGCCCCGCGTCGAGCACGCCCGCCTCGACTGGATCCCGCGACGCCGCGGGGAGCGACTCCCGCGCCCGCCGGAACGGCGAGTCGCGCCGCGAGTCGCCCTTTTATCTTTTTGAGGAAAGGCGCCCGCCAAGGATGAAGACGGAACAGTTTCTCCAACACCACGGCATCAAGGGCAACCCCTTCAGCGAGGAGGACGCCCAGACCGACACCGTCTTCAAGCGGCGGTGCCTCGCCACCATCCACCACCCCGCCTGGAGCAAGGTCTTCGGCCAGCCCGAAAACCCCTCCACCGCGCTGGTCTTCGGCGAAAAAGGGAGCGGCAAGACCGCCCTACGCCTACAGATGACCTCCGAGTTGGAGGAGTACAACCAGGCCAACCCGTCGGAGCGGGTCTTCGTCGTCTCCTACGACGACTTCAACCCCTACCTGGACGACTTCCGCGCCGCCATCGGGACCAAGGACACCGCCCAGGTCCTCAAGCGGTTCCAGCTTCACGACCACATGGACGCCATCCTCTCCTTGAGCGTCACCCAACTGGTCGACCTTTTGACCTCCGAGAAGGTCGACCTGTCGGTCCTCAGCCTGGACCAAAGGCGCGACCTGCTCCTTTTGGCCGCGCTGTACGACGCCTCCACCGGCGAGCCGATCGAACGGAGATGGAGCCGGTTGCGGCGACGGTCGGGCTTCCGGCCGCTCTGGGCCCGCCGCGACTTGCAGGTCGGATTCGGCACGACCCTGGCGGTGATCGCCCTGGTCATTCTGTTCCCCGGCCTGCGGTCGTGGTCGCTCTTGCCGTGGCTTCTGGTTCCCCTGCTCGCCGGCTGGCTCTACTGGGTCTGGCGGCTGGCCCGCGCCGAGTGGTACGCGCGCGACATCCGCAAGGGGATCAAGGTGCTCAACCGCGACCCCTCCGCCCTGCGCTGGGAACTGCTTTGGTTCCGTCCCTCCGAGCTGAGCGGCCAGCCGACGCCCACCGCCTCGCGCGGCCGGGCCGAGGAACGGTACGAACTGCTCCGCAAGCTTCAAGGAGTCCTCAAGACGCTGGGCTACGGCGGCGGGATCGTCGTCCTGGTCGACCGGGTCGACGAGCCCCAGCAGATCGAGGGCGACCCCCGCAAGATGCGGGCCCTGATCTGGCCGCTTCTGGATCACAAGTTCCTCCGACACGCGGGCGTCGGCGTCAAGCTCCTCTTGCCGATCGAGCTGGCCTACTACCTGGAGAAGGAGGACAAGGAGTTCTACGACCGCGCCCGGCCCGACAAGCTCAACATGATCAAGCCCCTGCGCTGGACCGGCCCGTCCCTGTACGACCTGGCCAGCGACCGCCTGAAGGCGTGCCGGATCGATCCCACGGGCGACGGCGACGGCATCCGCTTGCGCGAGTTCATCGACCCGGAGGTCGGCGACGACTACCTGAAGGAGTCGCTGGGGAACCTGCGCACGCCCCGGCACCTCTTCAAGTTCCTGCACCGGCTGATCGAGGAGCATTGCCACCGCCACACCGAGGACCAGCCCCGGTGGACGGTGGACTACGACACCTTCCGCACGACCTACGCCTCCTACATGCGCGACCTCGACGCCTTCGACCGCGGCTACGGGCACGGTTGAGCCGTGGCGGCGCGGCCTGGATCAGGCCGCGCCGGCTTCGCGCGGCGACGACTCCCGACGCGTCTCGGTCGGAGGGGCGAAGGCCGTGTGACGGCGGGGAAGGCCGATCCGTCGCAACAGAACCTCGTCGGGCCGCGACGACGTGGCCATCCAGCGACCGTCGACGGCGAAGTCGAGGGCGCGCACCCAGCCCCTGACCTCCTCCAGGACGCCCGCCGACTTCCCCGTCCTCGGATTCCAGAAGCTCATGGCCTGGTTCGTCCCGCACGCGGCCAGCACGGCCCCGTCGCTCGAAAACGTCAGCGCGTGGATCATGCCGCCGGGCCCCGCCTGGCAGGTCGTCCGCGACGTTCCGCTCGCCACGTCCCAAACCTCGACCCGGCCGTCATATTCCTTGAGTCGGGTCACGGCCAGGTCGCGACCGTCGGGCGACAGCGCGAAGGTCAGGATCGGGCGCGCTCGGTCGTCCAGGCCGGAGAGCGCCTCGACCTCGCGCCGGGAGGCGACGTCCCAGGTCCTTAGACGGCCGCCGGAGTTCAGCGCGAACAGGCGTTCGCCGTCGGCCGTGAACGCGACGTCCCGGACGACGCCATGCTGGTTCGGCAGATCGGCCGTCACTCGGCAGGTCGCCACGTCCACCAGCAAGAGTTCGCCGCCATAACCTCCGACCGCCAGAAGCCCCCCGTCCGGAGCGAACGCCACCGAGCGCGTGGCGCCCATCGACCGCGACGGGCGGCGGATTTGACCGTCGACTCCCCAGTCCCACAACAACGGGCCGTCGAACCCCGCCACCGCCACGGTGCGACCGTTGGGAGAGACCGCCGCGGCGGAGACGTCCTCGTCCATGGAGAGCCGAGCCAACTCCGCGCCGAAGCGGCCGTCGGAATCGTCCAGGCCCCAGACGCGGATCGTCCGATCCGCGCCGGCGCTGACCAACGTCCGACCGTCGCCGGAGAACCGCAGCGTGTCGATCAAGCCGGAGTGCCCGATCAGCGCGCGCCCCTTGGGCCCCGTCGCCGCCGGGCTGGCCCCGTCGTCATTCACCACCGCCGCGCCGATCGCCGTCACGGCGACGAGCCCCAGCAGCCCACGCCAGGTGCAAAACGGCGGCCTGACCTTCCGGATCGCGAGCCGGCCCCCGTCTGCTTCCGGGGCCGTCTCGACGCCGACTTCTCCGCTAACCTCGCGACGCATCTCCGCCTCCTCGGACGGGGCGCGATCGACGCGCGTCGGCGCGCGCCGACGTCGGGAAGGCCCCGTCTCCGCTGGAACGATCCGCCCGCGGCGAATCGCCTCTGTCATGGAATACGTTGGGTGGGCGCGATTAGCGACGCCGAAAAAATTCGGACGTCCTGGGGATCGTGGGGTGGGAGAAGGTGACGCGCGTCGCCTTCAAGGGGAATCCTAGGTCGCGGCGCTGGCCTCGGCCAGCGCCGCGACGACCCCGCGGCGGAGATTTCCGCCGATGCGAGATGCGGGCGAAGCGGCACGCCGAACCGCGTCCGCCTCAGCCTTCCTCGGGCTTCTGATGGTAGAGCTTCAGGTAGCTCTCGTAGCGGCCGGCGTGGATCCAGCCCCAGTAGACCGCGTCCTTGACGGCGCAACGGCCCTCGTGAGTGTGCGAGCAGTCCGGAAACCGACACAGCGGCACGAACGGACGGAACTCGACGAAGCAACCCTCCAGCTCGCCGGGAAGGACGCCCCAAAGCTCGAACTGCCGCAGCCCAGGCGTGTCGACGACGTAACCCCCCGCGTCCAGGCGGATCAACTCGGCGGTCGTCGTGGTGTGCTTCCCCTTGGCCGTCCAGTCGGACACCTCGCGGACGCGGAGGTTCAAGTCCGGCTGAAGCGCGTTCAGAAGCGAACTCTTGCCGACGCCGCTCTGACCGGAGATCGCCGTCACCCCCCCCCGCCGCAGCACCCCCCGCAGACGCTCCAGCCCCCGACCGTCGCTCGCCGAGGTCACGATCGTCTCGTAGCCCAACTGGCTATACAGACCCACGACCCACTGATAAAGCGCGACGTCAACCAAATCGGCTTTATTAAGCACGATCACGGGGTGGACGCCCGCGAACTCGGCCGCGGCCAGGTAGCGGTCGATCAGGCTGATCTTCAGGCCCGGCTCGGCGAGCGCCGAGACGATCAGGACGGAGTCCACGTTGGCCGCGATCACATGGCGACGGCCGCGGTAGCCCCGGGTGACCACCCCCTGGCGGGGCTCGACTCGTTCGATGAAGCCCTCG
This sequence comes from uncultured Planctomycetales bacterium, assembly GCA_937907525.1. Lineage (GTDB taxonomy): Bacteria > Planctomycetota > Planctomycetia > Isosphaerales > Isosphaeraceae > Paludisphaera. The sequence goes on along the minus strand of CALCIB010000255.1, from coordinate 24,572 downwards.
TCGCCGCCGGGTTCGGGGGGGCGGAACCAGACGCGGTCGCCGACGGCGACGACGTTGCGACCGTCGATCGCCATGCTCTTGAGGATCCGACGGACGTGGCAAGGGTAGGTCCGGCCGTCCTCGGCCTCCACGACGTTCACCAGGCCGTGGACCCGAAGCACCCGGCCGGAGAGCCAGGCCGACTGGTCGAGCGCGCGCCGCGCCGCGCCCCCCTCGGCCGCGGCGTCGTCCCGGTCCTCGCCGACGTCGGCGACGATGGTCCGCCGCCGCGACATCTCCCCCTTGGGACGGACCCGCTCGCCGGCGGCCGACTCGGCCGCGGCGGGCTTCTCGTCCTCGAAGGCGCGCGTCAGGTCGTTGGCCCGATGCCGCTTGCCGCGGTTCTTCCTCAGCTCGATCCGAATCTTCTTCTTCGCCAAGGGGGCCCCTTCGTTTCCACGGGACGAGGACGCGCCGCGACGCGAGCCTCAGCGCGAATGCAACGGCCGGCGGCCGCCGGCCTTCTCGGTCGTCGCCGTCGTCGACTCGCTCAGGACCTCGCGCGCCCGCTTCTGGTTGGCGACGTGCAGGATCCCCAGGACCCTCCCCTGGGCCGACGCCGACGAGACGTAGGCGTAATCGATGTTGATATGCTCCTCGGCCAGCTTCTCCAGCACGCCGGCCAGGGCCCCGGCGCGGTTGTCGATCTGGATGGCCAGCACCTCCGCGAGCGTCGACTCGGTCCCCAGCCCGGTGAGGACCCGCCGCGCGGCGTCGGGATCGGTCGTCACCAGCCGCAGGACGCTGGGGCCCTCCGTCTCCATCACGCTGATCGCGACCAGGTCCACCTTCTCGCGCGCGAGCGCCGAGCAGATCTTCGCCAGCCGGCCCGGCTTGTTCTCCAACCGGGCGGTGATTTCACGGACCAATTCCATCGCGCGTCCTCCGCTCTTGACTTCGAGAGTGGTTCTTCAGACGACGAGGCGACAGACGACGAACCGCCGGACGACGAACCGACCACGACCGCACGTTCCGCGCCGATCGCGACCGGCGCGGCTTGCTTGGTCATTGGTCGCGACGGCGAGGCCCGCCCCCGGGCGCCGCGCCCGGGCCGGGCGCGGCGCCTGGGCCGGGGGCGAAGCCGGGCCCCGGAGGGGCCGCGGCGCCGGGAGGCTGCATCATGCCGGGGGCGCCGGGCGGCATCATGCCGGGAGGCCCTCCGGGACCGCCCCCCGGCCCCGGCTGGCCGGCCTTCGCCGCTTCGGCGTCCTTGGCCTCCTTGGCCGCGGCCGCGGCGCGGGCCGCGACCAACGGCGAGGTCAAAAGCGCCGGCAGCACGCCCTTGGCCCCCGCCAACGCCGCCGCGTCGGGGAACGACCCTCGGGTGACGATCCGGATCGAATCGTCGTCGACCGACGCGGTCGAGGTCGACGGGAACATCATCGATTTCAGGTCGTCGGCCTTGGGCAGATGGGAGGGGTCGACGCGGACCTGGATCATCGAGAAGTCGGGCCCGCTCTTGGCGGCTTGCTGGCCCCCCTGGGGACCGCCCATTCCCGGCGGCCCTCCCATCATCATCATGGTGGAGGAGCCGGGCCCGCCGCCCGCCATGCCGGGCCCTGGAGGGCCGTAGGGGCTGTAGCCCCCCGGCCCGCCGGGGCCCGCCGCCATCCCCGGCGCGCCCGGTTGGGCGCCGGCGGCCTGGGCCTTGAACAGTTGGTCGCTGGCCGCGATCGCCGTGTTGACGCCGGACTGGATCGCTCCCGGCAGGCTCGCCAGGGCGGTCGAGGTCGCCTCGCGGAAGTCGCCGAAGAGCAACAGGAACGTCGAGTCCGGCGCCTTCTCGACCGCCCCGGCCAGATCCTCCGGGGGCGTCCACGCCTTGTCCTTCAGTTGCTCCACGGCCGTCCGCGCCGCCTCCGGCGAGGTCGAGAAGGCCAGGTGGTTCCCGTCCAGGCGGATGCTGGGCCGGAAGCCGGGCGGCAGCTTGATCGACGAGGACGTCGGCACGTTCAGCATGTAGGTCCGGTTCGTCGTCGCCCCGGTGCTGGGGAGCAGGCGGAACTCCGGCGGCGCGTCTTCGTCCTTCTTGCGGTCCTTGCGATCGCCCCCGGGGGCCTCGGGGCCGCGGATTCCAGGCGCGCCGGGGAAGCCGGGACCGCCCGGGGCGCCGGGGAGGCCGGGACCGCCGGGGTTCGGATCGGCGGCCGCGGCCTGGGCGGCCGCGGCGAGATACTCCGCGGTCGCCTCCTTAAGCTGATGGTTGGCCGCCTGGATCACGACCTCGAGCGCCCTGCTGAACTTCGACGGGTCGGCCACCTCGGCGACGATCACCGGCCTGGGCAGTTGCGGGCCCATCGCGTAGAGCAGGGCCATCGGGTCGGCCAGGTTCGGCGCCGCCAGACCCTCCTCGGCCGCGGCCGAGGTGTTCGGCGCCAGGTAGACGACCGCCCGCGGGCCGAGCCCGGCGAGGAAGTCCTTCTCGAAGTCGATCCGACGCTCCCCCACCGCCGCGACGAGCGCGTCGTACCCCGCCTTGGCTTCCGGCGAGGCCACGATCGTCTCCGCGATCAGCGACGGCCAGCGATCCGGCTTCACCGAGATCGACGCCAGGTACTCGACCCCGTCGGGGATCGCCAACGGCTTCTTGGCCTCGAACGACGGCTCGTCCAAAAACGCCAACGCCCCGCGCCTCGGCTTGGGGGCGTCGAGCCGGATCGCGCTTACCAGAGCCTCGTCCTGGAAGCCCCAGCGGTACTCGACCCGGCGCACGCCGGAGTCGGCCCCCGGCGCCAGCCCCGAGCCCGGGATCTTCACGCCGGCGGTCTGGTCCAGGAACGCCTTCAGGACGGGGGTCGCGACGTCGTCGTCGGGCTTGGCGAGGGCCTCCACCGGCTCGAAGCCCGCGACGCTTTCGACCTTGCCGTCGACGCCGGCCAGGCAGGCCTCGGCGTCCGACGGCCGGGCCAGGGCGATCCCGAAGTCCCCCGCCTCGGCCCACCAGGCCCAGCCGGCGTCGGCGGCCGGCTTGGCGCCGGGGTCGGCCGCCTTGGACGGGTCGTCCGGCGGCGGCACCACCACGATCGACCGCGCCCCCTTGCGCTCCAGCCGGTGCTTGGAGGCCGGGTCCATGAACGAGACCACCAGGCGGCTCAAGAGCCCCTTCTGCTCCTTGGTGGTCGCGCCTCTGAGGATCAGCACGCCGCGGTAGCCGTCGGGGGCGGAGGGGTCGGCGTGGAACGCGGCGACGAACCCCTTGCGCGCCAGGTGCTTGACGATCGCCACGCCGTCGGCCCCGTTGATCTTGCGGTTGGGGAGCCAGAGGGCGGCCCGGTCCAAGAGCGCGACGCCGACCTCCTCCAGCATCGTCCCCAGCGGGGTGTCGTTGAGCATCCGGTACGCGGCGGTCTGGCGCCAGGCGTCCTCGTGGACGTCGAGGCCGTCGAACTCGACGTAGGCGATCAGCTTCTCGCGCGCGGCGAAGGCGGCGGCCGGCGGCGGCGCGACCGCGGGGGCCGCGTCGGCCCTGGCGGCGGTCGGCGGCGGCGCGGCCGCGGGAGCCGCGTCGGCCGCGGCGGGCGCCTGCGCCGTCGCGACGGTCGGCGGGATCGAACCGAGGACCGCCGCGGCCGCCAGGGCCGGCGCGATCCAACGGAGACGGACGGTCGGAGGTGCTGGCACGGCGCGATCCTCGTCAAGAAGCCGAACGCGGCGGGCGCGTCGCCGCGCCCCGGAAGACGTCCTCGCGACCCGCGGCGACGGGCGCGGTCGGGGCGGAATCGATACTCCATCATCCTAGGGCGACCGCGACGCCGCGCCAACAACCCGCCCGAAAGTCAAAGGCTTCGCGCTCGCTCTGTCGAAAACCCGACGCGACGGGAAATTGGAACCACGGAAAACACGGAGGACACGGAAAGACCCCGGAGGAGATGGCGCTCACCGATGCCGAAAATCATGGGTTCCAAAACAAGCCCCAGGCTTTTCCTTCCGAAGATCGTCCCTGGTTCCGTGTCTTCCGTGTCTTCCGTGGTTCCTGGTCTTCCGATCAGGGCTAGGTTTTCGACAGAGCACTTCGCGCTCGACACCATCCGGCCGCCGTCTTCCTCCTCCGGCGGCGTCATTATGAGGAAGACCGTTCTTGCCGCGATCACGTCCGGATCGATCTTCCGACCCCGAAAACGGACTCCCCCCGTCGCGTCCCTCTTGAACGCGAAGGGGAGGATCCGCATAATGGCCGGATGCGCGGCCCCACGGCCGCTTTTTCGATGGGCGAAGCGCGTCGGGCCCTTCCCTGAAAGGACTCGCGGCGACCGTTCCGCATGGAGGGTCGCCGGCGCGCGGGATGCGTCGCGGACAGCCCTGGGATTTTGGATCGCGTCCGGGCCCGCCAGGGGCGGCCCGGATCGAGGCGAGCGCCGATGGCCGAAGCAGTCAAGTTGCAAGTCGAGACCCGCGACCCCGCCAAAAACAAGGGGACGGGCACGCGGGCCGCCCGCAAGCTCCGCAAGGCCGGCCGGGTGCCGGCGGTGATTTACGGCCACAAGAAGGACGTCGTGCCGATCAGCCTGGACGCCGTGGCCGCCAGGAACCTGATCGCCGGCGGGTCCCATCTGGCCGAGCTCGACCTGGGCTCGCAGACCGAGACCGTGCTGATCCGCGACGTCCAGTGGGACCACCTGGGCCGCGAGATCCTCCATCTCGACTTCGCCCGGGTCGACCGGGAGGAACTGGTCGACACCGAGGTCGAGATCCAGTGCAAGGGGGACGCCGTCGGCGTCGCCGAGGGGGGGCTGTTGGAGGTGGTCGTCCGGCGCCTGACCATCAAGTGCCCGGCCGGCTCGATCCCCGACGCGATCAGGGTCGACGTCTCGGGGCTGAAGCTCAACCAGGCGATCCACGTCAAGGAACTGCAACTGCCGGAGGGGGTCGTGGTCGACGCCGATCCCGACGTGCTGCTGGTCCACGTCGTCGCCCCGACCCAGCAGGCCGAGCCCTCGACCGAGGTCGCCGGCGAGGTCCAGCCCGAGATGATCAAGCCCGAGCGCAAGGACAAAGAGGCCGACTGACCCAGCCGCGCGGGGAGGCTCGGGCCTCCCTCGCGGCGACGCCGGGAGGCTCCGCCTTGGCAGCCTTGAAGCTCCTCGTCGGCCTGGGGAACCCGGGCCCCAAGTACCACGGCACGCGGCACAACGTCGGCTTCGACCTGATCGACCGCCTCGCCCGGGGGGCGGGGGCCGCCGGCTTCGCCCGCAAGTTCGAGGGGCTCCTGGCCGAGGTCGAGATCGATTACAAGCGCGTCTTGCTCTTGAAGCCCGACACGTTCATGAACCTCAGCGGCCGATCGGTGGGCCAGGCGGTTCGGTTCCACAAGATCGACCCGGCCGACCTGCTGGTCGTCTGCGACGACCTGAACCTCCCCCTGGGGAGGCTCCGGATCCGCAAGGGAGGCTCCGACGGCGGCCAGAAAGGCTTGCGCGACGTCGCCCTCCACCTCGGCACCCAGGAATTCCCCAGGCTCCGGATCGGCATCGGCGAGGCCGGCGAGGGCCAGGCCGTCGAGCACGTCCTGAGCCGGTTCAAGGCGGCCGAGCGAGCCAAGATCGACGACGCCCTGATCCTCGCCTCCCAGGCCGCGGCCGTCTGGACCTCCCAGGGGGTCGACGCCGCCATGAACCGATTCAACGGACCATCCCAGTAACTTCTCGCGAAACGAAACGGTCGCGGCCCCCGCGGGCGCGACGGAGGACCCGACTCTTGCCCGTCCACACCTACGAAGGCATGTTCCTGCTCGACAGCGCCAAGGCCGCCGCGGCCTGGGACGACACCGTCAAGCAGGTCCACGACATCCTGGCCAAGCACGACTCCGAAATCGTCGCCAGCCGCCAGTGGGACGAGCGCCGGCTCGCCTACCCCGTCAACGGCCACAAGAAGGGGACGTACCTGCTGACCTACTTCAAGGCCGACGGCTCCAAGCTCAAGGAGATCGTCTCGGACTGCCACCTCTCCGACGTCATCCTTCGCGAGCTGATCCTCAAGGTCCACCCCAAGCTGGAGGAGAACCTCGTCAATCAGGCGATGGCCTCCAACCCCAACGTCGACGCCGAGAACGCGCGCGACGACGACCTTGACGACCGTCCCCGCCGCCGCCGTCGCGACGACTGACCCCGCGCCGGCCCCGCCGCCGCCACGACCGGCGCCACCCCGCGGATCGCCGCGCGAATCCGCTTGCAATCCAGGGGACAAGCGTTTACCCTGCTTTCAAAGGGGATTTCGCGCCTCCGAGTTTTGGGATCGAAAGGAGCGGGGCCGTGCCGGATCTGAACCGCGTGCAGTTGATGGGACGCCTCACGTTCGACCCCGAACTGCGACGCATTCCCAACGGGACCGCCGTCAGCGAACTGCGGATGGCCGTCAACCGCTCCTTCCAGGGGCGCGACGGCGAGCGCCGCGAGGAAGTCCTGTACATCGACGTCACCGTCTGGGACCGCCAGGCGGAGAACTGCTGCCAGTACCTCCGCCGGGGAAGCCTCGTCTTCGTCGAGGGCTCCCTGAAGATGGACCAGTGGGACGACAAGACGACCGGCGAGAAACGCTCGAAGGTCCGCGTCCAGGCCGATCGCGTGCAGTTCCTCGACTCCCGTCGCGACGCCCAGGGCGGCGGCGGGGGCGGATACGGCGGTGACGAGTACGGCGCGCCGCCGCCGCCTCGCGAGGCCGCCCCGCCCCGACGGGAACGCCGGGAACCGGCTCGCGAACGCGACTACGACGACGCCCCGCCCCGCGGCGCCCCGGCCCCCGCCAACTCCGGCGGCCGAGCCGCCGCCCCCCCCGAACCGGAAGACGACATCCCGTTTTAAGGCCGAGCCCGCGTCCGGCCGGACATTCCCCTTGGAGTCGCCGGCCCGATCGGTTTTAATGGTTCGATCGCGCGTCGGCCGATGACCGGAGGCGAACCGGACCTCCCCCCCCGCCGACGCCCCGCGGCCGCCCCAGGATCGAAAGCGACAATCGAACATGGCGAAGACGACCAAGACCAAGACGAAGTCCAAGGCCAAGGCCGCCGCCAGGTCGGCCGGCGCGAAGAAGACCGCCGACGCCGCTCCCCCCCGCCAACCCGGCGTCGAGCGCCGCAAGAACCACCCGCTCCGCGCCAAGAACGGGTATCTCAACGTCCTGTTGACCAACAACGTCCCCCACCTCGGCGCGCCCGGGGATCTCGTCAAGGTCCGGCCCGGCTTCGCCCGCAACTACCTGTTGCCCCAGGGCCTGGCGACCTTCGCCACCCCCCACAACCTGCGGATCGTCGAGAAGCACCGCGAACGCCTCCGCGCCCTGGAGGCCGCCCGCCGCGCCGACCTGATGGCCCTCGGCGCTCAGATCGCCCAGCGCTCGCTGACGATCGAGGCCAACGCCAACGAGGAAGGCCACCTCTACGGCTCGGTCAACGCCGATCAGATCGCCGAGGCCCTCAAGGCCGAGGGCTTCCCGATCACCACCGAAAACGTCCGCATCGAGGGGCCGCTCAAGGAACTGGGCCTCTACACCATCAATCTCCATCTGGGCCAGGACATCGACACCGACGTCAAGCTCTGGGTCGTCCCCAGCAACGTCGAGGAAGGCGTCTCCTGACCCCTCGCCGACCGCCCCATCGACGTCGAACGCCCCCACCCAGGCCGGCGCCGCCTTCAAGCGGCCCGGCCTCTCGCATTTCCCCTCCCGTCCCCCCTCCACGCGCGGCCGCGCCGACCCGCTCCGCGAATTTCGACTTTCAGTGATAGCCGGAACCGGAACGATCCGATACAGTAGTACAGTCGGCTGATTTTCGAAGTTTCGCGGGGCTTGCAAGGAGTGGAGCGGGCCATGGCGACCGTCCCGGGATACATCCAAGGCGTCGGCAGGGAAGGCGGCAACGGACACGGTCCCCGCGGCCGGATCGATTCCTCGTCGGCGGCCGATCGGCTGCCGCCCCAGAACCTCGACGCCGAGCGCAGCGTCCTGGGCGGGATCCTGCTGGACAACGACGTGCTCCACGACGTCGTCGGCTTCCTAACCCCGGACGACTTTTACCGCGACGCCCACCAGATCGTCTATCGCGCGATCCGCGAGATGTACGACGAGGGGAAGGCGGTCGACGCGGTCACCCTCGGCGACGAACTCGACCGCAAGGGGGAGTTGGAGCGGATCGGCGGCGACGACGGCCTGCTGGAGATCGCCAACAGCGTCCCCCACGCGGCCAACGCCCGCTTCCACGCCGAGATCGTCCGCCAGAAGTCGGTCAGCCGCCAACTGATCCAAAGCGCCACCGAGATCATCCAGGACGGCTACTCGAACCTGTTCACCTCGCAACAGCTTCTGGAAACCGCCGAGCGCAAGGTCTTCGCGATCGCCGAGGACCAGATCAAGGGCCAGGTCCACGAACTCAAGGGCGTGCTCTCCGAGGCGATGGACCGGATCAGCCGGCGGGCCGAGGAGAAGCACGTCGTCACCGGCGTCGGCACCGGGTTCTTCGACGTCGACGACATCACCACCGGCTTTCAGCCCGAGCAACTGGTTATCGTGGCCGCCCGTCCCGCCATGGGCAAGACGGCGTTCGCCCTGAACATCTGCGCCCACGCGGCCGTGAACCACCAGACCCCCACCCTGGTCGTCAGCCTTGAAATGGGAAGGCTCGAACTGGGCGAACGGCTCCTCAGCGCCCACGCCAAGGTCGACTCCAACAAGATGCGAACCGGCCACGGGTTGGGTCATGTGGAGTTGGGCAAGCTCGGCAAGGCGTACACCGAGATCGCCGCGGCGCCGATCCACATCGACGACACGCCGTCGCGGACGATGCTACAGATCCTGGCCACCGCCCGCCGCCTCAAACTGCGGCACGGCCTCGGCCTGGTCATGATCGACTACATCCAACTCATCGACGCCGACGACTCGCGCGACAGCCGCCAGGAGCAGATCGCCAAGATCAGCCGCCGCTTGAAGATGATGGCGCGTGAACTACACGTCCCCGTGATCGCGCTCTCGCAGCTCAACCGAGGCGTCGAGAACCGCGAGGACCGCCGCCCCCGCATGGCCGACCTGCGCGAGTCCGGCGCCATCGAGCAGGACGCCGACATGGTGCTGTTGCTCCACCGCCCCGACTACTACGACCCCAACGACCAACCGGGCGTCGCCGAGGTGATCGTCGCCAAGAACCGCACCGGCCGCACCGACACGGCCAAGCTCGTCTTCCTGAAGAACCTCACCCTCTTCGACAACAAGGCGAACATCGAGGCCCCCATCGACGAGGGCCGGCCGTTCTGACGCGCGATCGCGTCGCGGTCGTCGGCGTCGGCCGGGCTCATTCCCCGGCCGGGGGCTTCATGGGTCGGGCCGGGACGCCGGCGACCGTCGCGCCGGGGGCGACCTTCCCCCTGGGGACCACGGCGCCGGCGGCGACGACCGCCCCCGCGCCGATCTCGACGGGGGCGACCAGGACCGAGTTGGCGCCGAGCCGCGCGCCGTCGCCGATCATGGTGGGATGCTTGCGCGCGCCGTCGAAGTTGGCGGTGATCGCGCCGCCGCCGACGTTGACGTCGCGGCCGACCGTCGCGTCGCCGAGGTAGGCCAGGTGGCGGGCGATCGTCCCAGAGTCGATCGTCGAGCGGTTCACGTCCACGAACGCGCCGATCTCCACGTCGTCGGCCAGCCTGGTTCCCGCGCGGAGATGGGCGAACGGGCCGATCTTGCAGCGCTCGCCGATGGTCACGTCGCCGCTGACGACGCTGAACGGGCGGATGACGGTGTCGCGGCCGATGACGGCGCGGCCGTCGATGTGGGTGTTGCGGGGGTCGATGATGGAGACCCCCTCGGTCATCCATCGGTCCTGGATCCGGGCCTGCATGATCGCCTCGGCCTGGGCCAAATGCTGGCGGGTGTTGACGCCGAGGACGTCGTCGGCGGCCAGGACGTTTTGCGCCCGCACCTTGCCGCCCTGGCGCATGAGTTGTTCGGGGGCGTCGGTGAGGTAGTATTCGCCCTGGGCGTTGCCGGTGCCGATCCGGTCCAGGGCGTCCCAGAGGGCGGGAAGCTGGAAGACGTAGCAGCTCGGGTTGATCTCGCGGATGGCGCGTTCCTCGGGCGCGCAGTCGCGTTGCTCGACGATGCGGAGGAAGCGGCCGGCGGAGTCGCGGAGGATCCGGCCGAAGCCGGTCGGATCGGCGACCTCGGCGGTCCCCAGGAGGCAGTCGGCGCGTTCGCGGCGTTGGCGGTCGAACAGGTCGGCCAGGGGCTCGGGGCGCAACAGCGGCTCGTCGCCGACCAGGACCATCACCGGGCCTTCATACCCCTCCAACAGCGGCCGACAGACCTTCACGGCGTGGCCGGTGCCGAGTTGTTCCTTTTGCTCGGCGAAGAGGACGTCGGGCTCGCCGGCGAGCGCCTCGTAGAGCTGGTCGGCGGCGAAGCCGACGACGACGACGATCGTCCCGGCCCCCGCGCCGCGGGCGGCGTCGACGACGTAGGAGATCATCGGCCGGCCGCAGACCTCGTGCAAGACCTTGGCCCGATCCGACTTCATCCGCTTCCCCTGGCCGGCCGCCAGGATGATCGCCGCGGGGCCCTCGATCGCCATGAACGCTCTCCGTCTCGAATCGGGCGGAGGATCCGCCCCGTCGCGCCGCCGGGGCCGGTCCCCGGGACCGTCGCATGATAAAGCCGGCGCGCGACCGCCGTCAAACCCGAGGCGTCGGCCGGAGGGGCCGACTCGAAAAGCGTCGCAAACATTGCGGCCTTCGCGGGACGCTCGTAAAATGTTTCGATGGAGCGTCGATCTCCTCCCCGCTCCCACGTCCCCTTTTCAGCGGAGGCGCGCCGGATGAAGCGCATCGTGCTTTGTTTCGACGGGACCTGGAACACCCCCGCCGACGACGGCCTGCCGGCGGCCGATCGGATCGAGACGAACGTGAGCCGGTTTTACGAGTCGATCCGGACCGTCGGCGCCGACGGCGTCCGCCAGACGCGCGCGTACGTTCCGGGCGTCGGGACCGGGCGCTGGGACAAAATCGTCGGCGGCGTGCTCGGGGTCGGGCTGGACGAGCACATCCGCGAGGGCTACCGCAAACTCGTGGAGTTGTACGACGACGGCGACGAGGTCTTCATCCTGGGCTTCAGCCGCGGCGCGTACACGGCGAGGAGCCTGGTGGGGATGATCCGCAACAGCGGCCTGGTCACGCCGAAGTTCGGCCCCGTGACCCGGGCCGCGGCCTACCTGCTCTACCGGACCCGCGAGGACGATCCCGACTCCGACCGCTCCCGTCGGTTCCGCGCCCGGTTCGCCCGGGAGGCCCCCATCAAGTTCCTGGGCGTCTGGGACACCGTCGGCGCGCTTGGAATCCCGCTGACGCTGGCCACCCGGCTCAACGCCAGGTTTTATGAGTTCCACGACACCGAGTTGAGTTCGATCGTCGAGCGCGCCTACCAGGCGCTCGCGATCGACGAACACCGGATCGACTACGCCGCGACCCTCTGGGCGCCCAAACGGAAGCCGGGGCAGTACGTCGAGCAGCGCTGGTTCGCCGGCGCCCACTGCGACGTGGGGGGCGGGTATTCCGATCGAAGGCTCTCCGACCTGGCCTTGCGCTGGATCCAGGACCGGGCGGCGGACGCCGGCCTGGGGCTGGACGCGGTTTCCGCTCCGGTGGAGGACTACCAGGGGACGGCGACCGACTCCTACGCCAGGTTCCTCGACGGCCTGTACGCGCTTAAGAAGCCCCCTTATCTGCGGCCGATCGGCGCGACCCTGGGGAACGAGACGGTCGACGAGTCGGTCGAGCGTCGGCGCCGCGACGCGAGTCTGGCCTACGCGCCGGCCAACCGGACGCTGCCGGTCCTGGTCTGAGCCGCCGGACGGCCGGCCGGCTCACCCGGCCAGCGGATCCTCGCGGCCGGTCGTCGGCGTCCTGGGGGCGCCGGAGCCGGCCGGGGACGGGGGCGTCGCGTCGCCGTCCATGACGCCGGCCGCGACGGCGGCGAGGATCGACGCCTCGGCGCCGGCGTCGATCACGTCGGAGAACTCGTCGTGGGCGCGGGCGCGCTCGCTGTCGATCTGCTCGGGAGTGGCCCCCAGGCGGTGCAAAAGCGCCTCGGTCATCGCCAGGGCGACCTCCCCCTCGCCGGAGAAGACCACGTCGGCGCCGGCGTCGCGCATCTCGGCGACCTCGCGGAGGTAGTTGGTCCGGGCCAGGATGAATACGTCCTTGTTCACGTCGCGGGCCAGCCGGATCGTCTCCTTGCCGCCGCTCATGGTGGAGCTGCTGAGGATCAGGGCGATCGCCCGGTCGACCCCGGCGTGCCGCAGGACGTCGGCGTGCATGGCGTCGCCGTAGAGGGCCCGAATCCCCTCCCCCTCCAACCGCCTGACCGTCTCCATGTTCAACTCGATGACGACCGGGTCGATCCGGTTGTCGCGCAACAGCCGCGAGAGCGTCTTGCCGACGGGGCCGTAGCCGATCAGCACGACCCGGTGCCTCCCCGACTCCTCGGGCGCGTCCTCGTCGTGCTGGACTCGGTTCTCGACCGGGCCGGGATCCTTGATGAACCGCTTCAACAGCCGCTCGACCGGGCCGATGGCGCGATAGAGCATCGGATTGATCGTGATCGTGACGATCGCCGCGGCGATCACCGCGTTGTGCGCCTCCAGATCCAGGATCCCCATCCTCCGGGCGGCCGAGGCCAGGATGAAGGAGAACTCGCCGATCTGCGTCAGACTCAACCCGACGGCGACCGCCGTCCGCAACGGATGCCCCGCCGCGTGGATGATCAACGTCGAGACCAACGGCTTGGCCACCATGACCACCGCCAGGGCCGCGGCGATCAACCCCGGCGACTCCCACAACGCGCTCGGATTGAACAACATGCCGACGGAGACGAAGAACAGGACCGCGAAGGCGTCGCGCATCGGCAGGGCCTCGACCGCGGCGCGAAGGCTGAACGGCGACCGCCCCACCACCATCCCGGCCAGGAACGCCCCCAACGCCATCGAGACGTCGAACACCTTGGCCGCGGCGACCGCGATCCCCAGGGCCGTCGTCAACACCGTCAGCGTGAACAACTCCCGCGAGCGGGTCGCCGCCGCCCGGTCCAGCACCCAGGGGACGACCCGGTCCCCCACCAGGAGCGTCGTCGCCACCATCGCCACGACCTTCACGGCCGCGATCTCGACCTGGGGCAGCACCGACGACGACGCCCCGCCGCCGGTCCCGAAGACCACCGGCAGCATCACCAGCGCGAAGACCGCGATCAGGTCCTCCACCACCAGCCAGCCGACCGCGACGTGGCCGGCCCTGGTGTGCAACGCCCCGTTGTCGGCCAGCACCCGCACCAAAACGACGGTGCTGGAGACCGAGATCGACATCCCGAAGACCACCCCGGGCGACCACCCCCAGCCGTTCCAGCGACACAGGACCGCCCCCAGGGCCGTCGCCGTCACGCACTGGATCACGGCCCCGGGGACGACGGCCCTCCTGACCGCCAGCAATTCCTTGATCTGGAATTGCAGCCCGACGCCGAACATCAAGAGGATCACGCCGACCTCGGCCAGTTGCTCGGCCAGGTGGGGATCGGCGGTGAACCCCGGCGACGTGGGCCCCACGGCGATCCCGGCCAGCAGATAGCCGACGATCGGCGAGAGCTTCAGCCTGAAGGTGATGTAACCGAAGACCAAGGCCGCCGCGAAACCGCCGGTCAAGGTCAGGATCAGATCGATGTCGTGCATGCGCCGCGTCCCCGAGGCGGACGATTCGGCGCCCTCCTTCGACAGGCCATTATGAGGAAATCAAGCCCTCCCCGCCAGACGGGATCGCGAGATCGAAAGCCGGACGAGGCTCAGTCGGGTTCCACCCCCATCGCGCGCAGCTTCGCCTCCAGGAGTTCCGCTCGACGACGCTCGGCCAAGGCGCGGGCGTCGGCCGCCAAGGCGCGGGCGTCGGCCTCCTGGCGCGAGAGCCGCTCGGCCTCGGCGCGGGCGTCGGCCTCCTGGCGCGAGAGCCGCTCGGCCTCGGCGCGGGCGTCGGCTTTCTGGCGCGAGAGCCGCTCGGCCTCGGCGCGGGCGTCGGCCCGCTCGGCCAGGCTTTGGGCGTGCTCGCGTCGCAGGCGCTCGGCCTCGGCCCGCTCGGCCTCCTCCACCGCCTCCCGCTCCGCCCGACGCCGTCGCCTTCGTTCCGCCTTGGCGATGCGACGCGCCGCCGCCTCGTCCCTGGCCAACTCGCCGAACGTCCGGAACCGGCGGCCGTCGGGGCGGACGATCGTCAGCGCCTCCTTGCGACGCGGGGCGTGGAACGTGACGCCGAGCAGGGGGCTCTTCCAGCCGTCCCCCTTGATCGCGCGGAGGCCGTCGGGACGTCGAATCCAGGCCTCGAAGTCGCCGGTCTCCGGATCGTAAAAGTAGTATTCCTCGACCCCGCGGGCGTCGTAACGCCGCCGCTTCTCGGCCATCTCCGTGGGCGTGTTGGTGTACGACGCCACCTCGAAGACGACCTGGGGGACGACGCCGTCCTCGACCCACTCGCGGTACGAGCGGCGATCGCCCCTGGGTCGGCCGAACACGACCATGGCGTCGGGGGCCATGACGTCGCCCGCGTCCCCCCGGGTGGCGTACCAGAGGAGGTCGCCGGCGACGAAGACGTCGTCGCGGTCGGCGAAGAGCGCCTCCAACCCCTCCTTGATCGTGACGATCCAGCGGAACTGGGTGGTGCTTTCGGCCATCGGCTCGCCGTCGCTCGACGGATACTCCGGCTCGTCCGGGTCGAGGTAGCCCGTCGCTGCGCGGTCGGGACCCGCGGTGCTCATGGAAAGCCCCTCTTCGACGTCGTCTCGGTTCAAACGTTCACCGTTTATAGCACGACTCGTCCCGTGACGCCAGCCGGGATCGCCGCGAATCCCGACGGCCGCCCGGCGGCCTCGGGGCGAACACGATTTTCGATCCGCGCCGGAGCGTTCGTTGTTCGAATCCGACAACGATTGAATTAATCGTGAAAAACGTGTATAATGCGCTGAATAGGGACGCCCGTCACTGATCGATTCACGTCGATGACGCCTCCGATCGGAGCGCGACCCATGTCGGACACGACCGTCCCCCTGAGCGGCGAAGCGGCGGATCGAACCGTCCCGACGGATCGGCCCGAGGCCCCGCCGGGCTTCGAGTTGCTCGACGAGGTCGGCCGCGGCGGCATGGGCGTGGTCTACCGCGCCCGCGACCTGACCCTGGACCGCGTGGTCGCCGTCAAGTTCCTCCAGGAGCGGTTCGCCCTCGACTCCCCCGCCGCGGCCCGGTTCGTCGACGAGGCCCACGTCACCGGGCAACTCCAGCACCCCGGCGTCCCGGCCGTCCACCAGGCCGGCGCGCTGGCCGGCGGCCGTCCCTTCCTCGTCATGAAACTCATCAAGGGGGACACGCTTGAGGAATTATTGAACCGAAACGCGGCGGTCGATCCGCTCGCGATCTTCCAGGCGGTCGCCCAGACGGTCGGCTACGCGCACGCCCACGGCGTCATCCACCGCGATTTGAAGCCCGCCAACGTCATGGTCGGCAACTTCGGCGAGGCCCAGTTGATGGATTGGGGGCTGGCGAAGGTGCTGCCGTCGTCGGACGGGTCGAAAGCCGCGCCGAAGCCCGCCGACGACCCCGAGGCGACCGCCGCCCCGACCCGGATCCACACCCCTCGCGAGCCCGACGGCTTTCGATCGATGGCCGGCGGCGCCCTGGGGACGCCCAAGTACATGTCCCCCGAACAGGCCGCCGGCGAGATCGACAAGGTGGACGCCCGCTCCGACGTGTTCGGCCTGGGAGCGATCCTCTGCGTCCTGCTGACCGGAAAGCCTCCCTTCGGCGGTCGAGACTCCGAGGACGTCCGCCTGAACGCCGTGCGGGGCCGAACCGACGAAGCGTTCGCGCGCCTGGACGCCAGCGGCGCCGATCCGGACGTGGTCGCGCTTTGCAAGCGCTGCCTGGCGTTCGAGCCGTCGGAACGGCCGGCGACGGGCGACGTGGTGGCCGCCGAGGCGGCGGCCCTCCGCCGCGCCGCCGACGAGCGCGCCCGCCGCGCCGAACGCGACCGCCACGCCGCGGAGGCCCGCGCCGAGGAACAGGCGAAGCGGCGGCGGGCGCTCGCCTGGGCCGCCGGCGTGGTGGTCGCCGCGCTGCTCCTGGGCGTGCTCGGGACCGGGATCGGCCTGTATCGCGCCGAGAGGGCCCGCGCCGCCGAGACCCGCCAAAGGGAGTTGGCCGAAGCCAAGGAGGCCGAGGCGAACGCGGTGGTCAAGTTCTTCGAGGACCACGTCTTCGCCGCCGGCCGCCCCAAGGGCCAGGACGGCGGCCTCGGCATCGACGTCTCATTGCGCGACGCCGTCCTGGCCGCCCTGCCGACCCTGGACGAGGCGTTCCCCAACCAACCGCTGGTCGAGGCCCGATTGCGGGCGGCCCTGGGCGCGACGTTCCTCTACCTGGGCGAGGCGAAGCAAGCCGCCGAGCAACTCGAACGCGCCCGAACCCTGTTCGCCCGCCACCACGGCCCGGACCACCCGGACACGCTGATGAGCATGCATAACCTGGCCGGCAGTTACTTCGCCCTGGGTCGCCTGGACGAGGCGCTGAAACTCCGCGAGGAAACGCTGACGGCGCGACGCCGAGTGCTTGGGGCGGACCATCGAGACACGCTCGCGAGCATGGATGGCTTGGCCCTCAGTTTCGACTCCCTGGGTCGCCTGGACGAGGCGCTGAAGCTCCGCGAGGAATTGCTGACGGCGCGACGGAGAGTGTTGGGGGCGGATCACCCCGATGCTCTCATGAGCATGCATAATCTGGCCAACAGCTACCACGCTCTGGGTCGCCTGGATGAGACGCTGAAACTCCGGGAGGAAACGCTGGAGGCGCGGCGACGAGTGTTGGAGGCGGACCACCCCGACACGCTTAAAGCCATGCAAAACCTGGCCCTCAGCTACGCCACCCTCGGTCGCCGACAGGAGGCGCTGAAACTGCGGGAGGAGACCCTGGCGGCGCGACTGCGCGTGCTGCCGCCGGACCACCCCGACACGCTCTGGAGCATGAACAATGTGGCCAACAGCTACGACGAGGTGGGTCGCCGGGAGGAGGCGCTGAAGCTCCGCGAGGAGACCTTGGCGACACAACGGCGCGTGCTGCCGCCGGATCACCCCGACACGATCTGGAGCATGAGTGGATTGGCCGCCAGCTATGCCGGCTTGGGGCGCCGGGAGGAAGCGCTGAAGCTCCGCGAGGAAACCCTGGCGGCGCGACTGCGCGTGCAGGGTCCAGACCATCCATACACGCTCGGAAGCATGAGTTCTCTGGCCCTTAGCCTCGACGAAGTCGGTCGCCGGGAAGAGGCGATGAAGCTCCGAGAGGAGGCGTTGGCGGCGCGACGACGTCGCCTGCCGTCGGACCACCCGGCCACGCTCGTGTGCATGGGAAGTCTGGCCGTCAGCTACGCCGCGCTGGGCCGTCACGAGGAAGCGCTGAAGCTGCACGAGGAAGCGCTGACGGCGCAGAGAAGGGTGCTGCCGTCGGGACATCCAAGCATACTTTGGAGCATGTGGGGCGTGGCCGCCTCTCTTATCGCGTTGAATCGCGGCGCCGAGGCGATCCCCCTAATCGACGAGTGCGTGGCGAAGGCCGCCGGGAAGGCCGTCGATCCGCAGTTGGTCCCGCGGGTGATGTATCTTCGGCTGGGGCACTTCCAGAAGGCGGGCGACGCGGAGGGCTGCCGGACCACGGCCGCGATGTGGGAGGGGCTCGACCGCGCCGACGCCGACAGCCTTTACGATGCCGCCTGCATGCGGGCCGTCGCCGCCACGACGCGGACGAAGGTCGGCGGGGCCGACGCCGAGCGGCTCGCCGGGGAGGACGCCGACCGCGCCATGGAGTGGTTGACCAAGGCCGTCGCCGCCGGGTTCGCGGACAAGGCCCATATGGAAATGGACGCGGACCTTGACGCCCTCCGAGACCGCGACGACTTCAAGACGCTGCTGGCGGGGATGAAGTAAGGGAGGACGACGAGGTCCGCCGTCCGCCGCGGCTCGCTTGAAGCCCAGGGCGGATTCTGGCAGACTTGACCCGGCGCGCCGGACCCGGTCGAAGGTCCGGGCCGGGTTTTCGAGGCGCAACGGAAGGAGCGGGCCCCGCCATGTCCCTGTCGACCGAAGAGGTGGCCAAGGTCGCCGTGCTGGCGCGGCTGCGCTTAAGCCCGGAGGAAATCGAGACGTTCACCGGCCAGCTCAACGCGATCGTCGAGTACGTCGCGCAACTCCAGGAGCCGGACGTGACCGGCGTCGAGCCGTTGGCCCACGGCGTCGAGGTCCGCAACGTCTTCCGCGACGACGTCCGCGGCGAGGCCCTCCCCCGCGAGGCGGCCCTCGCCAACGCCCCCAAGCGCAACGCCGAGAGCTTCCTCGTCCCCGCCGTCCTCGACTGATCGACCCGACCCCCGCGCGCCCCGGCCGAGACCACGCCCCCCATGAACGACTTGCTCAAAAACGTCACCGCCGCCTCCCTGTTCAAGAAGCTGGAAGCCCGCGAGGTCTCCGCCGAGGAACTCGCTCGCGCCTACCTCGACCGCGCCGAGACCCTCAAGCGACTCAACGCCTACGTCCACCTCGACGCCGACCGGATCCTCGACCAGGCCCGCGCGATCGACGCCGACCGCGCCGCCGGCAAGCCGTTGGGGCCGCTCGCCGGCGTGCCGGTGGCGATCAAGGACCTGCTCTGCGTCGAGAAGGAGCCGACCACCTGCGGCAGCAGGATGCTCAAGGACTTCCGCCCCCCCTACGACGCGACGGTGATCAAGAAGCTTCGCGAGGCCGGCGCGGTCCTCTTCGGCAAGACGAACATGGACGAGTTCGCCATGGGCTCGTCGACGGAGACCAGCTTTCACGGGCCGACCTTGAACCCCTGGGACGAGACGAGGATCCCCGGCGGCTCGTCGGGGGGCTCGGCCGCCGCGGTGGCCGCCGACCTGGCGCCGGTCTCGCTGGGGAGCGACACCGGCGGCTCGATCCGCCAGCCCGCGGCCGTCTGCGGGATCGTCGGCCTCAAGCCGACCTACGGCCGGGTCAGCCGCTTCGGCCTGATCGCCTTCGCCAGCTCGCTCGACCAGATCGGCCCCTTCGCCCACGACCTGACCGACGCCGCCTTGCTCCTGCAAGCCATCTCCGGCCGCGACGAGAACGACGCCACCAGCGTCGACCGACCCGTCCCCGACTACGTCGCCAGCCTCGACCGCAAGCCCGACTCGCTCCGGATCGGCGTCGCCCGCGAGTTCTTCGGCGAGGGGCTCGACCCGGAGGTCGAGGCCGCCGTCCGCGAGGCGATCCGGGTCTACGAGAAGGCGGGCGCGACGATCAAGGATGTCTCGCTGCCGCACACCAGGTACGGCATCCCGGCCTACTACGTCGTGGCCCCCGCCGAATGCTCCAGCAACCTCGCCCGTTACGACGGCACCATCTTCGGCCACCGCGCCCTTGACTGGTCCCCCAAACATCCGGGCGAGGAGGAGTTGCACCCGCTGGTCCGGATGATGATGGCCAGCCGCGCCGAGGGCTTCGGCGCGGAGGTCAAGCGGCGGATCATGCTGGGGACGTTCGCGCTGTCCGCCGGCTACGCCGACCAGTATTACAACCAGGCGCTGAAGGTCCGCCGCCTGATCCGCGACGACTTCGACGCGGCCTTCAAGGACGTCGACGTGATCCTGGGCCCGACCTCCCCCACGCCGGCCTTCAAGCTGGGGGAGCGGTCGAAAGACCTGCTGGCGATGTACCTCTCCGACGTCTACACGACCACCGCCAACCTGGCCGGCATCCCCGGCCTGAGCGTCCCCTGCGGCCTCACGAAGTCCGGCCTGCCGATCGGCCTGCAACTCCTGGCCCCCGCCTTCGCCGAGGAATCCCTGCTGCGGATCGCCCGGGTCTTCGAGCGCGAGACCGACTGGCACCTGAAGCGGCCGGAACTATCCTGATGGCGGGCGAGTTTGCTAAATTCAACAAGGAGATCACTCGCGCCGACTTGGACCAGGCGTGGCGCGACCGGCTGGACGACGCCACGACCCTGGATGTCGGCGGTCGTCACGGGACCGCGATCGCGTATCGACTTTACGCCCTGGAGATATATCTTAAACATCGGATCTGTTTGAGGCTTGACATCCCCCACCCGCTGAAGAAGTTGGAGATCCACGACCTGGAATCCTTGCTCGTCTTCAGCGGCCTGTCCGCGGCGCTTTATTCGCTTCCGGCCTCGCACCCCGTCGCCTTGAACTGGACGCGGCTGACGGACCTCTCGACCCGGTTGAACGACCTTCGCTACATGCCCGCCTTGACATGGACGGCCGCCCAGTCGGCCGACTCCGCGAGGTGGTTGGAACATCCGACGGAAGGAGTGCTGTCGTGGTTGGCGAAACAGCCCTGACGGCGGCCCGGTTCCTGGTGGCCCCGACCCTCGATCGCTTCGGCCACGCCCGCGGTTGGGATCCGTCGAGTTACTCGATCCACTACCGGGCGAACCCGGACGTGGGGCGGATCCACGTTTTGCTCGTCGCCGACGCCTTCGACGATCAGGACGAGTATCAGGCCGCGAACGAGGTTTGGGACTATCTCCAACGGGAACTGCGCGAGGAGCCCGAGATCCTCAAATCGATCAACCTCGACGTCCGGGGCGGGAAGAAGGTCGACGAGGGGGGGCTCTACGCGGTCGCCCCTTCGTACCACAAATACTGGCGCCTCCCCCAGTTCTCAAGCGAAAAACATTGAACGCCGGCGTCACCGTTGAACAGGACGGCCATTCCATGATTCACTTCCAAGGCGCCGGCCCGAGCCGTGGCTTGATCGCTCGCGTTTTCGAGCCAGTGACGCGCGGGGTTCGGAAACGGCCGGTGTCGACGCCATGAGCCAAGGAGCAAGCAAAGGCCTTCTGACCCAGACGCTTGCCGACCTAGATGCGGCCTGGAAGGAACGAGAAGAAGAGGCGAGGGCCCTGGCGGCCGATGGATTCCTTTCGACGGCGGCGTCCCTGCGAGTGTACGCTCTAGAGATACTCTTAAAGGCCCTGGTCTGCCGAAGACTCGACCTTCCCAGCCCGCCGGCCGCGTGCAAGACTCACGATCTGTCGGAGGTCCTACTCTTCACCGGCCTGAGGCGGGAATTGGAAGAGCCTCGCCACGAGGTCGTTCGGCAAAACTGGGACGTATTGGTCAAGTACGGCAAGCAACGGTTGAACGACCAGCGCTATCAACCCCGGGCGACGTTCTCCACGAAGGACGCCGAGGAAATCAACAACGCTTTGGACGACCCGGTCAACGGAGTCTTGGCATGGCTGTTAAATCGTCCATAAGACAGATATTTCGAAAGATCGCCGAGGTCATCGCCGACTACGTCTCGGGCGAGGGCCTTGAACGGGGCGAGATCGCGCTGATGGGGCTGTGGAACGAGCGAACCGAGCAAGTCAGCCTGACCTTGGTCACGTCGCGCCGTTTGTCAGCCGAAGACTTGGTCCGCTGGTACCGCGACATCCTGAATCGACTTCGCCAGTCGGTGGACGAGCCTGGCCTTCCCCCTTTCACTTGGAATATCGGCCTTGTCGTAACGTCAACGCTCGACCTGGATCGGGAATTCGCGCTGTTCTCGGTGCCTGACGACGAGGAGGACGTCACGGACTTCCTGCAAGACGAAATGGACGCCGGATGGCCGTCGCCGAGCGCCGCTTCGTCGTCTCCCTCCAAGGTCGGGGGAAGCGCGTCTTCCTGACGGGTCGCCCGTCCCACGCTTTCAAGCCGAGCCGACGACCGTCGGATTCGACCCGCGCCGGCCTCGAAAACCACGCCTCGAAGCCTTGACTCACCCGGAAGCACGACAGGCCCCCGCCATGAGCAGCCAACCCTACGACGTCGTAATCGGCCTTGAGATCCACGTCCAGCTCCAGACCGAGAGCAAGATGTTCTCGTCGGGAGGGACGGAGTTCGGTCTGCCGCCGAACACCCAGACCGACCCGGTCGCCCTGGGAATGCCCGGCACCCTGCCGGTCATGAACCGCAAGGCGTTCGAACTGGCCCTCAAGACCGCCGTGGCCCTGGGGGCGAGGATCACGCCCTTCACCAAGTGGGACCGCAAGAACTACTACTACCCCGACCTTCCCAAGAATTACCAGATCAGCCAGTACGATCTGCCGTTCTCCACCGGCGGCAAACTGGCGATCCCCGTCCGCAAGGACGGCGGCGGCGGGGGCTTCTGCGCCCTCACCCGCGTCCATCTGGAGGAGGATACCGGCAAGCTCACCCACGGCGGCGAGTTCTCCGAGGTCGACCTGAACCGCGCCGGGATCCCGCTGCTGGAGATCGTCGGCGAGCCGGAGATCCGCTCCGCCGCCGACGCCCGCGGCTGTCTGGAGGAGCTTCGGCTGACCCTCCGCTACCTCGGCGTCTCCGACTGCGAGATGCAGGAGGGCTCGCTCCGCTGCGACGCCAACGTCAACATCCACATCCATAAGGATGGAAAGACGATCGCCACCCCGATCGTCGAGGTCAAGAACCTCAACAGCTTCCGAGCCGTCGAGAAGGCCGTCAACTACGAGGCCGAGCGCCAGTACGCCAAGTGGAGGCGGGACGGCCTGACCATCAAGGACGCCCCCAAGGGGACCTGGGGCTGGGACGACGAACTGGAGCGGACCAAGCCCCAGCGCGAGAAGGAAACCGCCGCCGACTACCGCTACTTCCCCGAGCCCGACCTCGTCCCCGTCGTCGTCGACGACGCCTGGCTGGAACGGGTCCGGGCCTCCATCGGCGAACTCCCCGCCGCCCGCCGCGAGCGCTACGAGGCCGAACACGGCCTCTCCCCCTACGACGCCAACGTGCTGGTCGAACAGGGCGAGGACGTGGCCGCCTACTTCGACGCCGTCGTGGCCGCGGGGGGGGAGCCCAAACTGGCCAGCAACTGGATCCAGCAGGACGTCCTGCGCACAATCAAGGACCGGAGGATCGCGATCGCCGACTTCCCCGTCGCCGCCGACGCCCTGGCCGACCTGATCGGCCGCGTCAGGCGCGGGGAACTCAACACCAACCAGGGCCGCGAGGTCCTCGGCCGGATGATCGAGACCGGCGACCCGGCCGAGAAGGTGATCGAGCTGGGCGGCTACAAGATGGTCTCCGACGCCGACGCCATCGCCGACGCCGTCGCCGCGGCCCTGGCCGCCAACCCCAAGGCGATCGACGATCTGAAGGGGGGCAAGAAGAAGCCCGAGGCCGTCAAGGGCTTCCTCCGCGGCCAGGTGATGAAGCAGACCGGCGGCAAGGCCAACCCCGCGCTCGTCGGCGAGCTGCTGGAGGCCAGGCTCGCCGAACTCCTCGCCGAGTAAGACGAGACGAAAGGCTGGACCACCATGCGGGACCGGACCATCGATCGCAGAGGTTTCCTGGCGAGCGCCGGAGCGCTCGCCGCCGCCTCCGCCCTGGGCGCCGGCGGGACCGCCGCGGCCGCCGCGGCCGAGCCGCCGTGGAGGAAGGCGTACATGCTGGGGCAGACCAAGGGCCCCATCCTGCCGACCTTCCAGATGCTCAAGGAGGCCGGCTTCGAGGGGGTGGAACTGATCAGCCCCAACCAGTTGGACCAAAAGGAAGTCCTGGCCGCCCGCGACGAGACCGGGCTGGTGATCCACGGCGTCAGCGGCGCCGCCCACTGGGGCAAGCCCCTGTCCGACCCCGACCCGGCCGTCGTCGCCGAGGGGGTCGCCGCGATCAAGCAAGAGTTCCAGGACGTCAAGGCTTACGGCGGGACCACCGTCCTGGTCGTCCCGGCCGTCGTCACCAGGAAGGTCTCCTACCGCCAGGCGTGGGACCGCTCCCAGGAACAGATCCGCAAGCTGATCCCGCACGCCGAGGAGGCCGGGGTCAAGATCGCCGTCGAGGAGGTCTGGAACAAGTTCCTCTTAAGCCCCCTGGAGTTCGCCCAGTACATCGACGAGTTCCAGAGCCCGACCGTCGGCGCCTACTTCGACGTCGGCAACGTCGTCGAGTACGGCTATCCCGAGGAATGGATCCGGACCCTGGGCAAACGGATCCTCAAGGTCCATATCAAGGAATACGCCAAGCCCAAGCGGTTCAGCTACAAGCTGGGCGAGGGGGGCGAGATCGACTGGCCGGCCGTCAAGCAGGCCCTCCTCGACGTCGGCTACGAAGGCTGGATCTCCGCCGAACTCGGCATCGCCGACCTCGCCGAGGCGCAGGACGTCGTCGCCCGCATGAACCGGCTCCTGTTCGACTGACCCGCTCCGACGAACGGGCCCGGCTTTGGGTCCGTTCGTCACGGGCGACGAACGAAGCCGACGGCGCAAATCGTTAAAGGTCAATAGGTTGGCCTTGATTTGGGACAGAGCGTGGCTAGAACGTTCGAATTGAAAAACCGCCTGATTCGTCCCCTCTCCCACGGGGCTGACGACCCGACACTTTTTCAGAAGTCGTCACGACGAGGAGTGAGCTGCGGCGTTGATCGCCTTCTCCCCTTGAGGGAGAAGGTGGCCGAAGGCCGGATGAGGGGTGGGCGCGACCGGAAGCCGTCGGAATAGAAGTCCT
>CALCIB010000254.1 GCA_937907525.1 uncultured Planctomycetales bacterium | reverse complement strand
TCATCCGGCCCTTCGGGCCACCTTCTCCCTCAAGGGGAGAAGGCGATGATCGCCCCGGCTTCTGAAAAAGCGTCGGGTCGTCAGCCCGGCGGGAGAGGGGACGTCGAGCGCTTCGCCATCCCTTCCAAATTCCGATCGCGGCCATCAACCTTTCCCATCCCGGAGGACCGCCTCGGCGGCGGCCAGGACGCTGGCGTCGTCGTTGTGCCCAAGCGCGTGGAGGTCGGCGCGGATCCGCCGGGCGGACGCCTGGAGGAAGAGCGTCGCGGCGGCGGCGTGATCGTCGCCGGGCTGGTCGGTCAATTCCGAATCGCGACGGCTCAGGACGCAGGCCGAGGCGTAAAGCTCCATGGCGATCCTGGCGATCCGCTCGTGGACCAGTTGGCGCTCGAGGATCTCCTCGCGATGGCGGATCATCGCCTTCTGGATCGCCAGGGCGAAGCGTCGGATCAGCCGGCCCAGTTCGCGGGCGTCTGCCTTCAAGGCGGCCGATCGGACGGGGACGCTCGGCGTCCTCAGCCACGCGCCGGCCTCCCCGAAGGCGAAGCGGCCCAGCGCGCCCAGGTGGGAGAACGGCTTGAGCGCGGCGTCGCGGACGTCGCGGAGTCGTTCGCCGGGCTCCTTCATGCCGACCATGGCGATGAACGAGGTCAGAACCTCGTTGGCGCCCTCGCCGATCTGGTTGATTCGGGCGTCGCGAAGGATCCGCTCCAGCGGGTTGTCGGTGAAGTAGGCGGCCCCGCCGTGGATCTGGAAGGCGTCGTTGACGATCCGCCAGAGGGTCTCGGTGCTCCAGACCTTCAGGATCGCGGTTTCGAGCATGTAATCGTCGAGGCCGCGATCGATCAGGCCGGCGGTGACCGTGGTCATCGCCTCCATGGCGTAGGCGTCGGCGGCCATCCGGGCGATCTTCGCCCGAACCGACTCGAACTCGCCGAGCGTCCTGTCGAACTGCCGGCGCGTGTCGGCGTGGCGGACGGCCATCGCCAGGCAGGTCCTGGCCAGCCCCGCGCAGCAGGCCCCGAAGGTCGTGCGGCCGAAGTCGAGGACCGTAAGCGCCACTTTCAGGCCCTTGCCGAGCGGTCCCAGGACGTTCTCGGCCGGCACCGCCATGTTCTCGAAGGCCAGCCGCGCCGTCGCGGTGCCTCGGATGCCCAACTTCTCCATGCGGGGCTCGACGACGCGGAACCCCGGCATGTCGGGCGTGACGAGGAACGCCGTGATCGCCGTCTCGTCCCGGCCAGGCACCGGCGTCCTCGCCATGACGGTCAATACCTGGGCGATCGCGCCGTTGGAGATGTAGCGCTTCTCGCCGTTGAGGACGTAGTGGGAGCCGTCGGCGCTTGGCGTGGCCGTGGTCTGGACGTTCGCCGCGTCCGAGCCCGCTTGCGGCTCGGTCAGCGCGAACGCCGCGAGGCTCGTCCCGTTCACCAGCGAGGGGAGCCACCGGCGTTTCTGTCCCTCGGTCCCGAACAGGAGCAAGGCCCGCATGCCGATCGAGTGATGGGCGTTGACGAAGATCGACGTCGAGCTGCATCGCGAGCCGAGTTCCTCCAGGATCTTGCAGTACGCCCGCTGCGAGAACCCCCGGCCGCCGACCGACTCCGGCGCGGTCATCCCGAGGACTCCCAGATGGGCGAGCCCGTCGATGACCGAGCGCGGAATGTCGGCCTGGCGGTCGATCGCCGCGGGGTCGAGCGAGGCGTCGCAGAACCGGCGAAGCTCGGCGAGGGCGGCGTCGACCCTGGCTTGCTCGTCGGCGGCGAGTCGGGGATAGGGTAGGATCCAGTCGGCCACGAACCGGCCCTGGAAGAACCCCTTGGCGACGCCGAGCCGTTGCGGGCCGGAAAACAGCAGTTCCTCGGCCTGCTTGATCTGCTTTTCGCGGGCCTGCGTCCGCTCGTCGTCGGCGACGGTCGAAGTCGTGGCGGTCATGATCGGACCTCCTCATTCCCAGTTGGACGGGCGCTTTTCGAGGAACGCGGCGAGGCCCTCCCTCGCCTCCGAACCCAGCTTGGCCCGGACGTGGTACTCGCGGGCGATCCTGGGGCCGTCGCTCGTCGCCGCGGCGGCCAACTCGGCGAGCAGCGCCTTGGTGTCTCGAACCGCGTCCGGGGCGCCCTGGAGTATCAGGTCGGCCAGCCGGTCGGCCTCGGCTCGCTCGGACCCCTCGGCCACGACGCGGGAGACCAGCCGGATGGCCAGCGCCCTGGCCGCGTCGATCGGCTCGGCGAGCAGGAAGAGCTCGCGAAGGTCGGCGTCGCGGAGCTTGCCGCGGAGGAGGTTCGAGACCATGGCGGGGACCAGCCCGCGCCTGACCTCGGGAAAGACGATTTCGAGGCCCTCGGCCGCGACCGCGAAGTCGCACGCGACCAGCAGCCCCGCGCCGCCGGCCGCCGCGACCCCGCGCGCCACGGCGATCGTGACCAAGGACGTCTCGGTCAGCGCCCGCAAGAGTCGGGCGTAGCCCTCGGTCCCGACCTCGGCCAGCGCGACGTCGGACGCCTCGACCAGGTCGAGCCCGGCGCAGAAGACCGGGCCCGCCGCTCGAAGGACCAGCACGCGGTTTGACGGATCGGTCGAGAGCCGCGCGATCGTCGCGGCCAGTTCGTCCATCAGTCGGACGCTCAAGGCGTTGCGCCGCTCCGGACGGTTGAGGACCACGACGACCACGCCCGGCCGGGGTCGTTCGACCAGGAGAAGGCTTTCGGCCGCCGGAACGTCTCCCGGCGCTTCGGTCGATCCGTCGTCGGGCGGCGCGATCGGCATTTCGAGGATCGCCTGCCCCAGCGCCTTCCCCTGGGCGTCGACGCGGGTCGATCGCGCCAGGATCCCGCGGACGACGAAGTTCAAGGCCCGGAGGTTGGGCAACTCGAACCGTTCGACGCCGGTGGCGCCCATCGGCTGGAAATACTCGGCGACCCTCGCGGCGGTCAGCCACTCGCGCAGGTGGGCGTAGTGGGCGTCGGAATCGACCATCACGCCGACGTTGGCGCCGGTCCCCTTGTCACCGCTTCGGGCGCGGGCGACGTCGCCGAGCCGTATCGTCCTTCCGAGTCGTCGTCGATCGTCGGTCGCCATGATGGGTGGATCCTCCGCATTCGCTCGGGGCTCGATCGAACGGGTCAGTCGCGGCTCGACGTGATCAGCCTCGTCCGCGGCCGGACTTTTTCCCGTTCGACGAGGCACGGCCAGTATCGGAAGACCGGGTGGACCCGCGGCCTCCCCTCGGCGTAGCCCGTCGTGCCCGGCGGTCCCGCGGTGATCAGGGGCATGATCTCCTTGGAGAACCGCTCGACCGCCGCGCGGGAGTCGTCGGCCACGGCGATCCGAAGCACGACCTCCAGCAGCTTGGACCGATCCACGCCCCTTGCGGCCGCGGCCGCGGGGGCGGCGTCGCCGGCGCCGAGGCATTCGACGGTCGCCTCGCGAAGGTCGTATCCCGCCTCGCGGACCCGGTCGAGTACGATCGAGCCGCAGCGCCTGGCCTTCGCCTCCGCGTCCTTGCCGAAGATCGTCAGCATCCCCTGGGCGCGGAAGCCGTCGCGGAAGGTCGCGCTCACCTTGTAGCTCGGCGGCGGCGGCCCGCCCCGCGCGCCGCGAACGGCGACGCGGTTTCCTCCCAGGTCCTCGACGCTCAATCCCAGGAACGACACGGTGGCGTCGGGACTGAGGTAGCGCGCCGGGTCGCCGATCTCGTAGAGCAACTGCTCGGTCACGGTTCGCGCGTCGACCATTCCTCCCGTGTCGCGCGGTTTGGTCGCCACGCACGAGCCGTCGGCGGCGACCTCGACGATCGGAAAGCCGATGTGGGCCGCGTCGGGGACGTCGAGCCAGTGGGTCGAGACCCCGCCGGTCACCTGGGTTCCGCATTCGATCAGGTGGCCGGCGACGGTCGCGCCCGCGATTCGGTCGTACTCGTCGTGGCTCCACCCGAAGTGGTGGATGCAAGGCGCGACGGTCAGGCTGGGGTCGGCCACGCGACCGGTGACGACGATCCGCGCGCCCTGGTCGAGCGCCTCGACGATCGGCGCGGCGCCGACGTAGGCGTTGGCGGTCGTCAGTCGGTCGAGGACGTCGGCGAGCGGCCGGCCGTCGTCCAGGTTGTCGAAAAGCGGCGTGGCTTGCTTGGGGTCGCGCAGGACCGCCAGCACGTCGTCGCCGTCGACGACGCCGATGGGCGTCGGCTCGACTCCGCCGTCGCGGAGGATCTCGGCGCAGGCGGAGGCGCAAGCGGAGGGGTTCAGGCCCCCGGCGTTGGTGACCAGCCGGCAGCGGCCTCCCTCGCGCCAGTACGGGACCAGCGAGCGGACGACGTCGAGGAAGTCGCGGGCGTAGCCCAGCGACGGGTCGCGGTCGCGTTGCAGCGCGAGGATCGACAGCGAGACCTCGGCGAGGTAGTCCGACGCGAGGAAGTCGAGATCGGGCTCGCGCGCCAGCGTCTCCACCGCGGCGTCGCCGCGGTCGCCCCAGAATCCCTGCGAATTGCCGATTCGGATCGAGGAAGTCATCGCGACCCGCTCCGTCGAAAGCCTGGCGCCCGGCTGGAAGACCAGGAACCACGGAGTCACCGAGGACACGGAGAGAGACGAACCCGAGGAAAGACCGGGAGTTTCGTCGTCGAGAATATCGATTATTTCATTTTATGAATCGATCTCCCCAGCTCCGATTCCTCTCCGTGTCCTCGGTGACTCCGTGGTTCCCATTTCCCCGATCGCCGCCGAGAGCTTTCAGACTTGCAGGACGCCGTTGCGCAACGGCTGACGCTCGCGGTCGGGCGGGACCAGCCGAAGCGCCGCGGCCAGCCAGCGTCGGGTCTGGCGCGGCTCGATGATCGCGTCGACCCAGCCTCGGGCCGCGCCGTAACGGATGTCGCTCTGGGCCTCGTAGCGCGCGCGGATCTCCTCGCGAGTCCGGCGGACCTCGTCGTCGGCGAGCGGCCTGCCCTCGCGCTCGGCCTTCCGGACGTGGAGGCTCGTGAGGGTGTCGGCGGCCTGGTCGGGGCCCATGACCGCGTATCGCGCGTTCGGCCAGGCCAGGATCAGCCACGGGTCGTAGGCCCTGCCGCAAAGAGCGTAGTTGCCGGCCCCGAAGGACCCTCCCACGATCACCGTGATCTTGGGGACCGTCGAATTGCTCACGACGTTGACCAGCTTGGCCCCGGCCCGGATGATCCCCGAGCGCTCGGCCGCTTCGCCGACCATGAATCCGTGGACGTCCTGGACGAAGACCAGGGGGAGGCCCGTCTGGTTGCAATCCATCACGAACCGCGCGGCTTTTTCGACGCCGTCGGGATAAAGCACGCCGCCGATCTGGAACTCCCCTCGGCCCGATCGGCACCGTTGCCGTTGGTTGGCGACGATCCCGACCGGCATCCCCTCGATCCGCGCGTAGGTCGTGACCAGGGTCGGGCCGTACTCGGCCTTGTACTCCTGTGCCGAGTCGCGGTCGATCACGGCGGCCAGCAGGTCGCGGACGTCGTAGGCCGCGTGACCGTCGTCGCCGCCCAGATCGTCGAGCGTGTCGAGCGGCCGCTCGGTGGCGACGGCGATCGGGACCGGCCCCCGATCGTCCGCCGGCGTCAACTCGAAGAGCGACCGCAACCGCTTGATGCAGCTTGGGTCGTCGGGCTCGTGGAAGTCGACGGTCCCGCTGACGGCCGAGTGCATCGCGACGCCGCCGAGGGCCTCGGGATCGACGTCCTGACCGATCGCCGCCTTCACCAGCGCGGGGGCGGCCAGGTAGAGGTGGCTCCCCTCGGTCATCAGCACGGTATCGCAGAGGACGGGGAGGTAGGCTCCTCCCGCGACGCAGCTTCCCATGATCGCGGCGTATTGCGGAATTCCGGCGGCCGACAGCACGGCGTTGTTGCGGAAGATCCGGCCGAAGTCGTCCTCGTCGGGGAAGATCTCGTCCTGAAGCGGCAGGAAGACCCCGGCCGAGTCCACCAGGTAGACGAGCGGCAAGCGGAACCGCGCGGCGATCCGCTGAAGCCGCAACACCTTCTTGACCGACTGGGGGAACATCGCCCCGGCCTTGACCGTCGCGTCGTTGGCGACGACCATGCACGGTCGTCCCCCGATCCAACCGACGCCCCCGACCACCCCCGCCGCGGGCGTCGCGCCCCATTCGGGGTACATGTCATGGGCCGACCAGAGCCCGATCTCGAAGAACCCCCCCGCCTCGTCGAGCAGGGCCGCGATCCGTTCGCGCGCGGTCATCCGCCCCAGTCGTCGTTGCCGGGCGACCCCCTCCGCGCCGCCTCCCTGGCGAAGTTCCTCCTCCTCGGCTAGTAGGGCGCGCGTCCGTTCCTGGAGGTACGACATCGTATTGAATCCGATCGAAAATAGATCGAACGGATCTCGTCCGCTCGACGAAGTCGACTCGGAGGAAAGGAGGGGCGACCGGCTCGATCAGGTCCGAATCCGGGCGCGATCGCCGGGTCTTCGCCCCTCTTTGGATTCTACGCCGCGCCAATCCGATTATCCAATCAAAGTGGAATTCGGCGTCGATGTCGGTTCGGCGCAAGTCCACCCGCGCGCCGGTGAAACCCTTCACTCGGAGGACCCGAGGGGGTCGGGGAAGAAGGCCGCCCCTGGAATTGGCGCGACCCCCGGCGGTCGGGGGTCGACGTCGCGCAAGCGACGATGGCAGCGGAGGAGGTGGGATTCGAACCCACGGTAGGCTTGCACCTACACCGGTTTTCGAGACCGGCCCTTTCAACCACTCAGGCACCCCTCCGGCGTCAGTGGTCGGTCAGGGTAGTTTAGTGGATGATCGCCGATCTTGGAAGAACCGAATCAGGATTTCGCCGCATTCCCGCGCGAGGACGCCGGACGTGGCGGTTACGCGGTGGTTGAGGCGGCGGTCGTCGGTCAGGCGGTAGAGGCTTCGGCAGGCCCCGGCCTTGGCGTCGGCCGCTCCGTAGACCAGACGGCCCAGCCGCGCCTGGACGATCGCCCCGGCGCACATCACGCACGGCTCCAGGGTGACGTACAACGTACAGTCGTCCAGCCGCCATCGACCCAGCGCGCGACCGGCCATCGTCAACGCCAACCGCTCGGCGTGGGCCGTCGGGTCGCGCAACGTCTCGCGGAGGTTGAACGCCCGCGACACGATCTCCTCGCCCCTCGCCACCACGGCGCCCACCGGCACCTCGCCCCGCGTCGCGGCCTCGCCGGCAAGCTCCAGCGCCCGCCACATCATGCGGTGGTCGAGGTCGTCGCCTTCCATCCGTTTCCCCTGGTCGCGCGCGGCGGTCGTCGTTCCAATGGAGTTTGGACGTCGGCCTCGTCCGGGTCGACGGTCGGATTTTTCGACCGGGAGGGCCCAGCCGTGTCGCGACTCGTCGAATTCTACCGCGGAACGGGCGAAGACTCCGAGGGCCGCAAGCTCGCCGACCTTTGGGCCTTCGACGACGACCAGATGGAGTTCCACCACGACTTCATCCAGTGGATGTTCCCCCTGGAGGAGCCCAGCCGCTTCAACTTCCAGGCGCCGACGCTCTCCAAGGAAGACATTCGCGCGTTCCGCGACGACTCGGCCCTCCGCGACAACCTGGAGCGGTCGTTCGACCGCTTCCTGGCGTTCCTCGGCCTGACGAGGGAAGGCGGCCGGGTCGTCCCCGCCGCCGACTTCGACGCCAAGCGCCGGGTCTTCCTCGCGCCCGATCACAACTGGCTACGGATCACCCGCGTCCTGACCAGCCTCCGACTGCTCGGCCTGGAGGACCGGTCGCGGGCGTTGTACGACGGCCTCCTCGACCTGATGAAGGACGGCCGCGCCCGGATCACCGCCGAGACCCGCCGCTACTGGCGCGACGCCGCCCCGGCGGAGAAGACCGATTAAACCTCGGCGGGGATCGGTTCGGAGGTCGGCGGAATCGTCACCGCCGCCACGCGGTCGTCGCCGAGGTCCAGGACCGTGAAGAGGACGCCCGCCGCGACGCCGCCGAGGAGGTCGGCCACCAGGGGGACCCAGGCGCCGCCGACGTCGGCCAGGCCCATCGTCACCACGCCAGCGACCACCGCCGGATTGAACGCCGCGCCCGAGACCGGCCCGACCGCGAACGCGCCGGCCGTCACCGTGAATCCGATCGCCAGCCCGTAGAACGAGTTGCCCGCCGTTTGCTTCGAGGTGGCCGCGGTCAGGACGACCAGGACCAGGGCGAACGTGAAGACGAACTCGGCCAGGAACTTCGCCGCGAGCGTGTATTCCGCCGACGGCGGT
Source organism: uncultured Planctomycetales bacterium (assembly GCA_937907525.1). Taxonomy (GTDB): domain Bacteria; phylum Planctomycetota; class Planctomycetia; order Isosphaerales; family Isosphaeraceae; genus Paludisphaera. The sequence goes on along the minus strand of CALCIB010000254.1, from coordinate 37,137 downwards.
CCCGCCGGCGCGCCGCCCGTCGCTCCCTCCTTGATGAACAGCACGGCCACCGCCGCGGCGACGCCGCCGAGGGTCTGGGCGATCCAGTAGGGGACCACCTCCGCGTAGGGGAGCTTGCCCCGGATCGCCACCCCCAGCGACACCGCCGGGTTGTAGTGCCCGCCGGAGACGTGGCCGCCCATGTAGACCGCGATCATCAGCGACGCGCCGATCGCCAACGGCGCCAGCGCCGAGGCGTCGGGCGACTTGACCGTCATCCCCACCGTGAAGACCAGGAAGAACGTCCCGATGAACTCGACCGTCAGCTTGCGTGGCAACATGGGAGCGGCTCCTTGTGCGTCGATCTTGAGGCGCGGCATCGAAGGGATCGACCGCCGGACGCGAACGCGCCGGCGCTGAAGAGCGAACGGATTCATCTTACGCCGCCGGCCAGCCCCGGCTAGACTGCGCTGAACGTCCGCGATCGCGTTTGGGAGTCCGTCGATGAGCTTCGCGCGCGGGTCGATCCTGGTTTGTGCTTTCGCGATCGGCTTCGGGATCGTCGGCGGACTGGCCGGGCCCATGCTCGGATCGACCGCGCCCCAGCCTCTTCGATCGTTCCTCGCCGCCGTCGGCCGCGCGGAATTCGGCGTGGGGACCGCGTGCTTCGTGGTCGGCGCGATCGTCGGGACGGCTTGCGGGATCGCCGCGGGATGCGGCTTCCTGGCCGGCGCGCGACGGGCTCGGGCGGGCGGAGCGAGCGTCGCTCCCGCTACCGACGACCCAGACTTCCCCAGGGCCGACCCCGCGGCCTCTTATTCCCGGCGACCGTCGGCGTCGCCGTTCGGCTCGATCATGAAGCTGGTCGCGGTCGTCGCGGCGATGTTCTTCGGGGGCATCTCCAACGAGGCGTATCGTTCCGCGAGGGTCACGGCGGAGAGGATCTCCCGCGTCCATTCGATCTGCGACGACCCGCGTTTCGCGGAACTCGCCGTCAGGCACTCGGGCGACGGTTGGCCCTACTTGCGCGGGACGGTCGACTCCCGGAAATCGCTGGACGTCCTGAAGGAGCGTTTGGGCTACGCCTTCGGCGAGGGGACGGCGGAGTTCATGACGCGGGAGGTCCAGGCGGCCGAGGAGGGCACGGAGGAATGACCGCGGCTTGATTTTCCTCTTGCCCTTCAACCGCCGTCGTCGCATTGTAATTAGGGTTGGGAAGCCTTGAATTACGACTCAAGGAGCTTCCCGCCTTCAGCGAACATACCTCCCCGGATTCAGGAATCGTCATGCGATCGAGTCGCCGCGCGCTCTCGATGATCGCGTTCGCGGCCGCATACGCGGTCGTGATGGCGGCCGGGCCGTCACTGCACGGCTGGGTCGGATCGGATCACGGGGCGTCGTGCGCGATCGAGGCGTCAGGGCAACTCTTGCAGTCACCGGGGCACTCCGGGGACGACTGCGCGATCTGCCATCTGCTGTCGCTGTCGCAGCACAGGCCCGACGCGACGATCTCCCACCCCGCGCCTCGGGTCGCCCGCGTCTCCAGACCCGTCCGGGTCTTCCTCCCGCCGCTCGAATCCCGAGCCGTCTCGCCTCCGCGCGCCCCTCCCGCCTCTCCTCGCGCCATCGTCTAAGGCCGCGCGCGTTCCGACGTCGTCCCCGGCGACGTCCGGCGCGTGCGCCGGCCGCCTCGACTTCGCGTCCGCGCCGACGCGCTTAGGCGCGCCTCGCGCGTTCGCGCCCTCCCTTCTCGACCGCGGTACGCCTGGAGATCATTCATCATGCATCGATTCGACTCGCGCCGGCGCGCCGCCGGCTTCACGCTGATCGAGCTGCTCGTCGTCATCGCGATCATCGCGGTGTTGATCGCGCTTTTGCTTCCCGCCGTGCAGGCCGCCCGCGAGGCCGCCCGCCGCGCCCAATGCACCAACAACCTGAAGCAGATGGGCCTGGCGATGCACAACTACCACGACGCCCAGGGCTGCTTCCCCTCCGGCTACCTGGTCCTGCCGGGAGGGAATTCCATCATGGGGACGCCGGACCCGCTCACCCGCGACACCGGCCCCGGCTGGGCCTGGGGGGCGCTTCTGCTGCCGTACATGGAGCAGTCAACGGTCTTCGCGGCGCTCAACGTGAACCTGCCGTGCCAGCACCTCGCCAACACGACCGGCGCGCGGGTGACGATCGCCACTTACCTTTGCCCGTCGGTGGGCGAGACGTCGAAGACCTACGACGTCAAGAACGAGGCGGGGACGACGCTGGCGACGTTCAGCCGCTCGCACTACGCGGCCAGCGCCGGCCGGGTGGAGGCGTGGGCCTTCGCGGTCGACGACTGGACGACGCTGGCCGACGGCCCGATCTTCCGCAACAGTCGGATCGGCGTCCCGGCCGTGACCGACGGGCTTTCCAACACCGTGTTCTTGGGCGAGCATTCCGCGGTGCTCAGCGATAACACCTGGGTGGGCGTGATCCCCGGCGCGGTGGACTGCCCAACGCCGCGGTTCGCGTTCTCCTTCTGCGACGTCGCGGCGACCCAGGTCCTGGTCCACAGCGGCCCGAACCCCGGCGAGAATCCCCCGCTGATCCACCCACCCAACTCGCGCCTCGCCAAGGTTTGCAGCATGTACGCGGAACATCCCGGCGGTTGCAACGTCCTGATGGGGGACGGCTCGGTCCGGTTCGCGTCGTCGAACATCAGCCAGGCCGTCTGGCCCGCCCTCGCCACCCGCGCCGGCGGCGAGGTCGTCTCATCCGACCAGTTCTGACCCGGAGGACCGACGCCATGCGCCGACCGCTGATGATCGTCGCCGCGCCGACGCTGGGCCTCGCGCTGCTCGCGGCCCCTGGCTGCGGGGGGACGCGAATCTCCGGCGAGAACCGCGATTTGGTCGTCTCGCTGGCGACCGCAGCCAGCGCGCGGGAGTCGAGCTGGCTCGACAAGAACGCGGCGTTGCTCGAAGAGCGCCGCGCCGCCGGCAAGGTCTCCGACGCCGAGTACGCCGCGTTCCAGGAGGTCGTCGCCAAGGCCAAGTCCGGCGACTGGGACGCGGCGCAGGCCGCCGCCTACGCCCTCCGCGACGCCCAGGAGCCGACCGCCGAGGACCTCGAGCGCCTGGCCGAACGCAAGCTCGACCACCAGCCCAAGACCCTGGGGCCGAAGGCGAGGAACGCTCGCAAGCCGTGATCCCGGCGGAATCGCCACACTGGCGACATCACCGACAACCACGGCGAGCGAGCATCCTTCCCTTCTCCCCTTGTGGGAAAAGGCGCCCCGAAGGGACGGATGAGGGGTGGCGTAACCGAGAGCCTTTTGGAATCGCCCCCCCTCATCCGGCCTTCGGCCACCTTCTCCCACAAGGGGAGAAGGGATATTGATACTCATCAATTTCACATATTGTCGCATGAACGGGCTCGGCCGTCATGTGATCGGGCGAATCTCAGCGCGACGTCGCGGCGCCTCGGGCCGCGGGGGAGGGGCCGAACCAGCCGGCCAAGAGGGCGGCGACGGCGGCGGCGAGGGCCAGGGGGCCGCCGGCGACGGCGGCCAGCGACAGGCACGCGGCGGCGATCAGGCTCCGCGCGCCGGCTTGCCGCGCGGAGGTCAGCCCCGCCAGGCCGAGCCCCAGAAGCAGGGCCGACAGTAGAAGCGACCGGGCCCGAGTCTCGCTGACGCCGTAGCCCTCGGCGCGGTCGGCGGCGAGTTCCAGCCGGGCGGGCGGATCGGCCAGGCCGGGCGCGACTCCGGCGAAAAACGCGGGCCGGCCCAGCCTGCGAATCCGCTCGCGGGCGAGCGGTTCGGGCGCGACCGCGGCGGGGGCCGCGGCCTCGGTCCCCTCGGTCGTCATGCCGAGCGATTCGCGGGCCCAGGCGACCGGCTCCTCCATCCCCGTCGCCCGCAACGTCTCGGCGAGCCGGTCGCGCGCGGCCTTGACCATTTCCAGGTCTCGGGCCGCGCGGTCGCGGCGGGGGCGGTCGCCGCCGCGGAAGGCCGCGCCCAGGGCGCGCTCGACCTCGCGCAGGGTCGACTCGTGCTCGATCAACAGGGCGACGAGCCGGGCGCGATCGCGACCCGAGCCCCGGTCCATCTCGGCGACGAGTTCCAGGGCCGACTCGGCCGCGCGGTCGGCCCGGTCGAGGAAGACCCGCTCCGGCGCCACCGCCTCCAGTCCGCCGAGCGGCGAACGGACGGACGTCTCGGCCGGGGCGTAGACGCTCGCCGACGCCGCGACGCGGCCGTCGCCGACGCGGGGAAGCGCCGGCCCTCGCGGCTCCGACGACGGCCGTTCCGCCTCCCAGACGACGCTGACCAGGGGGGCGGAGGATTCGCCCAGCGGGACGACCCAGCGCGATTCGGCGTCGAGCGACGGCCCGACCGCCGCGCCGTCGACCGCGGCGCGAAGCAGGCGCGCCCCTTCCGGCGGGGCGACGGTCAAGAACCGTCCGGTCCTCGGCTCCGTCTGGAAGTCGGCCAGGCCCAGCGCGGAGCCGTCGGGGCGGACCACCACCGCCAGGTCGACCGATCTCACCTCGGCGGCGGCGTCCTTGCCGGCCGGCCCCGCCGGCTCGCCCGGCGGCGGCTGGATCGAAAGCCCCCACCCCTCCTTCTCGACGTGGAACGCCCGCGAGGCCGAGCCGATCGCGCCGCCGAACTCCCGGTCCTGGAACCGCGAGGCGTAGGGGATCGGCCGCAGGCCGGCGGTCCCGGAGACCGTCGGCGGCGGCGTCGTGGCGAACACCAACGCCAACGAGGCGTCCACCACCCCCAGCCCCAAGGGCGCGACCACCGGGAACGCCAACTCCTCCCCCGGCCGGGTCTCCATGCGCGAGCGCAGCACCAGCCGGCGCGAGCCCCAGACCGGACGATCGGGAGTGATGGTCCAGACGGTGAAGCCGTCGCGCGTCTCGGCCACCAACGGCTGGTTGCGGCCCTCGGCCTGGATTCGGCCCCGGGCGGCCCATTCGGGGGGGAGCCGGAGTTGGACGACGTCCAGGGGCCCCCCCGCGACGTCGTATCTCAGCACGGCCGTCCACTCCGCCGAGTCGGGATGGATCGTCAACTGGCTGTCCACGGTCACGTTCGACCGCGGCGGCCGCGGCGCCCACGACAACTCGCCGACCTGCCTGGGATCCTCGACGCGGAACGTCGAGCGGACCCAGGGGCCTCCCGCCGGCTCGGGCCGTTCCGCGTCGGGCTCCGGCTTCGACGGCGACGCCCCCCCCGACGCGGTCGCCAGTTCGATCGGCCCTCGCGAATAGACCTCCAGCGTCCCGGCCGATCCCCTCCCCTCGCCGGCGTCGACCCACGGGAGCCGCGCGCGATGACGTCGGAGGCCCGGGCCCGGGACGAGTTCGGAGACCGGGATCCAGCCTCGCAGGCGGATCGTCCGTCGCGACTTCAGGTCGATCCGATCGAACCGCGCCCGCAGGGGCCCGCCCGGCTCGCGGCTCCAGTCGGTCAGGCCGGGGGACTCGACGTCCAGGACGATCAGGTCGTCGGGCACGCCCAGATCCACATGGTCGAGCAGGCCGCCGATCTCGGACAACTCCAACGCGCAGTCCCAATCGATCCGCCCCGCGTCGATCGTCAGGCGAACGGCGGATCGGCGCGCGTAGCGCGTCGGCGACGGGCCGGTGGCGAACTCGACGGGGGCGCGGCCGTCGTGGCGGACGACGCCGGCGAAGGTCAGCGAATCGTCCGGCAGCGCGCCCCAGGCGCGGACGAACGTCTCGTCCTCCACGGGCTCGACGTCCCTCGGCGGCGCGAGCCTCCCCGACCAGCGGCCGGGGCGGCGCGCCGCCAGGAGGCCGGGCTCGCGGTCGACGCCCAGGGGTTCGACCCGCGGGAACCGGCGGACGACCGCGCCGGTCTCGCCGACCGCCGCGCCCTTGGCCAGGGGCCGCCAGAAGTCCAGGCGGATCGTCGCCCGTTCCGACAGCGGCGGGTCGACGTGGGCGATCCATTCGGGGTTCTGGGCCGTCCCTCCCCAGGTCGCGTCGACCAGGCCGGGGACATTCACCGCGCGGGGGATCAACCCCGGCTCCAGGCCGACGGCGATCGTGGAGGTCCGCCGTCGCGGCTTGTACGTCAGCCGGGCGCGGATCCGCTCGCCGGCCGGGTCGAGATCCCAGAGCATCAGCGATTCGACGCTCGCGGCGGGTTCGTCGGCGGCCGGCTCCGGGGCGGTCCAGCAGACGCTCAGGCTCTTGACGGGCCCAAGCGCCGCCTCGATCGGGCCGTCGCCCGCGGCGAGGACGCGCCCCCGCGCCGCCAGGTGCTGGACCGGCGGCGAATCCGCCGTCCGCTTCAGCACGAGCTTCGCGAAGGGGGCCGGGGCCACCTTCAGCTCCAGCGAATCCAACCCCCCCTCGCGGACCAGGGGCGCGGCGCGGCGGAGGACCAGTCGGGTCGCGCCGGCGGGCGCGGCGACGACGGCGGACTCCCCGCCGGGCTCGACGATCACCGCCGCCCGCGCCCCGTCCACGGTCGCCCGGATGTCGTGGGCGCCGCCGACGGGGAAGGCGAACCGAGAGGCGGCGTCGGCGCCGCGGAAGGCGTACTCGCTCTCGATCGTCGCCTCCAACTCGGCCGACCGCTCCACCCGATGCTCCACCCCGACGATGATCGGCCCGTCGCGGGAGACCGAATTCGGCCGCGGCGGTCGGGCGCGCTCCAGGAGGCGGTCGTGGTCCTCGCGCCGCAGGATCACCCGCGCGGGGGGGGCGTCGGGGTCGAACTCGCCGTCGTAGGGGATCAGGGCGATGACGGGGGACTCGGGCGCCGCGGCCGGCGGGTCGGCCGCCCGCGCCAATCCGGCCGCGGCCAGGAGGCCCGCGCCGAGTCGGAACCCGCGACGGCCCGGAAAGGTCGAGCCGACCGCGGTGGAAGGCGGGGTCGCGCCCCCGGGGCCGCGGACGGTCGCGCGGAGCAGCCGCCCCAGGCGGACCAGGACGACGCCGAAGGCCCCCGCGAAGACCCCGGCGGTCGGTTCGGGGGGGAAGCCTCCCCACCAGTCGTGAACCACGACGGCGGCGACCATCAACAGCAACGGGACGATCAGCCCTCGGCGCGGCGCCACGCCCCGCCACGCGCCGACCGCCAGGACCGCCAAAAGCGCCGCCCAGCCGAAGACCGCCCGCGCGGCCGAGTCCGCGGTGACGATCGCCGCGGCGGGGCCCGGCCACGACGTCGCGGAGAGGCGCCACGTCGCCCTCCCCGGCGCCGTCGGCCGTCGCCCCAGCGACCCCTCGACCTCCGGCTCGCCGCGCCATCGGGAGGCGGATTGGAATCGGTCGGTCGAGTCCGCGCCCCACATGAGGGTCTCGGCGACCGCGGCCCGCCAGGTCGCCGGGCCCGCGGGGGAGGTCGCGACCCGCCGCGACGTCACGACCAGGACGTCGTCCACCACCGTCAGCGTCAGGCCGCGGCGTTGGAGGATCCGCGCCGATCGCCACACCGCCGGCGCGGCCCCGGAGTCCCGTCCCGCGCCGCAACTCGTCCCCGGGCCGACCCCCTCGTCAGCCAACGCCGAGCGGTCGATCACCACCGGCGACGGCCCGGCGTCCCAGCGCGCGAACAGGCCCGCGAACGTCAGATCCTCCGACGACGCCTCGCCCGACAGCTCGTCGAGCCGGCGCAGGACGTCCTCCCGCGGGCTCCGCGCCGCGGAGCGCTCCCCGGGCCAGCGCCACCGGGGCACGCCCAGGGCCCCGAACGGCCACGCCGGCCTGGGCTCGGCCTCCTCGACGACGAAGTCGCCGCCGGGGGCGTCGATCGTCTCCCCCGCGGGAAGGGCCAACTCCCACGAGAACGAGAGGCAAGGAGCGTCGAACTCGGGAAGGGCGGGTCGGATCCGCCCCGGATCGACCGCGCCGTCCGGCTCGACTCGGTAATCCAACTCGACGGTTCGGGCCCTCCCGCCGGGCCCGGGGGCCAGCGGCAGCGTCGCCCGTCCCTCCTCGACCGCGGGGGCCGTCCGCCGCCCGTCCACCCGCGCCGCGGCGAGCGTCGCCCCCGCCGGCAGGCGGAACCTCAGGGCCTCGGTCTGGTCCGCCGCGATCAAAAGCCGCAGCCGGTTCAGCGAGCGGCCCGCGGGGAACGTCCTGGTGGTCAGCCGCGCCTCCCGGACCAGCCCCGTCGGCGTCGCGGGCCTGAGCGCCTCGGTCTCCAACGTCAATCGGGCCCCCGGAGCGAAGGTCAGCGCCCGGGCCGACCAGCCGGGGGGGAGCGAATCGCCCTCCGGGGCCGGGGCCAGCCGTCCGGCCAGGGCCGGCTCGACGCGGCCGAGCCCCTCGCCGTCGATCAAGGCCCGCATCCCCCGCGGGGTCTCGACCACCGCCACGCTCCCGGGCGACAGCGCCGCGGGCAGCGCGACCAGCGGCACCCGTCCCCGGCCGTTCCAGGGGAACGACGCCCGGAACTCCACCGCGACCCGGCCGTCGGCCGTGGACTCCGCGGGCAGCTCGACCGCCACGCCTCCTTCCGGGAACCCCAGGCGGCGACGCTCGGGGTCGGCGACGACCGTCGGAACGATCGCCCCGCCGGTCGTCGCGTCGACGAACGACCAGGCCGCCAGATCGTCGGGCTCGACGTCCAGCCACGCCCGCGCCGCGGTCGGGGCCGTCGTCGCCGTCGCCTCGGCGCGACCGGCGACGTCGAGCCGGTCGCCGCCCGAGTCCACGCGCGCCCGCACGTGGATCCGTCCCGCGGGCGTCGGTCCCGCGAGTCGGACCTCCATCGGGGCCGTCGCCTCGGTCGCCGTCCAGCGCCAGGCCAGAAGCGTCCGAAGGTCGGCCGGAGGGTCGGCGGGAAGCAGGTTCGGCGTCCGCGCCGGGTCGATCCACGCCAGCCCCTTGGTCGGCCCCGGCGCGACCTCGACGCGGCGCGAGGCCCGGGCGATCCAGGCCTCGTCGGCGATCAGGCAGTCGATCGGGCGGACCCGGGGAAGCGCCTCGGCGCGGGGGAAGCGAGGCGAACCCGACGCCGCGGCCCCGATCCTGACCGTCCGCCCCTCGGGCGCGGCGTCCGTCGGCGGCACCGCCACCCGCAACACGCCGGGGCCGTCCCCCGTCGCCGACTGGTTCCAGGCCGGCGTCTCGTCCGAGCCGACGACCTCGACGCGGTCGACGATCCAGCCGGGGGGGATCTCAAGCGCCTGCTCGGGAGCCGAGCCCGACGCGCCCAGGCCGTCGATCTCGCATTCCAGCCGGGTCGTCGCCTCCCGGAGGATCAATCGGCCCCGGACGGTCGCCGTCGGCCTGGCGCCGGGGGGGCGGAAGGTCAGTTCGGCCGCGGGGCCGGGCGCGGCCGACTCGAAGACCATGATTCCCGAGTCGCCGTCCGCGTCGGCGGAGGGAAGGACGCGACGGCCGTCGATCTCGCGGCAGTCGCGGACGACCCGGCCCGCGTCCAGCAGGATCGTCGTCGCGCCGCCGGTCCAGGTCAGGGGCGGGAGCGGTCGGATCGCCGGGACGGTCCAGGCGCCCTCGGTCGGGACGCGGACGCGACCCAGGAAGCGGATCGAGGCGGATCCCGACTCGGTCGCGGCCAGGGCCACCACGACCCGTCGCGGCGGCCCCTCCTCAAGACGGTACTCGCGGATCGCGGGGCCCTCGACGCCCAGCAGCTCCAGGCCGGGGTCGAGCTCGACGGTGAACGAGTCGGCCCCGGGCCCGTCCGCCTGGACGGTCCAGTCGGTCGTGAATTCCGGGGGGCGGCCAAGCTCCGACGCCGCCCCGCGCAGATCGATCCGCGTCGTTCCGGCGACCCAGAGCCGCGCCCGACCTCCGGCCGTCCGCGCCTCGGCCAGATTGGTCAGGCGCAGGTCGGCGGCGCCGACGCGGCCGGAGAACCGCCACGTCCGACGCTCGGCGGAGGAGTCGGCCGCTGCGGGCCCTTCGCGACGCTCGGCGGCGCCGGAGGCCTCCCAGCCGGCGGGGACGTCCAGCTCCAGCGTGGTCGATTCGTCGCCCGGCAAGGCCAGGGCGAAGATCCGTCCGCGGGAGTCCGGCCGCGAGCGCAACTCCCAGCGCAGGGTCACGGTCGTCTCGCCGGCGTTCGCTCCGGCCGTCGGCGTCGCCAGGACGAACGCCTCGCCCGCGGTCGAGGCCGCCGCGACCGCTCCGGCGTCGGGGTCGGCGACGATCGCCGGCGACCAGGGTTCGATCGAGACCTGGGACTCGCCCTCCTCCTCCACCGCCAGGACCAGTTCCGAGCGGCCCGTCAAGAGGCCGGGGCTGAACCGCGCGTGGTGTCGCGCCCGGATCAGCCGGGGGCCGCCACGGGCGCGGCGGCGGTCGGCCGCGGCCACCCGGTCCAGAAGCGCTTCGAACGCCTCCGGCGGCAGGACGCGCAGCGGAGTGTCCGGAGCGAATCGCGAGACCGCCAGTTCGGAGGGGACGTGGACCCGGAGCACTCCCTCGGGCTCCTCGCCCCGGGCCGGATCGAGCGTCGCGGCGGAGGCCGCCACGACCAGAAGCGCGAGCAATCCGCGACGACGGCCGACGAACATGGGATCACTCCATCGACAGCCCGCGCGGTCGTCGCGAGGCGAGCGGGGCGTCGGGGTCCGGGCCCGGCGGGGGAGGGGCCGCCAGGTAATCCATCGTCGTCGAGGTCCGGACCCGGATCGCCGTCGAGTCGTCCGAGCCGACCCCCGTCGCCGAGCCTCGCGAGGAGCCGGCGACCACCAGGCTCGATCCTCCGGGCCCCCGCGCGGCCGTCGCCGCGGAGGGGGACGCGGCGTGCGTCGCCCATCGTCGGACCAGGGGGAGCAACAGCCCCAGGCCGACGCCGAAGGCGGCCGACTGGAGGCCGAACGCCCAGGTCCCCGCCGGCAGGAACATCGCCGCCGGCAGGCCGCAGACGGCCGCGGCGGCCAGCATCCCCAGGTGCCACTCCGGCCGGAACGTCAGGATCGCCGCGGCCAGCAAGGCCAGCCCGGACCAGATCAGGACGGCGCCCGCGCGGGAGACCAGCCAGGGGTCCATCGCCGTCGGCGGGCCCGATCGGCTGAACAGCAGCCCGCGCGCCAGGTCGTCCCCTTCCGGGGCGTCGTCCAGGGCCGCCGCCGGGGCCTCGGGACCGGCCGCCCAGGCGGCCATCCGCGCGGCCGAGGCCACCGGGCGGCGGGTCGCCGCGAACCCGTCCCAGGCCCACCGGCCCTCGTCGATCCACCCCCGCGGCGGCATCGGCGAGACCAGGTTCCACGGCACTCGCACCAGCCAGTAGGTCTGAAGCACCTCCGCCCCGTCCAAGAGCGCCGGCGCCGACCACGGTCGTCGCGCCGACTCCGCGGGCGCGCGGTATTCCAGGTCCAAAAGGACCGGCCGGTCGACCGCGTCCGGCGGCAATTCGATACGACCGCTCGCGCCGTCGCCGGCCGCGTCGACCCGGTCGACGGCCACGCCGTCGACCCGCAGTCGCAGCCAGCTCGCGCCCGGGGGGAGGCCGACGGTCAGCGTCCCGGCGTGGGACTCAAGCGCGTACCACGCCCGGACCCGCAGGCCGCCGTCGGATTCGAGCGTCGAGCGGACGAAGGCCCGCGACGCCACCACCGCCGGCAGCGCCACCGGCTCGACCAGCCGGGCCGAGACCGCAAGCGCCTCGGCCTCGTCGTCGCGGTCCAGCCGATAGCTCGGCGCCGCCCGCGGGTCCTCGGCCCCCGCCGTCCGGACCCAGGCGGGATCGTCCACGGCCGTCTCGACCTCGGGGTCCGAGGTCACGGCGATCGAGCAGGGGCCCGGCTCGCCGGACTCGAAGGCCATCCAGGGGATCCGCAGTTCCGTCGCCGCGCCGGGGGTCAGGCCGCCGCCCAGGGGCAGGCGGTACTGGAAGGTGAGCGCGGCCTCGGAGAGCGGCCGGTCGAACGTCAAGCGGACGCGGCGGACGCCCGGCGACGGCTCGTCCAACTCCTCCTTGTGGATCGGCCGCCGACCGTCGGAGACCTCCCAGTCGGGGGCGATCCCCGCGGGCGTCAGGACCGTCACCGACCTCGGCGCCCCGTGGCGGACGCGAAGCTTGGTCTCCTGGCGGACCTCGATCGTCCGTCGCGACACCCGCGCCGCCAGGGTCGTCTCGCGCCGCAGCCGCATCGGCCGCCGCTCCAGGCGCAAGTCAAGCGTGGTCGGGTTGCGCGACGTCCGCAGCCTCAGCAAGGGGGCGGCCGCGGCGTCGGCCTCGGGCTTCGACTCGGCGGCGGCGGGGGCCGCCGGCTCGACCGCCATCGCGTCGTCGCGCGGCTCGAGCGCCACGTCCACGCCGGCGAAGACGTCGATGGTCGCGACCGCCGCGGCCGCCCTCCTGGCGGCGAACAGCCCCAGGCGGACGTCTCCGGGTTCGACCGCGGCCTGGCGGCCGACGAGCTTCAGGCTGAACGCGGAGCGGTCGCGGGCCTGGGGGGTCAGCCGCACCCGGAGGACCCGCGGCCCCTGGTCGTCCCCTTCCGGCGGCGGCGTCGCGGCGGTCTCCACCAGATCGGCCGGCCCGACCGTCGCGACCTTCAATTCGGCCGGGACGGCCACCTCGATCTCGTAGAGGCTCCCGCGCACCCGCTCCACGTCCAGCGTCGTCTCGTTGCGCGCGCCGTCGGGCTCGATGAACAGTCGCGTCGTCGCGTCGACCCGGAACAAGGGGGGCGACGGCTCCACGCCCAGCGTCAGCGCGAACGGCTGCTCGCCGAACTGCATCGCGATCGTCGTCCCCAGCCGCGACTTCAAGGCGGTGGGAAGGTCGCGCGGATCGATCCGCCGCGGCCCTCGCGCCTGCAACACGCTGACGAACAGGTTCGGCCCCTGGGTCACGCCCAGGAACCCCGACTGCTCGCCGGCGTCGCTCAGCGGGTAGCCGGGGAATTCCAGGGTCCGCGCCCCGGAGAGCGGCCGCCGCGTCTCCAGCGTCAGCCGCCGCGACTCGCCGGCGCGGAGCGGCTCCGGCAGCGGGATCGTCAGCAGGTTCGCCCCCCCGGAACGCTCGATGCCGGAGGCCTGGAACTGATCGTCGAGCTGGACCTTCGCGACCTTCTCGTCTTCGCCCAGACGGATCTGGAGGCTCCGCGCCACCCCTCGCGAACACGCCACGGCCCACGACGACCGGGTCGAGACCCCCTCGGCGTCGACGTCCAGCGCCATCTCCACCTGGGCCGACAGCAGCGGCGCGGCTCGCGGGCCCGCGGCGTCCTGCTCGCTCCAGCTTACGGTCAGCCGCGACCGCGGCCGGACGTGCGCCGCGATCCGCAAGCCTCCGCCCTCGACCGGGAGGGGCCTGGGGGCGGTCTCGCCGGTCCCCAGGTCGACGTCCGTCGCCCGTCGCGGCAGCGTCAGATCGAACGACGTCGCGGGGGCTTCCGGAACGGCCAGGTCCAGAGTCCGCCGCTGGGGTCCGACCAGCACCGGCAGCGTCGCCTCGATCCGGATCCGCCGCCGTCGCGCGCCTTGCAGCCGGGCCTCCCAGAGGCCGTCGGCGCCTTTGCGCAGCTCCAACTCGCGGTCTCCCTCGCGGGCGGAGGAGACGACGGAAAGGTCCAGCCGCAGCGGCACCCAGATCGGGTCGTCGGCGAAGACCTCGCAGTCCAGGTCCAGGGTCAGCCGCGCCCCGTCGCCCTCGACGACGCCGGCGACGCGAACCGCGTCGACGTTGGCGACGGGCCCCGCCGCGGCCGTCGCGTCCCCGCCGGCGGGGGCCGGCGTCGGCCGCGCGACGATCCAGTCGGGCGCGTCCAATTTCTTCCAGAACTCGGCGGCGTCGGTCGTCCCACGGAGGATGACGACCTCCCGCGGCCGGCGCCGGATCGGCGGCGCGACGTCCTCCTCGGCGGACGGGGCCGGCGCGACCGCCGCCGCCGGCGCGGCGGGGGCCGGCGCGACCGGTTGCTGGCCGAGGGCCGTCGCGAAGGCGCCGGCGGTCAGCGACAATCCCGCCAGCGCGCGCCAGATGCCGGACGTCGGTGGAATCACTGCGGCGGCACTCGTGGGGACATCCGGCTCGGGACGGTCGGAGACGCCCCGGACCCGGTCGAGACGGGGGAGGGCGACGCGCCGCCCGGCGAGTCGCCACGACTGGAATATACCACGCCGTCCGCCCCCGTTCCAGGAACCGCGAGGCCGCCGCGCCGGCCGGGCCGACGCTACTTCACGGGGGCGGGCTTCAAGGCACCTTCCTCCCAAAGCTTACGCCAGGCGGCGTGGCCCGGTTCGGGTTTGTCGGGATCGTACTCGGGCGCGTCGCGTCCGGTCAGCCGCCGCAGGTTGTCGAACGCCAACTCGCGCAGGCCGACCGAGGGCTCATCGACGGAGAGCGCCGCGACCAGATCCTCGATGACCGCCGGCGTGGCCTCCTGGGCCGAGAAACCGATCAGGAGCTTGCCCAGCCGCGCGCCGTCGGCCGCGCCCAGGTCCAGTTCGAGCTGCTCCCAGGTCCGTCGCGCCGCCGCGCCGCCGGAGGCCAACTCCTCGCGGATCGCGGCGATCGCGGCGCGGCGGGCGGCCGGGTCCTCGGCGCGTTCCATGATCGGCGTCAGGAACGAGACGTCGCCCAGGCCGCGAAGCATGGCGACGGCCTCGGCCTTCACGTCGGGGTCGGGATCCTCGGTCGCCGCGACGACGTCGGCCAGGACCGGCCGGTCCTCGGAGAACTTCTCCATGAACCGGCCGCGACGCGCGGACGACTCGGCCGACGAGTCGGGCCCGGAGAGCCAATCGGGGGCCGCCGCGTCCGCGACGGGCGTCGTCGCGCCGGAGGCGTCGACCCTCACGGCGGCGGGTCCCTTGACCGTCTCCGTCGCCTGGACCGTCTTCAGCGGCAATTCGCCCCCGGGCCCCACGTAGACGGTCAACTCCGGCGCGGCGGGGGCGGCGGCCCCGTAAGTCCAGGCCGGGACCGATTCCAGACCGACGGACAGGTCCGCGGGACGTTGCATCTCCACGACCGCCCCCGAAAACGAGACGCGCGACGTCCGCGGCGCGGACGACGGCTCCGCCAGGAGCCGCCCCCGAACCAAATCGACGGTCGGGCCGTCGCCGGGAACGTCGTCGGCGACGCGGATCTCGGTCTCGGGAAGCAGGTTCAGCGCGCCGGCTGGGCCGTCGAGCCGGGCCGAGCACGTCGGCGGCGTCATCAGCCGGTCGCTGGAATGGACGCCGTCCTTTTCGTGGATCCGGACCCACTCGTTGAGTTCCGGATCGAACCGCAGCAGCATGCCCTCCAGCTTGGCGACGACGACCGCCGCGCCGGCGGGCACGGCCACCGGTTCCGGCGTCGGCGCGACCTTCGCCGGCTCGGGTTCGGGCTCCGGCTCGGGTTCGGCTTCCGGTTCGACGGCCGCCGCCGCGACGGCGGGGGTCGGCGCGACGGGAGGCTCCGGCGCGGGCTCCGCGGGCGGGGGCGCCTCGACCGGGTCGACGGCCGAGGTCGCGTCGCCGACCTTCGACGAGACCGCGGCGACCAGGGCGGCGCCGCGGCCCGAGTCGGGCTTGAGGCTCTCGTAGGCCGACCAGACCAGAAGCGCCAGCACGCCCAGGCTGATCGCCAAAGGTCCGAACCGTTCCAGCCAGACCCGACGCGCCGGCGGCTGGACGACCCAGGGGACGACCGACTGCGACGCCGGCTCGGGATCGACGGCCGCGGCCGCCGCCTCCGCCGCGGGCCGACGCGCCTCCCGGCCCTTCACCAGGCCGTACATCCGCGCCTTCGCCTGATGAGGGACGTGGACCTTCTGCCCCAGCAGGCTGAGGATCTGGTGGACGCTGGCGACCTCCGCCAGGTTGACGTCGGAGGCCAGACACTTCTTCTCGTAATCCGCCACCTGCTCGGCGTTCAGGTCGTTATCCAGGTAGCTGGCCACCAGGTTCGCGTCGGTGGCCTCGTCCCCCGTCCGCGGCGGGATGGTGAGCCTGCGCTGGCGGGTGACCCGGTGGATCCGCTGGACCAACTCCTGCGCCAGCGGGCTGACCGTCACCTGCTTGCCGATCTCGCGCACCTGCGCCGGCGGCAGCTTGTCGTCCAGCCACGCCAGGAGAGTCCTCAACGTCAGCCTCATCGCCCTCGCCTCCCCGATTCCACCCGTCCCTCCGCCCGCGGGCGTCTCCCGCGCGGCGTCGTCTCCCTATCAGTGGGATCGGGCGGGGAAATCCGTGCGATTTTTTGAGGGGCGGGATCAATCGTCGTCGCCCCCGCCGGGCCATCGCTCTTCTCAAAGCGCCCGCGCCAGGCGGACGGCGCGGGCCTGAAGGTCGCGATCGAGTCGGTCCAGGTCGCCGAGGTGGGTTCGAGCGTCGTCGAGGCGGTGCTCGGCGGTCTTGCGGGTCTTGAGGGCCGCGAGGTAGTCGCGGCAGCCGGGGAGGCGGGCCTCGTCGTTGAGCAGCATGTGGATCAGGGCCCACGACTCGGCGTAGGCGAGTTGGACCCGTCCGTACAGCCCGGCGCGGAGGATGGAGTCGTCGGACAAAAGCGCGGCGACGGGGATCCAGGAGAAGCTCCGGCGGAGCTTGGCCAGGTCGTCGACGCGCTGGACGTTCATCCGGCCCAGGTCGCTGGGGCCGATCACCTTGCGCGGCTCGCCGTAGGTCCCCAACCCCTCGACGACGCAGACCGGGACGTCGGCGCCGCGGTCGAGCAGGCCGGTGTTGAACGTCAGTTGATGGGTCCCCTCGTGGCTTACGGTTTGGACGTTGCGGTTGGCGGCGCGGTCGACCTGGGGAACGTTACGCCAGTCGAAGACGCTCAGGAGGTTCGTGGCCCGGTCGTAAGTCCCGACCGCCTGCGCTCCGCCTTGCATGAGCGAGGGGAGCTTGTGGTACTTGCCAAAGGAGCGGTCGTCGGCGAAGGCGGTCACCAACAGCGGGCGGTCGGGCGGCTTGACGTCGAAGCCGCGGGCGCGGAAATGGCGCTCGTAGGCGATCAGCAGTCGCTCGCAATCGGTCAGGGTCGAGCGCAGGAACGACTCGGCGGCGTCGCCCAACGCCAGGTAGTGGTTCGACCGCAGGCGACGGATCGGCGCGACGCCCGCCTCGCCCAGCCCCTTCTCGACCTCGGCCTCGTCGAGGTCGCGGATCGGAGCCGAGCCCGAACCGCCTCCGGGCGGGTCCCAGGCGAAGGCGGAGCCTCCCAGCGAGGCCCCGACCATCCCGGCCGCCGTCGCCCCGAGCCAGCGCCGGCGGTCGATCGCTTCGTTCGACGTCATTCCCAGCCTCCTCAGCCGTGAAATCCTTCCGTGGAATTGACTCTCAAAGCGCCCGCACCAGGCGGACGACGTGGATCTGAAGGTCGCGATCGAGTCGGTCCAGGTCGCCGAGGTGGGTTCGGGCGTCGTCGAGGCGGTGTTCGGCGTCCTTGCGGGTCTTGAGGGCCGCGAGGTAGCCGCGAAAGCCGGCGAGGCGGTCCTCGTCGTTGAGCAGCATATGGACGAACGCCCACGATTCGGCGTAGGCGAGCTGGGCCTTGCCGACCGAGCCGCCGCGGAACGTCGCGTCGTCGGTCAAGAGCCGATCCACGGGGATCCAGGGCAGGGCGCGGCGGAGCCTGGCCAGATCGTCGGCGCGCCGGACGTTCATCCGGCCCAGGTCGCTGGGGCCGATCACCTTGCGCGGCTCGCCGTAGGTCCCCAGGCCCTCGAAGACGCAGGCGGGGACGTCGGCGCGGCGGTCGAGCAGGCCGGTGCTGCACGTCAGTTGATGCGTCCCCCAGTGGCTGACGGCCTGGACGTTGCGGTTGGCGGCGCGGGCGACCAGGAGGACGTTGCGCCAGTCGAAGACGCTCAGGAGGTTGGTCGCCCGGTCGTACATGCCGACGACCTCGGCCCCTTCCCGCATCGGCGGCGACATCCGATGGTATTTGGCGAACGAGTGGTCGTCGGCGAAGACCGCCACCAGCAGAGGACGGTCGGGCGTCTTGACGTCGAAGCCGTGGTCGCGGAAGTGGCGCTCGTAAGCGATCAGCAGTTGCTCGCAGTCCGTCAGGGTCGAGCGCAGGAACGACTCGGGGGCGTCGCCAAGCGCCAGGTAGCGGTTCGATCGCAGGCGATGGATCGGCTCGACGCCGGCCTCGCGCAATCCCTTTTCAAGCCCGGCCTCGTCGAGATCGCGGATCGGAATCGAGTCCGAGCCGCCTTCGGGCGGCTCCCAGGCGATGGCCGAGCCACCCAACGAGAACCCGAGGATCCCGGCCGTCGTCGCGCCGAGCCAGCGCCGACGGTCGATTGTCTCGATGGTCATCATGCTCCGCCTCCCCCCGGATCGCGTCGCAACGCCTCGATGCGGAAACCCTACTCCCATTATATAAGTCGTCGTCCCGCCCGATTCGGCCCCGGCGCCGAGTCGCCTCGCCGATTTTTTTCCGCCGCCGATTCTTGACAAGAGAATCGTCACCCCCGATGATATCGATCCATCGTGAGATTGAGATTCGATCGCAACGACGGCCCCGCCTGATAAGATCGACGCCCGCGCCGCCCGGCGACGGGGGCGCCGCCGGGCGTCGAGTCGGTCGGATTTCCGGCGGCGATGGACGATCGGGCACCGACCGCCTCCACCGCAAGGATCGGACGGATCGCCCCAACCTCTTGCCCCACAAGACTTCCGTGCTTTTTGAAAGATCGGCGCGGGAGTTGCCAAGATGGCCCGCCCGCGTGCCGCCGACGGTGGTCCGCCGGCGGTAGGCCATTAATGACGAAGGAACCCTTGATGCGACGATCGACCTCGTTGAGAAGCTCCACCCGCGCCTTCACGTTGATCGAGTTGTTGGTGGTGATCGCGATCATCGCCGTGCTGATCGCGCTTTTGTTGCCGGCCGTGCAGGCGGCCCGCGAGGCGGCGCGTCGGATGCAGTGCGTCAACAACCTCAAGCAACTCGGGCTGGGCTTGAGCAACTACGAGTCGTCAAACGGCGTCCTGCCGATCTCGCTGGCCCTGAAGGGCTCGGGGTCGACCGTGACGTGGTTCGGCGGTTGGAGCGTCCACGGTCGGATCCTCCCCTTCCTGGAGCAGGGGCCGCTGTTCAACGCGATGAACTTCGCCATGAACTACGAGACGCCCCCCAACAGCACGGTCTCGTCGGCGTCGGTCGCGGTCTTCATCTGCCCCAGCGAGTACCAGACCCAGTCGAAGATGGGGGACGCGGGCCCGATCTACCCGACCAACTACGGCTGGTGCATGGGCGACTGGTACGTCTGGGGGGGGTTCGGCTCCGTGGTCAACCGCAGCGCCTTCGGGCCCAACAAGAGCCGGCGGTTCGCCGGCTTCACCGACGGTCTCTCCAACACGCTCGTCGCCGCCGAGGTCAAGACCTACACCAGCTACGTCCGCGACTGTGGCGTCCTGGCTCAGATCAGCAACCCCAACGTCATCCCCCCCCCCAACGCCGACCCGCTCGTGGTCGCCCCCGAGTACAACGGCTGCACCCTGAAGGCCGGCAGCGGCCACACCGAATGGCCCGACGGCCAGGTGCAGCAGTCCGGGTTCACCACCGCCTGGCCGCCGAACAAGGAGGTCCACCGCGGCTCCGACCCGTCGCTGGACCTGGACCTCAGCAGCCAGCGCGAACACCTCGGCGGCCCGACCTTCGCGGCGATCAACGCTCGAAGCCATCACCCCGGCGGCGTCAACGTGCTCCTGGGCGACGGCAGCGTCCACTTCATCAAGGACTCGATCAACGGCGCGACCTGGCGCGCCCTGGGGACCATCGCCAGCGGCGAGGTCGTCAGCGGCGACGCCTATTGACCGCGACGAACCTGAAATGCCGACCGCGTCTTCACGGCCTTCCCTCCGGTCCCGGAGGGAAGGCCGTTCGCGTTTCGCCAGGCCGTCGAATTCACGACCCCCGTCCTTCGTACCGCATCACTTTCGCCCACTTCGTAAAAGACCGATTTCGCGGCGAATTTCGAGTTGACGCGCGATTCGCGCGGCGATACATTCTTAACTAGGTTTCATTTTTCCCGGAGTTCGATCGGCCATGACCACCCGCCACGTCAAGCAGGGTCTTTCCCTCCCGGCGACGCTGGCGTTGTGCCTGCTGTGCCTGGCGACCCTGGCGACGCCGGTGCGGGGGGTGCTCGGGTTCGCGGGCTCCGCCTGGTCCGAGCCCCTGCGGCAGGGGATCGTGATGCAGTCGGTCAAGTCCGGCCTGGGCGTTCGGTCGGACCAGGCCGTGCCGGCGGGCCGATTCGAGGCCCGCGAGTTCCGGGACGAGTCGGACGACGACGGGCCGTTCCAACGGCTGTGGGGCCTGCCGCCGTCGCCGCCGACGTTTGAAGCCTTCACCCTCCTCCTTCCCCGTTCGCCCCGAGGGACGACCCGCGTCGCGGTTCGCGGCGGGTCCCGGCCGCTTCGCTGCTGAGGCGCGCCCGTCTCGTCGCGCGCCCCCTCGTCGCGCGATCGACGTCGCCCATCGAGACGTCATCCCTTGTCCTGGCGTCTCGACGTCCGCCTCGCCGTCGTCCCGTCTCGCCTCGCGTGAGGACCGCGATCGGAACGCGCGTTCCAGCCCGCTGGATCGCTCGCCGATCCCCGCGCGCCCCGTTCGAATTCGGAAATCCCCGTTTTAACTCCGCGGTCCTTTTCGAATCGACCTCGGATCGTCCAGGAGTCGTGCAGACCATGAAGCGCTTCATCCTCGCCGTTACGTCACCGATTCGTTTCGCCGCGCGGCGACCGTTCGCGACCCTCGGACTGACGGTCGCGACGGCGGCCGGCGTGGTCGCGGGGGCCTCGAAACTCGGGGTCGACTTACTGCCGCCGCCCTATGCGGCCCAGGCGCGGAGCGGAGTCGACGAACTGGGCGACAAGCTCGGGAAGTTGAAGGTCTTTCTCGCGGACGGGTTTGAGAAGTACTTCGGCGGCAAGGCCGAGGCGGTCGAACACGAGCCGCACAAGATCGTCGCGACCACGCCGGAGGTCAAGGACGTCGTCCTCACCGACAGCTACGTCTGCCAGATCCACTCCCAGCGCCACATCGACGTCCGCGCCCTGGACGGCGGCTACCTGGAGGAACTTCTGATCAAGGAGGGCCAGGCGGTGAAGAAGGGGGACCTCATGTTCAGGATCCTCCCGGTCCTGTACAAGGCCAAGATGGAGGCGGAGAAGGCCGAGGCCAAGCTGGCCCAGTTGGAATTCAACAACACCAAGATGCTCGCGGCCAGGAAGGTCGTCTCCCCCAACGAAGTGCTGCTGCTCGACGCCAAGCGGGCGAAGGCCCAGGCGCAGGCGGACCTCGCCACGGCCGAGATGAACTTCACCTACGTCAAGGCCCCGTTCGACGGCATCGTCGACCGCCAGCGCCAGCAGTTGGGGAGCCTCATCAAGGAAGGGGACGTGCTGACGACCCTGTCGGACAACAGCGTGATGTGGGTCTACTTCAACGTGCCGGAGGCCCAGTACCTCGAATACATGGCCGCCCAGAGCCAGGGCGGCGAGCCCCCCAAGATCGAGCTGGAACTCGCCGGCGGGACCAAGTTCCCGCACCTCGGCAAGATCGGCGCGATCGAATCGAACTTCAACAACGAGACCGGCAACATCGCCTTCCGGGCCGACTTCCCCAACCCCGACCGCCTGCTCCGCCACGGCCAGACCGGCAAGGTGATCCTCAGCACCGTCTCCAAGGACGCCGTCGTGATCCCGCAGCGGGCCGCCTTCGACGTGCTGGCCAATCACTACGTTTTCATCATCGACGAGCAAGGCAAGGCGCGGCAGCGCGAGTTCACGATCAAGAACGAGCTGGAGGACGTCTTCGTCGTCAACACGGGGGTGAAGCCCGGCGACAAGATCATTCTGGAGGGGAGTTCCCAGGTCCGCGACGGCGAGAAGGTCGCCTTCGAGTTCGACTCCCCCGAGGTGGTGATGAGCCGTCTTAAGAACCGGGCGGAGTGACCCGCCCCGCGCCCGCGCGATGGAGTTCCGCCGGCCCGCCGGCGCCTTGAGTCCCCGGAGCCTCCCAGACCCATGTTCGCGAAGATCCTCCATCGACCGGCGTTGGCGATCGTGATCTCGATCATCATCGTCTTCCTGGGCGGGCTGTCGATCAAGACGCTCCCCATTTCCCAGTTCCCCTCGGTGGCGCCCCCCAGCGTGGTGGTGACGATCTCCTACCCCGGCGCGAGCGCCAACGTCCTGGTGGACTCGGTGCTGATCATCCTGGAGCAGGCGATCAACGGCGTGGCCAACATGCGCTACATGGCCTCCGCCGCCACCAGCGCCGGCGAGGCGACGATCACCATCATCTTCGAGCCGGGGACGGACCCGAACGTGGCGGTGCTCAACGTCCAGAACCGGGTCCAGACGGTGAAGAACCGGCTCCCCCCGCTGGTGGAGCGGGAGGGGATCATCGTCATGCAGAACATGTCCAGCATGCTCATGTACGTCAACATTTACGGGACCGAGGATGGCCTGGACCAGAACTTCCTCTACAACTACGCCTTCGCCAACCTGGTGCCGGAGATTAAGCGGGTGCGGGGGGTCGGCACGGCGACGATCCTGGGCAACCGCCAGTACGCGATGCGGGTCTGGCTGGACCTGGACCGGATGCGGGCCTACCGGGTGTCGGCCGAGGACGTGGTGCGGACCCTGGGCGAGCAGAGCATGATCGGCTCGCCCGGCCGTCTGGGCCAATCCACGGGCATCACCTCGCAGACCAAGGAGTACGTGTTGACCTGGGTGGGCCGCTACAACCGGCCGGAGCAATATCAGAACATCATCCTGAGGGCGAACCCCGACGGCGAGAACCTGCGGCTGAAGGACATCGGGCGGGTCGACCTGAGCGCCGCGTATTACGACATCTACTCCGACATCGACGGCCACCCCTCCGCGGCCATCGTGCTGAAACAGCTTCCCGGGACCAACGCGGCGGTGGTCATCGACGAGGTCAAGGAGAAGCTCAAGGAGATGAAGGAGATCTCGTTCCCGCACGGGGTCGAGTACAAGGTCAGCTACGACGTCTCCAACTTCCTGGAGGCGTCGATCGAGCAGGTCCTCCACACGCTCTTCGAGGCGTTCGTGCTGGTCTCGCTGGTGGTCTTCCTGTTTTTGGGCGACTTCCGGTCGACCTTGATCCCCACCCTGGCGGTGCCGGTGTCGTTGATCGGGACGTTCTTCGTGCTCCAGGCGTTCGGGCTGTCGATCAACATGATCACGCTGTTCGCGCTGGTGCTGGCGATCGGCGTGGTGGTCGACGACGCGATCGTGGTGGTGGAGGCGGTCCACGCCAAGATGCACGACAAGCACCTCTCGCCGTACCGGGCGACCCAGGAGGTGATGTCGGAGATCAGCGGCGCGATCATCGCCATCACGCTGGTGATGACCGCGGTGTTCGTCCCGGTGACGTTCATGACCGGGCCGGTGGGGACGTTCTACCGCCAGTTCGGCATCACGATGGCCACGTCGATCGTCCTCTCCGGCCTGGTGGCGTTGACGCTCACGCCCGTGCTCTGCGCGATGATCCTCAAGCCCCACACGGGGCATAAGAGCCGGACGCCCCTGGCGATCTTCCTGCGGCTCTTCGACCGCGGCGTCGGGAAGGTGACCGGCGGCTACGCGGCGTTCCTGCGGCCGGTGGTCAAGCGGCGGCCGGTGACCGTGGCGACGATCGCGGCCTTCGCCTTCGGCATCTACGTCGTGAACAACCACCTGCCGGCCGGCTTCATCCCCCTGGAGGACCAGGGGATGATCTACGCGGTGCTTCAGACCCCGCCGGGCTCCACCCTCGAATACACCAACAGCAAGTCGAACGAGCTGCGGTTGATCGCCGCCAAGATTCCGGGGGTCGGCTCGGTCTCCTCGCTGGCCGGCTACGAGGTCTTGACCGAGGGCCGCGGCTCCAACGCCGGCACCTGCCTGATCAACCTCGTGCCCTGGTCCGAGCGCAAGCTGACGTCCAAGGAGATCATCTCCCGGCTGGAGCACGAGTGCCGGAAGATGTCCAACGTCAAGCTGGAGTTCTTCGAGCCGCCGGCCGTCCCCGGCTTCGGCGCCGCCGGCGGCTTCTCGACCCGCGTGCTGGACAAGACCAACTCGATGAACTACGAGCGCCTCGGCGAGGTCACCAAGGACTTCATGGACAAGTTGTCCAAGCGCAAGGAGGTGCGGGGGTTGTTCACGTTCTTCGCCGCCAACTACCCCCAGTACGAGATCGTCATCGACAACGACGTGGCGATGCAGAAGGGGGTCTCCATCGGCGCGGCGATGAACAACCTGTCGATCGTCATCGGCAGCACCTGGGAGCAGGGGTTCGTCCGCTTCGGCCAGTTCTACAAGGTCTTCGTCCAGGCCCTGCCCAAGTTCCGGCGCTACCCGGAGGACTTCGAGCGGATGTTCGTCAAGAACGACAAGGGGGACATGGTCCCGTACTCCTCGTTCATGACGCTTCACGAGAAGCAGGGGCTCAACGAGATCAACCGTTACAACCTCTACACCTCCGCCGCCATCCAGGGGGCGCCCGCGCCGGGCTTCAGCAGCGGCCAGGCGATCCAGGCGATCGAGGAGGTCGCCGCCGAGACCCTGCCGCCGGGCTTCGGCATCGGCTGGGAGGCCCTCTCCTACGACGAGGCCCAGAAGGGGAACCTGGCGATCTTCATCTTCCTGATCGTCGTGGTCTTCGTGTACCTGGTGCTGGTCGGCCAGTACGAGAGCTTCATCCTCCCGCTGGCGGTGATCCTGTCGTTGCCGGTGGGGATCTTCGGCTCCTTCCTGTATCTGCGGGCGATGGGGCTTTCCAACGACGTCTACGCCCAGATCGGCCTGGTCATGCTGGTCGGGCTCTTGGGCAAGAACGCGATTCTGATCGTCGAGTTCGCCGTGCAAAGGCACGAGGAGGGGCTGGGAATCGCCGAGGCGGCCGTCGAGGCCGGCCGACTGCGGTTCAGGCCGATCCTCATGACGTCGTTCGCGTTCATCGCCGGCCTCATCCCGCTGGTCCGCGCCCACGGCCCGGGCGCGATCGGCAACCGGACGATCGGCTCCACGGCGGTCGGCGGCATGCTGTTGGGAACCACCATCGGCGTGTTGGTGATCCCCGGACTCTATTACATGTTCGGCCGAATGGCCGACGGCAAGAAGCTCCTGCAGGACGAGACCCACGAGCCGCTCAGCGAGTCGCTGGAACGCGGCGGGTCGAAAACGTCCCGCGACCCCCACGCCGACGAGGAGGACTGGGACGCGGACGAGTTCGACGACGAGGACGCCTGAGGCGGGACGCCAAAGCGTCTTTCGCCACGATCAAGGTTGACGGCCACGCGACCAAACGCCAAACTCCCGACGAGGATTCTTTTGGATCATCCAGCGGGCGATTCTCGCCCAGGGATCGGGCCTCGCGTTCATCTCCGCGGGCCCGGCTCCCACGTCGAAACCCCCGGGTCCCGTCGGGCTTCCACGAGGGAAAGCCCGTCGCGGGCGCCGCCGACCGCCATGACGGCGACACGGTCTTAAACCCCGCCGGAGCGCGGGGACGCCCGAAGACTCGCGGTCGTTTTCGAGAACCGTCGCGCGTGACGGACGAAAGCGTCGAAGCGATGGAGAGTTCAAGGATGAATCGAATCAACCGGCCGGACGCCGCGACGAAAGCGAAGCCGGCGAGGCGGGCGACGACGCTCGCCCTGGCGTGCGGCTTGCTGCTGGTCGCCCCCTCGTGCATGATCCCGGCGGCCCGCAACCCCAAGCCGGGGCCGGGCGTCCCTCCCACCTACGACCTCAAGAAGCAAGACCCCGAGTCGAACCTGCCGCCGGTCTTCGAGGCGGCCGACAGCCCGGAGAACTCCGCCAGGCTCCGCGTCGAGGAGTTCTACGACGACCCGACCCTCGTCGGCCTGATCCGAACCTCGATCCAGGGCAACCAGGAACTGCGGGTGATCTCCGAGGACATCCAGATCGCCAGCAACGAGATCATGTCGCGGCGGGGGGCCTACTTGCCGTTCATCAACCCCAGCATCGGCTCCGCGATCGAGAAGACCAGCCTGTTCACCATCAACGGCGTCGGCATCCGCAACAACCCCTTCGCGCCGGGCATGTTCCTGCCGGACCCGTACCCCAACTACTTCCTGGCCCCCGCCGAGATGCTGCTGAAGCCCGACCTCTGGTGGGGCATGCACAACGCCAAGAACGCCGCGGTCCTCCGCTACTACGCCGCCGCCGAGGCGAGGAACTACTTCGTCACCCAGCTCATCGGCAACGTCGCCACCGAATACTACAACCTGATGGGGCTGGACCAGCGGATCACCATCCTGAACGAGACGATCGCGATCATGGAGCTGAGCCTGGAGCAGGCCAGGACCATCAAGGAAGGCGCCCGCGGCACCGAGCTTCCCGTCCAGCGGTTCCTCGCCGAGGTCCGCAAGACCCAAAGCGAAAAGCAGATCCTCAGCCAGGACATCGTGGAGACCGAGAACCGCATCAACTTCCTCCTGGGGCGCAACCCCCAGCGCGTCGAACGGATGGCCGGGGACTTCATCGACCTGAACCCGCACCGGCTGGACCTGGGCGTCCCCGCGGAGATGCTCCGCAACCGGCCCGACATCCGCCAGGCCGAGCGCGCGCTTTTGGCGGCCGGGCTCGACGTGAAGGCCGCCCGCAAGCAGTTCTACCCCCAGGGCCTGATCACCGGGAACGTCGGCTGGAGCGGCTTCGACCCCAGGTTCCTGTTCATCACCCCCGAGGGCCTGATCGCCGGCGCCGCCGGCAGCCTGATGGTCCCCGTGGTCAACCGCAAGGCGATCAAGGCCGAGTACCTAAGCGCCAACGCCCGCCAGTTGCAGGCCGTGTACACCTATCAGCGCGTCGTCCTGGAAGCCTTCGTCGAGCTGGTCAACAACATGTCCAAGGTGGACTACTACCGCCAGAGCATCACCATCAAGCGGCAGGAGCTGGCGGCGTTGGAGGAGGCGGTCCGGGTCGCCATGGGGCTGTTCCAGTTCGCCAGGGCCGACTACGTGGACGTCCTCTTCGCCCAGCGCGACCTCAGGGACGCGCGGCTGGTCATCATGGAGACCAAGCAGCAGGAGCTGGGCGCGGTCGTCCGGACGTACCAGGCCCTCGGCGGCGGCGCCTACATCTTCCCGATCCCCGTCCCCAGGCCGCAGCGGCCGTTCTGGGAGCGGATCCGGACCCACTGGACCCCCGCGGAGGACGTCACCCCGGCGCCGATCGGCGAGCCGGCCAACCCGGCGGTCCCGAAGCCTCCCATGAGCCAGGCGGCCGAGCCGTTCGTCGATCCGCTCGGGACGAAACCGGACGCGGTCCCGCCGCCCCCCTCGCCGGACGACGCGGACCAGACGCCCCCCACCGATCGCATTCCCGTGCCGTCGGCCGAGCCGGCGGCGGACGGCCCGCCGGAACCGCTTCCGACGCCGATGGAGGACGCGGACGCCCCCGCTCCCGAGGCCGGCGCCTCGCCGTGACGCCGCCGATCCCCGCGACCGCGCGACCGACCGGACTTTTAACGTCGTCGGTCGCGCGGCGATTGCCTCGGCCGAGAGCGGCTGATAAGATGGTCACCGAAGGAAACCCTGGAGGTACGCGTCGGCGAGAAGGCCCAAATCGGCGGCCGACCGGTTCGCCCTCGCCGTTCGGCGGCCCCGGCGATCCATCGCTGGGGACGAGCATCGGAGATCCATCGTGAACCACGCTGCTGGCGGTCTTTCCGCGGCGACCGGCTTGAGGGTGTTGATCGTCGATGACAACGACGATTCGGCCGCATCCTTCGCCATGCTCTGCCGGATCGACGGCCACGAGGTCCGCACCGCCCACGACGGCGCGGAGGGCCTGGCGTCCGCCCGCGAGTTCAAGCCCGACGCCGTCTTCCTCGACATCGGCCTGCCCGACATGACCGGCTACAGCGTCGCCGAGCAGATGCGACGCCTCCCCCCGCTCGACAAGGCGCTGCTCGTCGCCCTGACCGGCTACGCCGACGCGGAACACCAGGACCGCTCCCAGCGGGCGGGCTTCGACCACCACGTCGTCAAGCCGGCCGACCACTCCCACGTCAAACGGTTGCTCGACCACCTCGCCGCCGCCTGCCGTCACTGACCGCCGCTCATCCTGACTCCGCAAGGGCGTCGCGCGCCAACTCCAGCGCCCCGTGGACGACGACCTCCTCGCCCAACGCCGCGGGAACGATGTCGAAGGATCCCCGGAACGGAGCGAAGACCTGGGCGTCGATCCGCTCCCGGATCGGGGCGAACCAAAGCTCCTCCCCCATCAGCGAGACGCCGCCCCCCAGGATGATCCGCGCCGGGGCGATCAGGGCGACCGCCTGGCTCAGCGCGTAAGCCAGGGCGTCGCGCGCCCAATCCAGCACCAGCAAGGCGTTCGGATCGCCCCGACGGGCCGCCTCGGCGACGTCCACGGCCGTGATCCCAGCGGCGTCGCCGCCGCCGGCGTCCCTAAGCGGCCAGCGTCGACCGTCGGCGTCGAGCGCCTCCGCAAGCGCGCGGGCGACGGCCCCGATCCCCCAGCCCGACGCCACCTTCTCCAACTCCGGGAACTCGACGCCCGAACCCGAAAGGCTCGGAAACGGCACCCGGAGATGACCGATCTCCACCGCGCCCCGACCCGCGCCGCGATGGATCCGACCGTCGAGGATCAGGGCCCCGCCGATGCCGCTGCCGATGGTCAGGTACAAAAGCGGCGAGCGTCCCCGCCCCGCGCCCAGCCGCGACTCGGCCAGCCCGGCGACGTCGGCGTCGTTGTGGACCGAGACGACCGCCGCGCCCAGCGTCTCCCGGCACCAGTCGGCCAGGGGGAAGTCGGTCCAGCCCTCGACCTGGAACGACGTCTCCGTCCGTCCCGAATCGGCGTCGACCGGCCCGCCGAAGCCGACGCCGACCGCGCGGACGTCGCCGAACCCCACGCCGTGTTCCTCCCGAAGCGCCTCCAGGCACTCCCGGATCTGGTCGAGGATTCCCCGGGCGCCGCGGGCGGGCTCGATCGCCCGGCGGATCAGGCCCTCGAACTCGCCGGGACGGCGGCTCAGGCCGAGTTGGAGCTTGGTGCCGCCGATCTCGACGCCGAGCAGCCAGGGATGACGCGGCATGGGACTCGGGGGTCGAGGGTTAGACGTAGGCCGTCGCGCTCTCGCGGGAGGGGCGGTACTTGGAGGCGAACCGGCGATTCAGATCGTCGATCAGCCAGTGGAAGACGACCTGGTGGATCGATTCCACGATCCCCATGTCGTTGATGCCGACGTGGAGGTCGTGCTTCGCCATCGCCTTGAGCTTGCCGCCGGAGAAGCCGGTGAAGCCAATGGTCTCCAGGCCGCGGGAGTCGGCCCACTCCACGGCGCGGACCACGTTGGGGCTGTTGCCGGAGCCCGAGATCGCGATCAGGACGTCGCCGGGGGAGGCCAGGCTCTTGAGTTGCTCGACGAAGATCCGCTCGTAGCCCTCGTCGTTGGCCCAGGCCATGATTCCGGCGGTGTTGTCGGTGAGGCTCAGCACCCGCAGCCGCTTCTGATGCTCGAAGTCGATCAGGGTGCATTTGGCGAGGTCCTCGCAGAGATGCGAGGCGTTGGCCCCCGAACCGCCGTTGCCGATGATGAAGACGAACCGGCCGGCGTCGTAAGCTTGCTCGATGACGTCGCTTATGCCCTCGATCGCGGCGACGTCCAACGCCGCGATTTCGTCGCGGACCCGCGCCAGGTATTCCCCGGCCGACAGCGTCTGCCCCAGCATTTCCGCCTCCTCCTCGCGAGCCCGCGGCGACCCTCTCCTAGAAAGGGATCATAGCAGTCGGGTTGAAAGCATGTAAAGTGGACTCGACCCACACCCACGATCCCGATCGAGGCGAGCGTCGCGGAACATGAACGTCTGGCCCTTGTTCGTCGCCGTCGCCCTGGTCTTCCTCGGCGGCCATTGGCACGCCCGGTACGTCTTGAAGCAGCCGCGGGGGCTCCCTCGCGCGCTGGCGGCCGCGGTGCTCGGGTGGGCCTGGCTCACCGTGGGAATGCAACTGCTCGGCTCGCTCGGGCTGATGCGCGTAGGCTGGCTGCTGGGGTGGTCGGTCCTCGCCGCCCTGGCGGGGGGCGTCTGGAGGTTCAGAGGCCGTGGCCGGGACCCCGAGCCACCGAGCCCGGTCGAGCCGACGCGGCGGGAGGGGTGGATCGCCGTCGCGCTGGTCGTTTGGACGGCGATCGTCCTGGGCTTGCCGTCGTTGCTCTTGCCGGTGAAGGTGGTCAGCGACGGCCCCATCTATCACCTCTACTTCGCGGTTCGGTGGTGGAGGGCGGGGAGTCTGGCGATGGTCGCCTCGCCGTTCGGCGAGAGCGCCGCGACGTACTTCCCGGCCAACGGCGACGTCTGGTTCGCCTGGCTGACGACCCTCTGGGGGGGCGACCGGCCGGCGAGAATCGGCCAGGCGCCGTTCCTTCTGATGGCGAGTTTGGCGGCCTACGGGTGTTCCCGCGAACTGGGCGCCGGGCGGACGGCCGCGCTGGTGGCGACGTCGCTGTTCGCCACCGGCGGCCCCCTGGTCCTGTTCAGCTTCGAGCCCAACGTCGACACGATCTTCACCGCCGGCTATCTGACCTCCGCCTACTTCCTCCTGCGGCGCGGACTCGACCGCGACGGCCGTTGGGCCCTGTCGCTGGCGGGCTTGGCGGCGGGCCTGGCGCTGGGGACGAAGTCGGTGGGGAACCTGTTCGTCCCGCCGCTGGTCCTGGCCGGTTGGCTCGCGACGCATCGACGTTCGCGAGGGGTTCGGGCGACGCTCGTCGACGGGGCGGTCGTCGCCGCGGGGGTCGCGACGACCTCGGCGTTCTGGTACGTCCGCAACGCGGTCCTGACCGGCAACCCGCTTTACCCGTTGACGGTGAAGATCGGCGGGACGACGTTGCTGTCGGGCTGGTACGGGCCCGACTCCATGAATCGGAGCATCTATTACTTGCCCGTCGATCAGTGGCGGGCGCTCGGGGACATCCTGGCGGGAGTCGTGGACGCCCGGACGGCCCCGCTTTGGCTGGCGGCCTTGCTGGGGGCGTGGGCGGTCGGCCGGGCGCGACGTCCCGGCGACGGCTGGGTCTGGGCGTTCGCGGCCGGGGCGGTCCTGAACGTCGCGCTTTACTGGCTGTTCATCCCATACAGGTCGCAACAGAGGTTCATGCTTCAGGGGGTGGGGCTGGCCGTGGTCCCGCTGGCCCGACTGCTCGACCGCGGCCGTTGGCTGACGGTCCTGGCCGCGGTCGTCCTGGCGCTTCACGTCGCGACGCCGCAAACCTGGCCGTTCGGCCCGACCGACGCCGAGGTGCCGTGGGACCTGGACCCTCGCGTCCCCAACGCCGTGCCGTCGATCGTCGGCCTGGGCGCGGCCTTGGGGAGCGTCACGGCGACGCTGCAATTGGCCCTGGCGGGCGTGGCCGCGGCGCTCGGGACGTGGGCGTGGGCGCGGTGGCGATCCGGCCGTCGCGGGCTGGCGACGTGGGGGGGCGTCCTGGCCGCGGCGCTCGTCCTGACCGGGCTGGGGGCGTGGAGGACGGCCCCGGCCGCGGGCGATCCCCGGCTGCTGTTCTTTCCGGCCTTCCCGGACTTTTATCGCGGCTGGATGGAGTTGGACGCGCGGTCGGGGCCGACGGGCTCGCGCGTCGCCTACGCGGGGACGAACATCCCTTATTATCTGATGGGTTCCGGTCTGCGGAACGACGTCCGTTACGTCAACGTCGAGGGCCCTCCCGACTGGCTGATGCACGACTTTCATCGTCGGGCGGTCGCCGAGGGCCGTGGCGAGTGGCCCAACTCCCGGCCCGGCTGGGACCGCGAGGCCCCCGACTACGCCGCCTGGCTCTCGAACCTCCGCGCCGAGGGGATTCAGCTTCTGGTCGTCACCCGCGCCAACCCCGGCGAGGGCCCGCACAACGTCGCCGACGCCGAGAACTTCCCCATCGAGCGCGTCTGGGCCGACGCCCACCCCGAGATCTTCGAACCCCTCTACGGCGCCCGCGAGGCCGATCCCTGGTTCCGCCTCTACCGCGTCCGCCCCGCCAAGGAAGCGTGAGGGGAAAACATTCCTGACCGTCACGGATTTTGGGGGTGGTGGACATAACGGCCTTCCCCCCTCGCGGGGGAAGGTGGCCCGAAGGGCCGGATGAGGGGGGGCGAGACAAAACGCCATCGACGTCCAGGGCCTCCCGGACGGGTTTTCGCGAATCGCGACGGTCGCCTCGCGCGTCCTCCCCCTCATCTGACCGCTTCGCGGTCTGTCTTCCCCCGCAAGGGGGGAAGATTCGTTCAGGCCCCCAAAATCCGTGACGGTCAGAAACATTCCTTCTCCCCTTGTGGAAGAAGGACGCGCGTCGTCGGCCTCCGAGCCCGTCAAAATCTTGGCTCGGCCGCGGCCGTGACGAATGACGCCAAACGAAGCGAGACTCGCGGCTTACAGGATGTAGCGGCTGAGGTCCTCGTCCTTGGCGACGTCCTCCAGGCGGCGGCGGACGAGGTCGGCGTCGACGACCACCCGCTCCCCCGGTTTCTCGGAGGCGTCGAAGCTGATCTCGTCCAGGACGCGCTCCAGGATGGTGTGGAGGCGGCGGGCGCCGATGTTCTGGGTGGAGCGGTTGACCTGGAACGCCAGATCGGCCATCGCCTCCACGGCGTCGTCGGCGAACTCCACCTGGAGGCCCTCGGTGGCCAGAAGGGCCTCGTACTGCCGCAAGAGCGAGGCGCGGGGCTCGCGGAGGATGCGGGCGAAGTCGTCGCGGGTCAGGTCGTGCATCTCGACCCGGATCGGAAAGCGGCCTTGCAGCTCCGGCATCAGGTCGGAGGGCTTGGAGCGGTGGAAGGCGCCGGCGGCGAAGAACAGGACGTGGTCGGTGTTCACCGGGCCGTACTTGGTGTTGACCGTCGTCCCCTCGACGATCGGCAGCAAGTCGCGCTGGACCCCCTGGCGGGAGACGTCGGGCCCGCGCGAGCCGCCGCCGCCGTCGTCGCCGGCGACCTTGTCGATCTCGTCGATGAAGACGATGCCCGACTCCTGGGCCAACTCGACGGCCGCGTGGTTGACCTTCTCGGGGTCGAGCAGGGCGTCGACCTCCTGTTGAAGCAGGATCGGCCGGGCCTCGGCGACGGTGGTCCGCCGCGGCTGGGAGGGCTTGGGCATGATCTTCTCGAACATGCCCTGAAGGTCCATCTCCATCTGCTCCAGGTTGCCGGCGCCGAGGATCGAGACCGGGGCGGCGACGCGGCCGGGGATGGAGATCTCGACCTCGCGGTCCTCAAGCTCGCCGCCTGCCAACTGGGCGCGGAGCTTCTCGCGCGACCGCGCCCGACGCTCGGCGGCGTCCTCGGTCGCGCCGGGGAGGGGGGGCGACGCCGACTCCCAGGGCGAATGGGAAGGGGAGGGAGGGGCCGGCGGCAACAGCAGGTCCAGGAGCCGGTCCTCGACGCGGGCCTCGGCCTGTTCCTGGACCCGCTTCCGCTCGGTCTCGCGGACCAACAGGACGGCGGCCTCGACCAGGTCTCGGATCAGGCTTTCGACGTCGCGGCCGTAGTAGCCGACCTCGGTGTACTTGGTGGCCTCGGTCTTGACGAACGGAGCGCCGACCATGGTCGCCAGCCGACGGGCGATCTCGGTCTTGCCGACGCCGGTGGGGCCGATCAGGAGGATGTTCTTGGGCGTCACCTGGGCCCGCAGGTCGTCCGGGAGCCGCCGCCGCCGCCAGCGGTTGCGCAGGGCGATCGCCACGGCGCGCTTGGCGTCGGCCTGGCCGACGATGTCGCGGTCCAACTCGGCGACGATCCGCCGCGGCGTCAGCTCGAGCTCGGGCACGGGAGTTCCTCCACGATGACGTTCGTATTCGTATAGATGTCGATGCCGCCCGCGATCGCCAGCGATTCGCGGACGATCTCCGCGGCCGAGAGGCTCGAATGCGCGATCAAGGCCCGCGCCGCGGCCAGGGCGAAGCCGCCGCCGGAGCCGGTGGCGAGGAGCCCGTCGGAGGGCTGGATGACGTCGCCGGAGCCGGAGAGCATCAGGCTGTGACGGGAGTCGACGATCAGGAGCACCGCCTCCAGCCGTCGCAGGGCGCGGTCGGTCCTCCAGAGCTTGGCCAGCTCGATGGCGGCCCGCGGGACGTTCTCGGGGAAGTCCTTCAGCTTGGTCTCGAACCGCTCCAGAAGCGCGAAGCCGTCGGCCGCGGAGCCGGCGAAGCCGACGACGACCTTGCCGTCCAGCAGCTTGCGGATCTTGACCGCGTCGGCCTTGACGACCTGGTTGCCCAACGTCACCTGGCCGTCGCCGCCGATGGCGACCGTCCCTCCCTTGCGAACCGAGAGGATCGTCGTCGCATGCCACTTCAAGGGTCCGCCTCCGGGGGGGTGGGGCCGCCGTCGCCGCCGCGGACCACCGGACGGCCCGGCGCGCCGGGATCGCCGCGAAACGTCGAGGATACGCCATCGCCCCCCTTCGTGTCACGCCGACCGCCTCACCGCCTGACCACCCCGCGCCGCGCCCCGACCGCCGGCGGCGGCGACTTGACGCGGGCCAGCCCCCGCAACTCCTCGCGCAGCCGCTCCCGCGGCGCCTGGTCCTCGGGCGGGTACCGGAACGGAAAGGCGACGACCTGATCGTTCATCCGGTAGATCCGGACCCGCCGGATCGGCTTGCCGGCGCGCTCGACTTCGAAGTCGTCCAGCGCCTCGAACCCCCGGAACCAGCGCTCGTGGAAGCTGAAGGGGACGTTGGCGTCGTTGACGACGACCAGCACGCCGTCACGGCCGAGCCAGTCGTCCGGCTCGCTCCAGAAGGCGAAGCCGCGGGCGTCGTCGAGGTTGTAGCAGGTTACCGGCCGTCGCAGCCGGGTCGCGTGGGCGAGGTGGGCGCTTTGAAACCAGTTGTCGGTGAACAGGAACGTCCGCGGGTCGTCGAGCACCCCCAGGCGGTCGAGCCGCCGGGCCACCTGGTCCCAGCCGTAAGCCTCGGCCGTCGGATCGATCCGGGCGGTCAAGACGCCGAAGCCCTTGCCGTCCGAACCGCGCTGAAGCCATCCCCAGCGGTACTCGGCGATCGTCACCGCCAACAGGGCGACTGAAAAGGCCGAGGCGAACGCGACCCGCCGCCGCGTCCGAGCCGGGTCGAGCCGCGCCCGATCGGCCAGGACGCGGCCCAGTTCGGGGAAGAGGGGGATGACGCCCACCAACCCCCAGTGCGGCAGCACCGGACGAAAACAGGCGACCGCCGTGAACAGCGCCAGGGGAGGGACGCTCAGGCAAAGGGCGAACCGGGCGTGCTCGTCGATCGCGCGCCAACGCCGAGCCAGCCGCCCGCCGACGATCATCAGCGGCAACCATATCCAGGGGAACAGATAGGCCGCCTGAGCGGCGATCGCCGCCAGCAGCAGGTCGGGTCTCGGAGTCAGCCCCACCCGCGCCCGTTTCCCCTGGAAGACGAACGACGCCCAGCCGTTCTCGGCGTTCCAGACCAGCACCGGGCTGAAGACCGAAAGCCCCAGCGCGACCGCCAGCCACGGCCCCGGCGAAACCAGCAGCCGGCGCCGCTCCGGCCGAACCAGCAGATAAAGGACGACCCCCGCCGGCAGGAAGACCGCGTGATACTTGCAGCACATCGCCAATCCCCAGGCCAGGCCGACCGCCAGCCAGTTCCGAAGGCGTTCAGGCCGCTGGAGGGCCAGGTCGATCCGGTCCAGGGTCAGGAGCCAGAAGAAGAGCAGGGGGCCGTCGGGCAGGGCGAACGCGCCGACCGCCAGGCCGTAGTAGCCCGAGAGGTTCAGGGCGAGGGCCGCGAACAGCCCGGCGGAGTCGCCGCGCCAGCGGCGGGCGATCCGGGCCACGAGCCAGGTCGACCCGGCGGCAAGGGCGACGAACCCCAGACGCAACCCCAACGCGGAAAAGGGTCCCGCGAGGGCCAGCCCCAGACGCTCCACCCAGGCGATCATCGGCGGGTGGTCGAAGTAGCTGGCGGCCGGGTGGACCGCGTAAAGGAAGTGGTACGCCTCGTCGTTGCCCAGCCCCAGCGTCGCGGCGGCCAGAAGCCGGAGCGCGGTCGTCGCCGCGATCAGCGCCGTCAGGGCGATCGTGAAGTTCATGAGTCCCTTCGCCCCCCCCAGCCGGCCTCGTCCACGCGCATGCCGCGTCTTTACCCGATGGGGCCCCGAATCGCGAGACCGGATCGTCGCGATCTTGCGGGATTTACAAACGGCGGACTCCGGACCCGCGGCGTCAACGCCCGATCCCTCGTCGTCCCCCGTCTCCGAATCCCCGCGGCGATCCGGGGACCGCGGCGTCACACGCAACCCCCGGAATCGATATTCCTTGCATCGGATTCGCGACGAGAGACGTGACCCGGAATGAACGATCGGGAGGAAGTGGGAGGCCCGAGGGCCCACACTTCGACGGCGACTTGGTTCGACTTTTGCTGTAGGCGAATTCCGAGGCCCGCGGAATCTTGTGAAATCATGGGCCGCTCGGCTTGGATCGTGGGGGAGAGGGGTTACATTTAGGTGTTAGGGGGCGTGGACCTCCGATCGCGGCGAATGTCGCGAACACTCCCCCACCCTCGCGACGTTTGAAGGATAGAGGGTTCTCGAAGAGGAGATGGAAACCCGAAGCCGTCGATCGCCGCGTCGCGAACTCGCGGGCCCTCGAAAGCCTCTTCCCTAGGAAGCCGAGGCCGCGACGCACGAATTCGGGGTCGACGGCGACGGCCGCGTCGCCGTAAAAGTCGATGAATCGCAAGACATGGAAACGGAGGCTCGACATGACCGCGAAACTGGCCGACACCCAGCTCTGGCAACACAACCTGATCTCCCTGATCCGCTCGGGGTTGTTCCTTCGCGCCGAGACGCGGTTCTCCCACGGCCTGTTCACGGTCGTCGGCGTCTATTCCGACGAATCCGCCTCCGCCCCGCTCGCCAAGTATTCCGATCCGAGGCGCGCCGAGGACGCCACCAACCTCGTGAATCGCCTCGCCGTCGCGCCGCCGCTCGTCGAGGCGAACTGACCGGGTCTCGAACCCGACTCCGGACGCCGTCATCATCAATCAAAGGCCGACGCCCCGACGCCGGGACGGCGGCCTTTCTCTTTCGCGACGGTTCAGGGTCCGTCCCATAAACGGTCAAGGACGACCCTCACGGTCTTCCCCCCTCGCGGGGGAAGACAGACCGCGAAGCGGTCAGAAGAGGGGGAAGGCGCGCGGGACGACCGTTGGAATTCGCGGAAGCCCGTCCAGGAAGCCCTGGACGTCGATGGCGTT
>CALCIB010000253.1 GCA_937907525.1 uncultured Planctomycetales bacterium | reverse complement strand
TGACCCGCATGATCTTCTTCTGCTCGGACTTCGCCGGCAACCAGTTCGGCTGGGATCCCGACGAGCCGACGGACGAGGAGGCGGGCGAGTTCGCGATCCTCGAACGGCCTCGCGGCCGGCACTACCTGGAGCGGACGGCGTCGTCGTTCCCCGAGTTCTTCCTGGAGTCGTTGCTCCAGGACGCCCGCAAGATCCTCGACAGGTCGCCCCATCCGACCTTCCACCCGAATCCGCCCGACTCCGCATGAACCCTCGAGGCGAAAGCACCGTCATGACCGCGCCGATCGGCGGCGGGCCGCCCCCGAGAGGCCGGACGAGCCCGTTACACGAATTTATTTACAATATTACTAATTATTATAATATTAATTCTTGATAATCAACCAGTCTCCTCGTCGTCCCAAGAAGTCGCAGAACCCCTGAAGGGAATCGCCTCCATGCCGAAGCAGCCCGCCCGATCCGCGAAGGAAGAACGCAAGCACCTGCTGGACGTCGTCCACGCGCCGGACGACCCCGCCGTCGCGCGGGCCTACGCCGACTGGCTCGACGGGTTCGGCGACGCGACCGCCGAGCTGATCCGGCTCCGCCTCGAGCGGGTGGCCCTCGATGCGGCCGATCCCCGGCGGGCCGAGATCGACCGCCGCGAGGCGAAGCTCCTGGAAGATCCGAAGATCCGCGAGTATACGATGGCCGGCGAGGA
This sequence comes from uncultured Planctomycetales bacterium, assembly GCA_937907525.1. Taxonomy (GTDB): domain Bacteria; phylum Planctomycetota; class Planctomycetia; order Isosphaerales; family Isosphaeraceae; genus Paludisphaera. The sequence continues at coordinate 2,644 of CALCIB010000253.1, read as the reverse complement.
CGTCTTCGCCTTCGCGCTCCGCCGACTCGGCGCGCGGGTCGAAGTCCATCCCGACCGACGCCCCCGCGAGATCTGGCTGAAGGCGGAGCTGATCTCGACCGGGAGCCTCGGACGGCTCGCCGCCTATCCGACGCTCCTGCCATTACGGGCCGATGAGCACGTCCTGACGCCCGAGGAACTCGCGGCCGTGGCCCGGCTCACCCAGATCGAGAGCCTGTCCATCGAGCGGACCGGCCTGACCGACGAGACGCTCGCCGCGATCGGCGGCATGACGGGGCTCAAGTCCCTCAACATCGGCTACAACCCGATCTCGGGCGAGGGGGTCGCCCACCTCTCCAGGTTGGCGAACCTGGAGGTCCTCGACGTCGCCTCGTGCGACCCGCCGACGCCGAAGGAAAAGGAGGACGACCTCCGCGACTCGTCGTGGATGGTCCACGTGAAAGCCTTCCCGCGCCTCAAGGCGCTCGACGTCGCGTACAACCGCCTGGCGGGCGACGGGCTCCTCCACCTGGCGGGGCTGACGGAGGTGGAGACGCTGGAGATTCGCGGCAATCGGTTCGGCGACGCGGCCTTCGCCGGGCTGGCCGGCCTGACGAAGCTGCGCTACCTGAGCATGGAAAGCAACCCGATCACCGCCGAGGGCTTCGCGCATCTCCGGGGGAGGACGAGCCTGCAAGTCCTCCGCTTCGACCACGCATCGGTCGGCGACGCCGGCGCGGCCGTCCTGGGGACGCTGTCCGGGCTGAAGGAGTTGGACTTCGGCCATCCCAAGCTCCCGATGACCGACGCCGGCGCCGCGCACCTCCGGGGCTTGACGTCGATCGAAGATCTCGAATTGGAGGATCACCGCCTGACCGACGCGGCCCTCGCCGCGTTCGAGGGCCTGGACGCCCTGGAGAACCTGGACCTCAGCGGCAATGCCGGGATCACCGGCCCCGGCCTCGTCCATCTCGCCAGGCTGCCGAAGCTCGTCAGCCTCGATCTCAGCCGGACCAAGGTCTCGGACAGGGCCTTGCCCCAGTTGAAGGCGCTGACCGTATTGGAAAGCCTCAGCCTCCACCAGGCCAAGGTCGGCGAGAGGGGCCTGGAGCAGCTTCGGAAGGCGCTGCCGAACGCCAGCGTCTCCGGCAGTAAGGCCGATTACTAACAGGCGAGCCGCGAACCGGCGTCCGACTCGCGACGTCCGACGGATGGGGTGGACGATGTCCTGGCGATGCCTGGCGATGGTCGCGGTCGTCCTTGCGGCGATGGTGGGCGCTGCGATCTTAGCCGCGGTCATTCTGTCGCGATGCCGGAAGCGCTGCCCCGCCTGCGGGGAACGGCTCCGCATGGTCAACTGGTACCGCCGCAACCCGCCGCCGAACATCGCCCTCTACGCCTGCGACCGCTGCGGCGGGGAGTTCGTGCAGGCCGACTCGTATCACGGGCGCGAAAACCCGATGAGCCCGCGGGTGGGATCGCCATGGGAAGACTTCGACGGCTGGGGACGCTCGGGGAGGAGCCTCGGATGACCCGAAGGTTCACGAGGCGGCCGTCTCCAGGTGTCTATTCGGTCTCGTGCGACGCGTGCGACTTCGGCCTGCACGCGATGCCGGCGCGGGCCTTCGTGCTCGGCCCCGAAGATCGACGCCTCCATCTCCCGCTGCCGTTCAGGCCCGACTCCGTCGAACGGGAGACGGGACGGACGTGGGGCGAGATCGTCCGTACGTCAGACGTCGTCGTCGAGCTGGCGGGCGTCTGCCTGGGTTGCGGCGACCTCAACTTCATCCTCAGGGACGCCGTCCCGAAGTCCGGCGTGCTCGGCGCGGACGCCCCGCCTTGCAAGTCGTGCGGCGGCCGGCGGTTCTACCCCGTCGTCGGCGACCGCGTCTTCGAGTGGCCGTGGAAACGTCGACCGCCGGACGGGGACGACGTCTGCCCCCGATGCGGCCGCGGCCGTCTCGTCACGCGCTTCTGGGCGATTATATGAACCAAAGCGGCCGATCATCGTTCGGGATGGGGATCGTCCGCGGACGGCGGGAAGAGGGGGCGGACCACCTTCACCCATCGAGACCGGGGGAAACGCCCGGCCAATGCGCCGCTCCTCACAGCGCGGAGCGAGACCGCCGTGGTCATCGCCCGGCCTCGGTCGGGATCGAGATACTCCGCCAGGCACCGGTCGTTGAACGCGTGCGGCGCGCCTTCGAGCACGTCGCCGACCTCTTCATACGAGGAGGGGAGCCTCCCCATCGAGGCGACGTCGTCCGGCGTCCACCACACGCGCTGCGCGCCCTTGAGGCCGACCTCCTCGATCACCGTCCCTTCGCCATCCATGAGTCGCCGTTCCAGGTCCCTCCAGGCGACGAGCCGCCCCTGCTTCCGCATGGACCGGCGGAATCGCCGACGATTCCAGATCCCCGTCGAAAGAAACAAGAGGACGGCGAAGGGCCCCACGACGATCACGGAGATCACGCCCAAAACGAGGCCGAAGGGAAAGAAGAGCAGCGACGGGAAGTCGAGCCGCTGGTCCTCCCCTCGGACGATCTTTTCGACTTTCCGATCATCATCCATCGAACGGCCTCCCGACTCACCTCGGCCGCCGTGCGCCGGCGGTCCCAGGGGCGGCGTCGAACCATGGTGTTATAATATCCGATGAGCGGTTCCG
>CALCIB010000252.1 GCA_937907525.1 uncultured Planctomycetales bacterium | reverse complement strand
CGGCCTTCCCCCCTCGCGGGGGAAGGTGGCCCGAAGGGCCGGATGAGGGGGGGCTAGACGGAAAGCCGTCGGGATCCAGCGTCCGCCGGGCGAGCCTACTGCTAACGTCAACGGCGTTTGTGCTTGCCGTCCCCCTCATCTGACCGCTTCGCGGTCTGTCTTCCCCGCGAGGGGGGAAGATCGTTTGTATTCTTCCCAAATTCGCAACGGCGGACCCTGGAGCCCAAGCCCATGCGACGTCGCCTGATCCCGGCCGTCCTCGCCTTGCTCACCGTTCCGGCCCTAAGCGCGCCCGCCCTCGCGGGCGAGCGGGGGCCGAACGTCGTCTTCATTTTGGCCGACGACCTCGGCCGCGCCGAGGTGGGCGCCTACGGCCAGGAGAAGATCCGCACGCCGTCGATCGACAAGCTCGCCGCGGAGGGAATGAAGTTCACCCGGTTTTACGCCGGGTCGCCGGTCTGCGCGCCATCGCGTTGCGCGCTGATGACGGGGAAGCACTCCGGCCACGGCTTCGTCCGCGACAACCGCGAGATCAAGCCGGAGGGCCAGGCCCCGATCCCCGACTCGGAGGTGACCCTCGGCGAGATGTTCCAGGCCAACGGCTACGCCACCGCCGCCATCGGCAAGTGGGGCCTGGGCTTCCCCGGCTCCGAGGGCGACCCGATGAACCAGGGCTTCGACCACTTTTTCGGCTACAACTGCCAGCGCCTCGCCCATGACTACTACCCGAACCATCTCTGGAACGACCGCGAGAAGGTCGAGTTGCCGGGCAACCCCGGAGGACCGACGGGTGAACATTACTCGCACGACCTGATGGAGGCCGACGCCCTGAAGTGGCTCCGCGCCCACCGCGACGAGCCGTTCTTCCTCTTCCTGCCGTTCACCATCCCCCATCTGGCGCTTCAGGTCCCGGACGACTCGCTGGCCGAGTACGACGGCAAGCTCGGCGAGGAAGTCCCCTACGACGGCAAGAAAGGATACTTCGCGCAGGCGAAGCCCCACGCCGCTTACGCGGCGATGGTCACCCGGATGGATCGAACCGTCGGCCGGGTGATGGACCTGCTTCGGGAGTTGAAGCTCGACGACGAAACCATCGTGGTCTTCGCGTCCGACAACGGCCCGACGTTCGACGTCGGCGGGGCCGACAGCGGCTTCTTCAAGTCGGCCGGCGGTCTGCGCGGGCTGAAGGGCTCGGCCTACGAGGGCGGCGTCGCGGTCCCGCTGATCGTCCGCTGGCCGGGTCGAGTGGCGGCGGGTTCGACCAGCGACTTCCTCGGCTACTTCCCCGACGTCGCGCCGACGTTCATGGATTTGATCGGCGGCCGGGACGCGCTCCCCGCGGGGCTCGACGGCGTCAGCTTCGCCCCCGTCCTGCTGGGCGAGCCGGCCGAGCGGAAGGAACACGAGTTCCTCTACCGGGAGTTCCCCGGCTACGGCGGTCAGCAGGCCGTCCGCATGGGCCGGTGGAAAGGGGTCCGCCAGGACATGAGGAAGGGGAACCTCGCCATCGGCCTGTTCAACATCGACGCCGACCCGACCGAAAGCCGCGACGTCGCCGCGGACCATCCCGAGGTCGTCGCCGAGATCAAGGCCGTGATGGAGCGCGAGCACGTCCCGTCGGAGCTTTTCCCGTTGCCGGGGGTCGATCCGAAGTGATCGCCGTCAGTCGTGGAAGTCTTCCAGCCGGGGCGTCCTGGATCGGTCGGGCCTGGCGACGACGGGGGCGGCGGTTTCCTGGGGGACGAGTTCGTCGACGGCCACGTCCCAGGTGACGTGGCCGATGGCGACGGCCGCCGTCTTCTTGCGCGGGTCGATCTTCACGACCCGCCCCGGACGGTCGTAGCCCAGCCGCGGGACGACGACCTTGTCGCCGGGTTGGAGTCGGGCGCGGGCCTCGGCCAGATCGACCTCGCGGCGGCTTTCCATCTCCAGGGCCAGCAGGCGTTGGGCGGCGGCGTCGCGGGAGCGCTCGGCGTCGGCCGCCGCGGCGATCGCCTCCTGGCGAGCCGTCTCGGCCTCCTTGCGCATCCTGGCGATGAGTTCCCATTCGGGGATCGTGGAGCCCTGGGCCTGGTCGAGATAGCGTTGGGCGCGGGCGACGAGGTGCTCGGGCATGTCGAGCCGGCGGGCGATCTTCAGGGCGTTGGACTGGCCGACGTCGCCGATGTGGACCTGGTAGCGCGGCTGGAGCGTCTCGACGTCGAACTCGACCGCGGCGTTCTCGGCGCGGGGGTTGGATAGCGCGTAGGTCTTCAGGTCGCCGATGTGGGTGGTGACCATCGCCAGGCAGCCGACGGAGTCCAGCTCGTCGAGGATCGCGCGGCCCAGGGCGGCGCCCTCGGCGGGGTCGGTGCCGGCGCCGAGTTCGTCCAGAAGCACCAGCGAGCGCTCGTTGGCCTTGCCGAGGATCTCCGAGACGCGGCGGACGTGCGACGAGAAGGTGGAGAGCGACTGCTCCAGGCTTTGCTCGTCGCCGATGTCGGCGAGCACCTGATCGAGGATCGGCAGCCGCGAGCCCTCGGCGGCGGGGACGTGCAAGCCCATCTGGGTCATCACCGCCAACAATCCCACGGTCTTGAGCGCCACCGTCTTGCCGCCGGTGTTGGGCCCGGTGATGACGAGGATTCGGAACCGAAGGCCCAGATGCGCGTCGATGGGGACGACCTCGCGCTTCGGCTGGGGCGGCGGCGACGCGGTGGAGACGGGCTCGTCGGTTTCGACGGCCGCGGGGGAGGGGGGCTCGACCAGCAGCGCCGGGTCGCGGCGGAAGATGGCTTCCAGAAGCGGGTGACGGGCGCGGCGGAGGACCAGGCCGCCGTCGGCGGAAAGGTCGGCGGCGCGCATCCGGTAGTCGATCGCGTGGCGGGCCTTGGCGTGGATCAGGTCGAGTTCCCCGAGGTTGGCCAGCGTCCCCAGGAGCGAGTCGGCGACCTGGCCCACCTGGGCGCCGAGCCAGCGGAGGATCCGGCGGATCTCCTTCTGCTCGCGGCCGCGGAGGAAGGAGAGTTGGGCCGACTTGTCGGCGATGGCGGCGGGCTCGACGTAGACGGTCTCGTTGCTGGCGCTCGTGCGTTGGACGGAGCCGGGGATCTCGCCGCGATGGTCCTTGGCCACGGGGAGGACGTAGTGGTGGCCGACCATGGTGAAGTTGCCGTAGCGCAAGGCCCGCTTCACCTCCGCGGAGCGGAGCATGGAGCGAAGCTTCTCCTGGATCCTGGCCTCGACTTCCTCCATCTCGCGCCGGATGGTGGAGAGCCGCCTGCTGGCGGTGTCGAGCACCTTGGAGCGGGCGTCGAGGCAGCCCTCGATCGCGGTTCGGACCGAGCCGAACTCGCCGACGTCGGCGCGCATGCCGCCGAGCCTGGGGAAGTTGCCGCCGTGGCGCTCCAGCCAGTCGCCCAACGCGGCGACGGAGCGCAGGGTCTCGGCGACCTGGGAAAGCTCCTCCGCCTCCAGCATCGCGCCGATCCGGGCGCGGCGGACCAGGGGCCGGACGTCGTGAAGCCCCCCCAGCGGAGGGCGAAGGCCGGAGCGCAGGGCCTCGACCATCTCGGTCGTCACGGCCAGTCGCGCGGCGACCTCGGCGGGGTCGCGCGAGGGCTCCAGCGCGCGGGCGGCCTCCTTGCCCAGCGAGCAGGCGGCGCGGGCGGCGACCAGCTCCTTGATCTTGGAGACGCCTAGCAGTTCGAGCGTGTGACCGTCCATCTCGCCTCTCGGGTGCCGACGCGCGGCGGGGTCCTCGTCCGACGCGCGGGGACCGAGCGCGGTTCGCGTCGTCGCGTGATTATGACGCGCCCGAGCGTGGCGAGGCCATCCCAACAGCCGCGGCGGGTGGCTCAGCGATTGGGCGAGGTGATGCCGTTGGACTTCAGCCGCGCGTCGGTGTCGGCCCACTCCGACGCGGCGCGGGCGCGGGCGCGCTCGCGCTCGCGATCGGAGAGGGCCTTGCCGCGACGCAGGAAGAAGCTGATGAACGGCGGGGTGGCGTCCTCCTCCTCATCGTCCTCGCCCGCCTCGGCCTTGGCCGGCCTCCGCTTCGACTTCCCGGCCGCCGCGGTCTTGATCGGCTTCGTCGCGGCCTCGTCCTCGTCCGCCTCGGCCGCGGCGGTCCCGGCCGACTTCCCGCCCGCGGTCGCGACCGCCTTCGCCGGGGGCTCGCCCGGCTCGGCCGCGTCGGCCTCGGCCGGCTCGGGCAAGGAGGCGAACGGGCCGCGCGCGGCGGCCGATTTCGAGGCGGCCTCGTCGGCCGGCGAGCGCGCGTCGGAGGGGGCGGCCAGCTCGGCGGCGGCCAGGAGCGGCTCCAGATCCTTGCGCCAGGGGCCGACCTCCGTCCCCAGGTCCTTGCCGGTGATCTTCCGAAGCGCGTCGAGCGAGGCCAGGCGGATCGCCGGGTCGTCGTGCTCCATGGCGTCGAGCAGCACCTTGGTGATCCGCGGGTCGTCGCTCTTGAGGTCGGCCAGGCCGTCGATGGCGGCGACCCGCGCGTCCTCCAGGGGGTCGAGCGTCATGATCCGCGCGAGGACCGAGGCGTCCTCCGACTTGCCGACCTTGCCCAGGGCGCGGCAGGCCTCGATCTTGACCACCGCCTCGGGGTGGTTGACGGCTTTCAAGAGCACCTCGCGGGCCGCGGGATCGCCCAACTCGCCGAGCGTCCGACAGATCATCGCCCGGCTGGCCAGGGGCTCCTTCCCCTTCTTGTAGCGGTCGATCAGCACGGCGACGGCCGCGACCCGGTCCTGGGGGTCGTCGAAGAGGTCCTTGGACCCGAGCTTGGTGTAGGCGAGGTAGCGGACGTTGGGGTCGGGGTTGGTCCGGACGTGCTTCATGAAGCTCTTGGCCGTGGTGCCGATGTATGGGGCGCAACCCGAGGCCGAAAGCGCGACGAGGGCGACGAGGACGACCCCGCGGGCCGCGCCGCTCCAGACAGTTCGGTCGTCCATGGCCGAGGAACCACCCTTCGTGACGATGGAGATGGGACGTCGCGCCAGATCGCGACGCGAGCAAGACCGATCGACGTGGCCCGGGGATCATAACGGCCCCCGCCCAGGCCGCCAAGACCGGCTTCGCGTCGCGGCCGTCCCGCCGGGCGCATGAGAAAGGGCCGGCTCCCGGCGTGGACGCGGGACCGGCCCTGGCGGGTCGTCGCGGACGAGCGGGTCGTCGCGCTCAGGCGGGGTCGGCGGGGGCGGCGAGGCCGGCGAGGTGCTTCTCGCCCGCCTTGGAGACGTGGTACTTGAAGAACTCCCCCTCCTTCTTCCCCTTCTTGACGAGCTTCCTGTTCTGGAGGGCGTCGAGCGACTTCTGGATCTTCTTGGAGGCGACGACGCCCGCCTCGCCGGCGCCGCCGATCTCCCTCAGCAGGTTCTCCTGCGCGGCGGACAGCTTGATCGCCGGCGCCGCCTTCTTGACGGTCTTCTTGACGCCGGCCGCGGCCTTCTTGGGGGCCTTCTCGACCGGGGCCTTCTCGACCGGGGCCTTCGCGGCCGCGGCCTTCCTGGTGACGGCCTTCTTGGGGGCGGCCTTCACGGCGCTGCTCTTGGGTGTCGCTTTCTTCGCGGCCATCGGGCACCTCGTCTCGGACGTGATCTCACGGCGGACCATCTCTCATTGAGCGGCCCCTGCGCCAATTCATACCAAATCTTTGACCCAGTGGAAGAGGAAGACGCTTCGAAACCCTTGAATTTCTCGGGGATTTTCGGGTTTTTCGGCCGCGCCGCCGCCGCGCCGCCTCGAGGCTCGGAAGCGAATCGTCGCGCGAAACTTGAATATCCATATTCTATTGCCATTCTATCGATCCTCGTTCCGTCCGGAGTTTTCCAGGGTTTCCGTCGAACCGCGACCGCGCGACGCCGCGCGAAACGCCGCGCGAAGGCCGCGGCGCGGCGCTTCCCGACCCGTTCGCGGGGACGCTCGCGGGCGCCCTCGCGAACGTCGCCGCGCGAAGCCTCGCGCGCCTCCCGATCCGCCCGCCGCGAGCCGCGGCGAAGGACCGTGACGCGCAATCGCTTGCTCACCCGTTATCGACCGCCGCGGCGCCCGCCCGGTCGGCCGCGACGCGCCGGAATCCCGCTTGCGTAAGTCGGATTCGCGGTCTACAATCATCTGAACAAAAACACATGGCCGTTCAAGCGCGGGGGGCGACGGTGATCACTCGGATCAGGGGCGTGCTGGGGGCGGTGGAGGAGGAGTGCCTGACGCTGGTCGTCGAGCCCTTCGAGTTGGAGGTGCTGATCCCGGAGCATACCCGGCGGCAGGTCCAGGGGAAGGCCGGGGAGCCGATCACCCTGCATACCTCGTTCTACATCGAGGGCCAGGCGATGGGGGGGCGGATGACGCCCAGGCTCGTCGGCTTCCTCTCGACCATCGACCGCCAGTTCTTCGAGACCTTCTGCTCGGTCGACGGCGTGGGGGTGAAGAAGGCGCTTCGGGCGATGGTCCGCCCGGTGCGCGAGATCGCCCGCACGATCCAGGAGCAGGACGTGAAGACCCTCTCCACCTTCCCCGGCATCGGCGAGGCGACCGCCGAGCGGATCGTGGCGAAGCTGAGGCGCAAGGTCGGCATCTACGCCCTGATCGTCAACCCGGACGGCTCGACCTCCGAGCCCGCCCCCTCCAACGGCGAGCCCGCCCGCGCCGCGCCCGACGTCGTCAGCGACGCCTACGCCGCGCTGTTGGCGGTCGGCCACTCCGACGCCCAGGCCCGCGCGCTGATCGACCACGCGCTGGCCGGCCGGAAGAAGTTCAAGTCGGTCAACGATCTGATCGAAGCGATCTATCAAAGGGAGAAGCCCTGAGCCCAATACCGTCCGGCTCGACCCGCATACGCGGCGGCCAAGAGCGCCATGCCCCCTTCTCCCCTTGTGGGAGAAGGTGCCCCGAAGGGGCGGATGAGGGGTGGGCGCGACCGGAAGCCTCTGGAAACGTCACCCCTCATCCGGCCTTCGGCCACCTTCTCCCACAAGGGGAGAAGGGACATCCGGCGTCGGCTAGCGGGGGTGTCGATCTCACGCCGAACAGTATCACCCTGAGCCGCGGCCGAGGGAGGACCACGCCATGGCCCGAGAAGTGAAGATCACCGGAAAGAAGCCCGACGACGACCGCGAACGCGACCGCGAAGCCAGGGCCGGGGCCGACGCCAGGGCCGACGACCCCGCGCCGCCCGACCCGGTGGAGGAGAAGCTGCGCCCCCAGCGGCTCGCCGAGATCATCGGCCAGCGCGCCGTCGCCGAGCGGCTGGCGATCGCCCTGGCCGCGGCCAAGAAGCGCGGCGAGCCCCTGCCGCACATCCTCTTCGACGGCCCCCCGGGCCTGGGCAAGACCACCTTCGCCGGCGTGCTGCACAACGAGCTGGGGGTGGAGCTGAGCCTCACCAGCGGCGCGTCGCTGGACAAGAAGATGGACGTGATGCCCTACCTCACCAACGCGGCGGAGGGCTCGATCCTCTTCATCGACGAGATCCACCGCCTCCCCCGCGCCGTCGAGGAGTTCATCTACCCGGTGATGGAGGACTTCCGGGTCGACGTCGTCCTGGGCGAGGGAATGGCCGCGCGGACGATCAACCTCCCCTTGAAGAAGTTCACGATCATCGGGGCCACCACCCGTAGCGGGATGCTCTCCTCGCCGCTTCGCGAGCGGTTCCACATGCACGAGCACCTGGAGTTCTACGAGCCGGAGGACCTGGCGCGGATCATCACCGTCAACGCCGCCAAACTCCGGGTCGAGATCAGCCCGGAGGCCGCCTGGGAACTCGCCGGCCGCAGCCGCGGCACGCCTCGGATCGCCAACTCTCGGCTGCGATGGGTCCGCGACTACGCCATCGCCCGCGCCGACGGCAGGATCGACGTCGCCATCGCCGAGGACGCCCTGGCCATGCAGGAGATCGACTCCGAGGGGATGGACAAGCAGGACCGCCGCTACCTCGACACCCTGATCCGCGTCTTCAAGGGAGGCCCCACCGGCGCCGAGGCCCTGGCCGCGACGATGACCCTCTCGGTCGACACGATCCGCGACGAGGTCGAGCCTTACCTCCTGCGCCGGGAGTTCGTCGTCCGCACCCCGCGAGGTCGCCTGGCGACCGCCTCGGCCTATCGCCACCTCGGCCTGCCGGTCCCGGAGCGCGACCCCGAGGAAGACCTGCTCGACCCGCAGCGCCGGTTGTTCCCCTAACGATGCGGCGTCGTCGCGCGCCGCAGGCGGTCCCGCGGCGCGTCCCAGGCGGCGCCGGCGGGAGGCTCGACGGCGACGATGAGGTCGAGGCCCCTCGCGTCGAGGTCGTGGAGCGCCCGATACAACTCCCGCGCCGCGACGACCGGATCGGGCAACACGAACCGGACCACGCGATCGGGGATCGAGCCTTCCGGGAGCGGCTCGAACGCGATCAGCCCGGCGCGCTCGGGCCAGTCGACGGCGACAAGCTCGGCGACGGTCGGAACGCGAAGGGCGCGGGTCTTCGGCGCGTAGTGGACCGGGAGCATCCCCGGACTGGCGAGGCGGCCGGGGTCGGTGGCGACGGGGCCGGATTCCACCGCGACGCCCAGGGCCGCGCTCAGTTCGTCCGCCGTGATCGGCCCCGGCCGAAGCACGCGCGGAGGCTCGGCGGTCAGGTCCAGGACGGTCGATTCCAGGCCGACGGCGGTCGGGCCGCTGTCGAGGATCAGGTCGACGCGACCGTCCAGGTCGGCGGCGACGTGCTCGGCGAGGGTCGGCGAGATCCGGTTCGAGCGATTCGCGCTGGGGGCGGCCAGGGGAAGACCGACGCGCTCGATCAAGCGCCGCGCGACCGTCGGCGCGGGGACGCGAACGCCGACGGTCGGCCCTCCGGCGGCGACGACGTCGGGGATGCTCGCGGTCCTTGGAACGACCAGGGTGAGCGGGCCGGGCCAGAAGCGCCGGGCCAGGCTTTCGGCGCGATCGTCCCAGCGCGCGGCGTATCGGCGCGCGTGGTCGACGTCGGCGGCGTGGACGATCAGGGGGTTGTTCGAGGGTCGGCCCTTGGCCTGGAAGATCCCTCGGACGGCGTCGGCGTTCGTGGCGACGGCGCCAAGGCCGTAGACGGTCTCGGTGGCGAACGCGACGAGGCCGCCGCGCGAAAGGACGACGGCGGCCTCGGCGATGAGATCGGGCTCGGGTTCGTCGCGATCGACGATCAGCACCCGCGTGCGAGTCACGGCGGTCTCGTCGTTTCGATCAGGGGATCAGGACGGCGGCGGCGATGACGGTGGTCCAGTTGCCGTCCTTGTGGCCGACGGCGGTCTGGGTGACTTCCTTGGTCTTGTAGATGACGTCGGCGATCTTCCAGATCTCGCGCTTCTCGTCCCAGGAGCTGTTGGGGTTGAACTCCACGCCCAGGATGGTGGCGAGCATCTCCGCGGCCAGGTCCTCGGCGTAGTCGGCCGCGGTCTTGGCGGTCTGGCCGTAGGCGTGGTGCTCGGAGAGGTAGCCGAACTGGTCGCGGTCGCGCGGGATGGCCACGCCCACGCTGGAGGCCACCAGACGGTTGGGCTCGGCGGTGGCGCACTCGCTGATGACCACGTGGACGATCTGGCCGGGGCTGAGTTCCTTGAGCCCCTGCTCGATGGAGACCTCCTTGCAGCGCGGCGGGAAGATGCTGGAGACCCGCACCAGGTTGTAGCAGGCGATCCGGGCGTCCCGAAGCGCCAACTCGAAGCTGGTCAGTTTTTCGCGGTGGGTGCCGACTCCCTTGGTGAAGAACAACTTCGAAGGTACATACATCTCTGGCTTGTGTCCTCCCGGTTCGGCCGGTCCATGGTCTTGGACCGCGTCCTTCCCCGCTGCAATCCCCGATGCGCCCGCGCCGTCGTCGCGCGAACCGATGAAGTGGAAATTATCCCGTCGTCGCCGGTCGGTATCAAGGCCACAAGCGCCGAACCGGCGCGGCGGCCGACTCAACGGGCGTCGACCCCGCCGGCGATCGGCTCGCCGACGACCGGCCAGCCGTCGCGGCTCCAGGTCAAGTCGCGGATTTGCAAGGTCGACCGGCCGCCGCGGTCGGCGTCGTAGAAATGGTGGATCAGGTAGTCGCGGCCGTTCTCGCCCAGGACCGCGTTGTGCCCCGGCCCGCGGTAGCGGCCGCGGCCTTGAAGGACCACCGAGCCGCCGCCGTCGAGCATCCTCGCGCCGTCCCGGTCAACGTAGGGTCCGCCGAGCCCGCGCGACCGTCCCACCGCCACCTTGTATGTGCTGTCCACGCCTCGACAGCATCGGTCGATCGAGACGAACAGGTAGTAGTAAGGCTCGCGGCGGACGATGAACGGCGCCTCGACGCCGGCCTCCCGTCTGGCGAGGGCGAAGGGCTCGCCGACCGCCCGTCGCCCGTCGCGATCCAGCGCGACCAGTTGAATCCCGCTGAAGTACGAACCGAACGCCAGCCAGGGCCTGCCGCGCTCGTCGAGGACGAGGTTCGGATCGATGCAGTTGAAGTCGTCGCGCCCGGGTCGCGACTCGATGACGATTCCCTCGTCGCGCCACTGGAAATCCGGCGACGCGCGGTCGAGGGTCCTGTTCGCGGCCAGGCCGATCATCGATCGGTTCCGTCCCCAGGACGAGACCGAGTAGTAAAGGCGGTACTCGCCCTTGAAAAAGGCGACGTCCGGCGCCCAGGGGTCGTTGCGGTAGCCCGGAAGCCGCTCGACGGCCCAGGCGGGGGATTCCTCGAAGACGCGCCCGGCGCGGCGCCAGTGGAAGAGGTCGGGCGACTCGCGGACCTGGATCCCGCCGTGGGTCGAGAAGACGTGGAACGAATCGCCCGCCTTGACGATGCAGGGGTCGTGGACGCCGGCCACGTCGCCTTCCTGCGCGAAGGCGGCGGCGGTCGGAAACAGGACGACGAGGACCACCCGGACGGCGAGCATGAGGGGCTCCCGCCAATATGGGTCGCGTGTCGCGGAAGGGGAAGCGAGGATGACGGGGCTCGAACCCGCAACCTCCGGCGTGACAGGCCGGTGCTCTAACCAATTGAGCTACATCCCCAAGGACGGTACGTTCGCCGTTTGGGAATCGGCGTCCGTCGCATTGGTAGAGACAGGATAAGGGGCGGTACGGAGGAAGTCAAGGGGCCGGCGGCCGAGATCTCCGGGGGCGGACCCGACTTGCGGATCGCGGGCGTCGTATGGTCTTGTTGAGGGCGTCGGCGGCGGGGCGGCGGTGGGTTCTTCAGGTCGAGGGGGTCGCGACGTGGTTGTATCCAAGGCGGTCGTCACCGCGGCGGGAAGGGGGGCGGGGCGACAGGCCATGCTCCCGATCGTCGACCGGGACGGCCTGACCAAGCCCGTGCTTCAGATCATCGCCGAGGAGGCGCTGGAAAGCGGCGTGGAGCGGATCCACGTCGTGGTCGCGCCGGGGGACGAGGCGGTCTATCGCGCCCACTTTCGGAACCACGCCGAGGCGCTTCGAAGCGGCGGCGAGGCCGAGGGGGCGCTGGACCAGGCCCGTCGGCTGTCGGACCTGGCGCAACGGCTGACGTTCGTCGTCCAGGAGGAGCCCAGGGGCTACGGCCACGCCGTGTGGCTCGCCCGCGAGTTCGTCGGCGACGACCCCTTCCTGCTGCTTTTGAGCGACCACCTCTACCTCTCCGCCGAGCCCCGCCGATGCGCCCGGCAGGTGATGGACCTGGCCGCGGCCGAGGACTGCGCCGTCTCCGCGGTCCAGGCGACGCGCGAGCATCTGATCCACCAGTACGGCACGCTCTCGGGGCGTCGGCCGCCGGATCGGCCCGACGTCTACGCCGTCGAGGAGATCGTCGAGAAGCCCAACCCGACGCTCGCCGAGTTGAAGCTGCGCGTCCCCGGCCTCCGCGCCGGGCATTACCTCTGCTTCTTCGGCATCCACGTGCTGACCCCAGGCGTCTTCGAGCTTCTGGACGAGGCCGTGCGCGAGGACCGCCGCGAGCTGGGCTCGATCCAGCTCACCACGGCCTTAAGCGCCCTGGCGCGGCGGGAGAAGTACCTGGCCCTTGAGACCCGCGGCCGGCGCTTCAACCTCGGGGAGAAGTTCGGCGCCGTCGAGGCCCAGGTCGCGCTGGCGATGGCGGGCGTCGACCGCGACCGGATCCTCGCCGTGATGCTCGACGCCGCCGCCCGCGTCGACCAGGCCCCCCCGCGCTGAGACCTCGAACCGCCCCGCCCCCGGACCCCTCGACCGCCATGACCCCACTCGGCCAGGAACTGATCGCCACCGTCACGTCCCCGGACCCCGCGACGCGGGACCGCTCGGTTCGCGCGCTCGCCGCCGCCGCCGGCCCGGCCGACCGCCTGGCCGCCTGCGAGGACCTGGAGCGGTTCCGACGCGACTCCGACAACCTCTACCAGCGCGTCCGGGCCTCGCTGTTCCTGCATGCGATCCATCGCTACGACCTTCAAGAGCGCCCCGAAGTCCGCCGCGCCGGGCTGGTCCCGTTCGACGGCTACACGGACCTGATGAACCGCCGCTTCGAGCAGGCGCTGGCCTCGTTCCGCGCCGCGCTGAAGAAGGACGGGCCCAACGGCGCGATCCACTCGGCGCTGGCCCAGGCTTACGAGCAGATCGCGTTTCAGACGCTGGCCGACCAGGTGCGGCGGTCGGTCAGGAGCACGACGGGCAACCGCTGGATGTTCCGCGTCGGCGGCGTCGACGAGCACCCGCTGCGACTGGACCGGCGGCTGTTGGAGCGGGCCGCGGCCGACGACCCGTTCCCGATCCTGACGGAGCGCACCCCGGTGCGGCTGGACCTCTCGCACGCCGGCTGGTCGGACATCTTCTTCCTGGGGATGGACTTCCCCGAGGGCGCGCGGGTGATGAACGTCTCGGTGGACCTGGGCGTCCACGGCCGCGACGCCCTGCCGACCCCTCCCATCGAATGCCGCCTGCGCGTGATCGCCGAGCCGGTGCTTCGACTGACGAGCGTCGACCTGGGGGCGACCAAGGACGTCGACTCGCTCGCGGAGCTGTTCAACTTCGGCAACGACTACCTGGGACTGGTGAAGGCCGGCGTGGTCGCCTCGGGGCTCGCGCCGCCGTCGCTGGAGGGGACGCGGGAGAGCCTCGCCGACGTCCTGGCGCGGGTGGTCCGCCCCGGTCACGGGTTGGAGGTCGTCAGCCAGGTCAACGACATCCCCAAGGGCTCCCGGCTGGCGGTCTCCACGAACCTGCTGGCGTCGTTGATCGCGCTTCTGATGCGGGCGACCGGCCAGGCGCGGAGCCTGACCGGAGCGCTTCGGCCGGACGAGGCGCGCGTCGTCGTCGCGCGGGCGATCCTCGGCGAGTGGCTAGGGGGCTCCGGCGGCGGCTGGCAGGACTCCGGCGGGATCTTCCCCGGCGTGAAGCTGATCTCGGGCGTGCCGGCCGCGGCGGGCGACCCCGAGTGGGGCGTCAGCCGCGGCCGTCTCCTCCCCGACCACCGGCTCATCGACGTCTCCCCCAACGGCGACGCCCCCGCCGGCGGCTCCTTCGCCGAGGCCCTCGCCGACGGCATGGTGCTGGTCCACGGCGGCATGGCCCAGAACGTCGGCCCGATCCTCAACATGGTCACCGCCAAGTACCTCTTGCGCGACCAGGCCGAATGGCGGTGGCGCGGCGAGGCGCTTCGGATCTTCGACGGCGTCGTCGACGCCGTCGCCCGCGCCGACGTGAAGGCCCTCGGCGGCTGGACCACGGCCAACTGGGAAGGTCCCTTGAAGGGGATCATCCCCTGGGTCTCAAGCGCCTTCACCGAGACGATCATCCGCAAGGCCAGGGCCGCCATGGGGGACGACTTCCACGGCTTCCTGATGCTCGGCGGGATGTCCGGCGGCGGCATGGCGTTCCTGGTCGCCCCCCGTCGCCGCGAGGAGTTCCAAAAGCGGATCGCCGAGATCATGGCCCGGACCAAGGCCGCGCTCGACGACGCCTTGCCGTTCGCCATGGAGCCGGTGGTCTACGACTTCCGGATCAACCCCCGGGGCACCTGGGCGACGCTCGAGACCGGCGCCCCGCTGATGCCCTCGCGCTACTACGCGCTGCACGTCCCCAGGATGATCGCCGGCGGCGACTCGGCGACGCTCTCGCCGGATCGGATGGCCGACGTCGGCGGCTTCGCGCACCGTTGTCGGGACGTCGCCGCCCTGGTCGGCGTCTTCCGCGCGACGGTCGACAAGCTCTTCCCCGACGCCCGG
The DNA here is from genome assembly GCA_937907525.1 of uncultured Planctomycetales bacterium. GTDB lineage: Bacteria > Planctomycetota > Planctomycetia > Isosphaerales > Isosphaeraceae > Paludisphaera. Next base: position 10,790 of record CALCIB010000252.1, on the reverse strand, counting down.
GGCGCGGCCGACGCCTCCTCCTCGTCGCGATGGGACGAACGGGCCGAGGCGATCCGCCGCGACCACGGCTTCGACCCGGTCCAGCACGAGACGCTGCGGCAAGACCTGATCCGCGGCCGGATCGGCCTGGCCCGCAACCGCCTGCCGGTCGACGTCGAGATCCGCGACGTCGCCGACGCCGACCTGATCGACGCCTCCGGCGACGTCCCCGCGACCGCCCGCGCGCGGGGCGAGCGGCTGATCCGCGACGGCGCCGCCGCGGTCGTGACCCTGGCCGCGGGGGTCGGCAGCCGCTGGACCAGCGGCGCGGGAGTGGTCAAGGCGGTCAACCCGTTCGCGACCCTCCAGGGCCGACACCGCTCGTTCCTGGAGGTCCACCTCGCCAAGACCAACGCCGTCCGACGCGCCCTGGGGGCCGTCGTCCCCCACGTCGTCACCACCAGCTATCTGACTCACGAGGCCGTCGAGCGGCACCTGAGGACGACGTCCAACTACGGTTACGACGGCCCCGTCCTCCTCTCGCCCGGCCGGTCGATCGGCCAGCGGTTGATCCCGATGGCCCGCGACCTGACGTTCCTCTGGGAGGAGACGACCCACGAGACCCTCGACGAGAACAAGCAGAAGGTTCGCGACGCCTCCCGCCGCGCCATCCTCGAATGGGCGCGCTCGCAAGGGGAGGGGAGCGACTACACGGACAACGTCCCGCTTCAACGCTTCAACCCGCCGGGACACTTCCACGAGGTTCCCAACCTCCTGCTCAACGGCGTCCTGGCGGGATTGATCCGCGGCAACCCGAACCTCCAGTGGCTGATGGTCCACAACGTCGACACCCTGGGGGCGGCCGTCGACCCCGGCGCGTTGGGGCTGGCGGCCGAGTCGGGCGCGACGCTCTGCTTCGAGGTCGTCCCCCGTCGGATCGACGACCGCGGCGGCGGCCTCGCCCGCGTCGGCGGCCGACTCCGACTGCTGGAGGGCCTGGCCCAGCCCCGCGAGGATTCCGAGTTCGCCCTGCGCTACTACAACTCGATGACGACCTGGGTCCACGTCGACGGCTTCCTGGACGCGCTCCGCCTGACCCGCGACGACCTGGCGAACGCCCCGGCGAAGGTCGCCGCGGCCGTCCGCGCCCTGGCGGCCAGAGTGCCCACCTACGTCACGATCAAGGACGTGAAACGGCGCTGGGGTCACGGCCAGGAGGACGTCCTGCCCGTCGCCCAGTTCGAGAAGCTCTGGAGCGACCTGACCTCGCTGCCGGACCTGCCGTGTTCCTTCCTGCTGGTCGACCGTCGCCGCGGCCAGCAACTCAAGGACGCCGCCCAACTCGACGGCTGGGCCACCGACGGCACTCGGGATCACGTCGCCTCGCTCTGCCGGTTCCCGAGCTGACCGGGGACCGCGGCTTGTCGGATCCCTCTGGGCGGATGGGTTCGCCCGCGCGCCGCGCGAACGAAGCCGCGGGACGCAAGTCTTTGCGGCGCAACATGTTCAAATTCGTTTCGGCGGCTTCGTCCGTCGGGTTCGAGATGTGGATTTTCGAGGACCCGGCCCCGTCGACCGCGGTCGCGGATCTTCGGGCCAGGGACCGCCGAAGCCGCGCGGGGTGGAACGCTCGTCGGGTTTCCCGTGTCGCGTTCGTACATGCGAATTGCCAAAAAACGACGATCCACCTCGTATGATCGCGGCCAGGCTTCGCGAGATTTCAAGATTCCTTCAAGTTTTCCGGAAGTCCCGCGCCCGCTCGGCACGGGTCGACGAGGCCGGCGCTGACGACACGCATCCTTCTCCCCCTGGGGGGAAGACGAGAAACGGGGGCCGCGATTCGCCCGGCCGTCAGCCCTTGAGGGCGGGCTCGGCGGCGGAGTCGATGGGATGGCGGTCCGATTCGGCGGGCTTGTTGTAGCCGAAGAACCCGCGCTCCTTGATGAGGCTCGCCACCTCGGGGGGGACCATCCGCTCCCACGACGGATCCCGTTCGGCGATCTTGCGGAGGACGTCGCGAGAGAAGATTCGCAGGTAGTCGCGGTTGTAGAAGTCGATGCTTTCGATGTAGCCGTTCTTGCAAAGGTGTTCGTAAAGCCCCTGGAGCCGGGGGGCGACCTTGAGCCTTTGAACGGTCACCAACTGTCGGGTCGTCTCGTCGTAAAGCGGGTAGACGTAGAGCTTCAGATCGTTGCGGAAGAGCCGGCCGAACGACTCCAGCACGCCCCCCTCCAGATGGTCGTAGTAGTGCTCGTCGAACAGGTCGATCAGGCTGGGGACGCCCATCACGATGCCGATGGGCCGTTTGGTGTAGCGACGAAGGTAGGTGCCCAGGCGGTAATACTCGAAGTAGTCCGAGATCAGGATCGTGGCGCCGGTGGCCGCCAGCACGTCGGCCCTGGCGAGGAAGTCGTCGTAGTCGATCTCGCCGTCGACGGCGCAGGTCGAGCGCAGGTTGCGCATCGTCAGCTCCATGAGCGTGACGACGTCCGGCTCGGCGGCGGTCCCCTCCTTGCTGGAGACGTGGTTGAGGAACTGCTGGCGCGACGCCTGAAGCATGTCCACGTTGACGTTGGTGACCGGGCGGAACGACCCCCGCTCCACCAGGATCGGCTTCTTGTGCAACACTTCCGAGGGCTGCAACACCTCGCCGTCGGCGGAGAACATGGCGGCGTCGCTGAGGCTGAGCTGCACCAGCTTCAAGCTCATCAGCCGGTGGTCGACCGTCTCGAACTCCGGGCCGGAGAACTTGATCATGTCGACCTCGATCCGATCGGCGGTGAGGTCGTCCAGCAACGACCGCATCAAGGCGTCGGGGTCGTCGTGGTGATACAGCGCGCCGTGGACCAGGTTGACGCCGACGATCCCCAGCGCCTGCTGCTGGGAGACGTTGTCCTTGTCGAGCATCCGGACGTGGAGCACGATCTGGCTGGGGGCGAGTCCCGGCTTGGACTGGAAGCGGATGCCCATCCAGCCGTGGCACTCGTTGGTCCCCAGGAAGTTGCGGGCCGCGACGGTGTCGGCGAAGGCGAAGAAGTCGGTCTCCGTGCCGCGCGTCGCGCCCAGGCGTTCCTGGAGCAAGGCGTACTCATGGTCGAGCATCGCCACCAGGCGGTCGAGCGAGACGTATCGGATCGACGGCCCGTAGATGGCGTCGCTGACGGTCATGTCGTAGGCCGAGATGCTCTTGGCGATCGTCCCGGCCGCCGCGCCCGCCTGGAAGAACCACCGCACGACCTCCTGGCCGGCGCCGATCTCCGCGAACGTCCCGTATTTATGCTTGTCCAGATTGACCGCGAGCGCCTTCTCGTGGGTCGTCAGGCTCTCGCGCTTGATGTTCGATTCCAAGCTCACGCCCCTCCATTATGACGTGGTCGTCGCAACCGGCGCGATTGTACCAGCGTCGGCAAGAAGCCGCCCCTCCGATCACCCCGAAATCCCGCGGGGCGACCGCGGAACTCGCGTCGGCCCGCGGGCGTCGGTAGGATGACCGGGGATGCGTCGCGTCTCTGGGGATCACGTCGTGAATTCGGGGAGGGAGGCGTCGCAATGTCGGCCGCGATCCTGTTCTGTTTGGCGACTCTGGCCCAGGCGCCGGCCGACCGCGTCGACGTCCTCTCGGGAACGGTGACGGAACAGGCGACCGGACGGCCCGTCGTCGGCGCGACGGTCCACGTTCGCGCCTTTTATCCAAGCGGCGGGCCCGCCTCGAAAATCAAGCGGACGACGACCGACCGGAACGGACGGTATCGCTTCGAGTATCCGCCGCGGGGCATGACGTGGACGCTCGCGGTCCTGGTCGCGGTCGAGCATCGACCGCCGATCTTCGCCTTCGCGCCGCCGCCGGATCCCACGATCGATCCGGCCGACGTGAAGCCGGCGCGGCTGGACGTCGCCGTGGGGGCGAGGGGGAGCGGGGCCTCGCTGGCCGTCAAGGTCGTCCGGAACGGCCGCGGCGTCCCTGGAGCGGACGTCAATCTGGCGACGGTCGCGACCCGAGACCTTCGCCTGGGAGGCGACCTCGCGCTGCGAGGAAGCGCGATGTGGCGGATCGCCGCTCCCCAGGCCGTCACGGGCGGCGACGGCGTCGCCCGGTTTCACGACCTCCCCCCCGGCTCTTACGAGGCGACCGTTTACCCGGCCATCGACCCGAAGACGCCCTGGCGGCACGGGACGATTTCCGAGCGGAGGACCGGGGTCGGAATCGATCTGCCCCCCGGCGGCGAGGTCGAGACGACGATCGCCGTCCCGTCCGGCCCCGCCCCCACGCGGTTTCGGATTCTGAGTCCCGACGGCGCGCCTCTGGCCAATCGCTCCCTCGAGTTCGGCTTCGGCCTGGGCCGCGTGTCGTCCGACAAACGGTTCGAGACCGACGAACGTGGGGAAGGGGAGTACGACTTCGCCCCGGGCCTCTGGACGGTCGATTTTCGTTATCGGCAAGACGACCCGAACCCGAAATCCTCGGTCTTCCCGCTCCGGGGGGAGCCGTTCGACGGGGGCCGGGCCCTGGTGGCGGTCTCGCCGGCCCTCGCGCGCGCCGGGCCGATCGTCCTGCGGGCGGCTCGCCACGAGCCGGGGTCGATCAAGGCCCGGCTCCTGGGACCCGACGGCGCCCCGACGCGCGGCGGGGCCGAACTCATGAACCCGTACTACCCAGATCGCGCGTGGCGCGAGGGAACGACCGACGCGGACGGATGGATTCGATTCGCCAACGTCCAGTCCGGGAAATGGTGCTTGCGAGCGGACGTCGACGGAGCCGCCGTCCCCACGCCGCGATTCGGCCCGCTCCGCCTCTCCGACGAGGAGCTGACGGGGCGGTCGATGGTCCGCGATCTGGAAACGACCGTCGAGTCCGGCGCGGAGACCGTCGTGGAGCTTCGAGCCGAGCCGGCCGGCTACGTTCGCATCGCGATCCACGCCGCCGCCGGCCGCGCGCCGGCCGACTACCGCGCCTCGGCCGACGTCGCCGACGTCCGTCCCAGAGGGCTCGCGCCTTACGAATCGTCGGAGGACGGCGCCGCTTACCTCTTCGGGCCGTTCCCCGCAGGGCGGCGGTCGATCGTCGTCCAGGAGAAGAGTCCCGCGCCGGGCGCGGCGCGGGGTCGGATCGAGCGCGAGGTGATCGTGGATCCGGGTCGGGTCGTCCGTCTCCAGGTCGACGCCCCGCCGAGCCCGGGACGATCGCCCGTCGGCGATTGGTGGCGAACGTCGCGTCCAGGCGAGAGCAGGTACATCGCGGCGACCGCCGGCCTCGCCGAAATGGCGATCACGCTCGTCCTGCCCGACGGAACCACGCCAGCCCTCGGCGCCCAGGCGGCGTTCATCCCGGCCGGGTTTCGCGAGCCGCTCGCCGTGGGGACCGCCGACGCGGCCGGCCGCCTGTCCTGGACCGGAAACCCCGCCTATGAAATCGGCAAGCCGTCGAATGCGGCGCCTGCTCTGGCGGCGACCGTCGCGGCGTGGGCGCCGGGCGTCGCCGGCCCCGCCGCCGCGACGGTCAAGCCCGGCGAACCCCTGCGGCTGACGCTTCCCGCGTCGACCGCCCTCTCGGGCCGCGTCACGTTGGGAGGCGAGCCGGCCGCCGGCCGCGACGCTCGGATCCGAGTCGTCCTCGCCCCCGAGGGCGACTCCGCCGTCGACCTCGCCATGCGCCGCGAAACCACCGCCGACGCCGAGGGTCGTTTCCGTTTCGGCGGGATCGCGCCCGGTCGCCACGTCGTCCAGGCCGCGCGCGACGAGATCTGGACGTCGAGGCCCGTCGCGCTGACCGTCGAAGCCGGCAAGGACGCGACGGTCGAACTCGACATCCCCGCGCCGGGCGCGACGATCGCCCTGGAACTGGTGGACCGTCAAGGCGCGCCGATCGCCGCGAGGTTCTCGGTCAAGGACCGCGGCGGCCCGCTGGCCGGCCTGGCGACGATCGCCGGCCGTACCGACGCCCGAGGCGCGGCGGTCGTCGGCGGTCTGGCCGCGGGCGTCTTCGAGTTGATCGTCGCCGACGACCCCGAACCCCACCCCCTGGACGTCCCGCCGGCCAGCCCCGGCGCGGGACCGCTGGGCGTTCGCGTTCAAGTCTCCCGCCGAGGACCTTGAGAACAAGGAGGGACCGAATGGCCGTCCGTCGCATCGTTCCCAACATCCACGCCGAGGACCTGGAAGCGGCCCGAAGATTTTACGGCGAGATCCTGGACATGGAGATCGTCATGGATCATGGCTGGATCGTCACCTTCGCGACCGATCGGCCGACGACCCCGCAAATCAGCGTCGCCAGCGAGGGGGGCTCGGGAACGCCCGTCCCGGACCTCTCCATCGAGGTCGACGATCTCGACGAGGCGTACCGAAGGGTCCGCGACGCTCGCCTGACCGTCGAGTACGGCCCCGCCGCGGAGCCCTGGGGCGTCCGGCGCTTCTACGTCCGCGACCCCTTCGGCCGGCTGGTCAACGTCCTCGCCCACGATTGAGCGCCCGCCTCGCATGGGACGACGCGGCCGGGAGCAAGCGCGGGCGCCGACCCTTCGAGGCGTCCGCGCCCTTGCCCAGCCGCCGGCAAGGCCCGTCGGCTCGCCGTCAGGTCAGGTCCGAGAGCGGGCCGTCGCCGCAGAAGTCGGGGTTGCCGAACGAGTCGAGTTCCTCGTGGCCCATGCCGTGGGCGATCGACAACAGCAGGCGGTTGTGCGGGACCTTCTTGTAGTCCAGCGACCGCCCCATCTTGAAGTCCAACCCGTTGCCCACCAGGACGAACGGGACGTTGTCCAGGGTGTGCGAGTTCCCCTTGCCCAGTTCGTTGGTCCAGACGATCGTCGTGTTGTCCAACAGCGAGCCGGGGCCGCCGGGCTCCGGGGTCTCGGCCAGCCGCTTGGCCAGGTAGGCCATCTGCTCGCAGAACCACTTGTTGATCTTCGTGAGCTGGTCGACGGCCTTCGCGTCGTTGTCCGGCTTGTGGGAAAGCTCGTGGTGGCCGTCGGGGATCCCCAGCCAGTTCATCCGGGCCATGCCCACGGAGTTGGTGTACTGGAGCGTGGCGATCCGGGCGAAGTCGGCCGCGAAGCTCTGGACCATCAGGTCGATCTGGGTCTTGCTGATCCGGGGGATCTCGTCGTTGACCGTCTTGATCCCCGGCTCCAGTTCGGGGACCGCGTGGTCCAGCCCGGGGCCGCCGTCGTCGGGCGCCAACTCCCGTTCCATCTCGCGAACGAACGTGGCGTGCTCCTTGAGGATCTGGCGGTCCTCCTTGCTCACCACGCTCGCGATCGTCTTCAGGTCGGACTTCACGTCGTCCAACAGGCTCTTGAGGCTGGCCTGGTCCTTGGCCCGGCCGTAAAGCCGGTTGAACATCCGGTAGGGGTCGTTGATCGGCGCGATCGGCTTGTTGGGGCCGTCGTAGACCATCCGCGTCCAGGTGTCGGCCCGCTCCGGGACCATGACGCCGAACTCCAGCGAGCCGAACCGCGTGCGGGTCTCGTCGTCGACCTGGTACGCCTTCTTGATCTCCTGGTCGATCGACAGCCCGCTGGACCAGCCGGCCGGCGTGTCCGAGCCCCCCTGGATGTTCCCCGGGAACAACTCGATGCCGGTCAGCAAACAGCCGATCCCGCGCATGTGGTTGTCGCCGTCGCCGCGGACCCGGTCGCAGACGCCGCGGAGGATCAAGGTACGATCCTTGAACGGCTCAAGCGGCGTAAGGCTTTCCTTGAGCGTGAACTCCGAGCCCGTCTCGTCGGGCCAGAAGGCGCTCGGGATGACGCCGTTGGGGCTGAACATCACCACCAGCCGCTTCTTCCGCGTCCCGGTCCCGGCGAAGCCCAGGCTCGGCAGGTTGAGCACGAACGGCAACGCCGCCGCGCCCAGGCCGAGGTCGCGAATGAACTCGCGTCGCGAACGGTTTCGAATCATCTCCGGTCTCCTCGGGTTGGGTCGGCGACGCGGCGCCGGCGGCGGTGCGGGGGGGTTCGTCCGTCGCGCTCAGCGCGTCGCCGCGGCGGGCCCGCCGGCGGCCTGGCGGTCGTCCGGGCCCCGCCGCGGGGTCAACGCCGAGGCCGCGATCTCGTCGACCATCAGCCGACGAATGCTGAACCCCTGCTTGGCGAAGCCCGCCGACAACGTCTCGACCTGGTCCAGGCCGAAGGCGTTGATCGGCTGCTTCGTCAGATACTGGAACAACTGCTGGGTGAAGGCCGAGTGGGCCTCCTCCGATTCCGCGAGATACCGCGCCAGATCCAGCGCGCCGTCGAAAGACGTCTTCTCGCCGGTTCGCGACTGGTATTCGCCCGTCGCGTCGATCGGCTTGCCCTTCTCCTCCCCGCGGAACCGGCCGATGGCGTCGTAATTCTCCAGCGCGAACCCCACCGGGTTGATGATCGAATGGCAGACCTGGCACGACTTGTCACTGGTCTGAAGCGCGACCCGCTCGCGGGTGGTCATGCCGTCGTCCACGTCGGGCGCCGGGGCGACCGCCTCCGGCGGCGGCGCCAGGAGCCGGCCCAGCACGCCCCGGGAGAGGAAGACCCCGCGATGGATCGGCGAACTCGAACCCGCGTAGGCGAAGCTCGACATCAAGTACGGATGCGTCAGCAGCCCCGCCCGCGGCTCCCCCTCCAGCTTCACCTTCTGGAACGGCGCGTCCTCCGGCAGCGAGACGCCGTACACCTTCGCCAGCCTGCCGTTGAGGAACAGTTCGTCGGCTTGCAGGAACCGCCGGTAGTCCGAACCCTCGCCCCAGACGACGTCGTCCAGGAACATCTCCAACGACGTCCGCAGGTCGCTGGCGACCGCCTCGTCGAACTCGGGGTACGTCTTCGGATCCTTGGGGATCTCGGAGACCCGGTCGACCCGCAACCACTGAAGCAGGAAGTCGCGCAGCTTCGCCCGCGTCCGCAAGTCGTCCACCATCCGATCCGCCTGGGCCGCCACCTGCTCCCTCGTCTTCAACTCGCCCCGGGCCGCCGCCTCCAAAAGCGCGGCGTCGGGGAGCGAGTCCCAAAGCCCGAACGACGTCCGCGCGGCGACGTCGTAGTCGTCGAGCCCCTCGCCCAACTCCAGATACCAGAACCGCGGCGAGATCAACGCCCCCAGCACGACCCTCTTGACCGCCGCCTCCAACGCCACGCCCGGCTCGAACCGCTTCTCGACGTAAGTCGCCTTCTGCTCGTCGGTCAACGGCCGACGGAACGCCCGCTCCACGAACCTGGCCGCGAACTCCCGCGCCTTGGCCTCGCGATCGGAAGCGTCGGGCTTGACCCCCAGCAGTTGATCCAGGTGCTCGACGACGTAATCGGCCGTCTCCAGGGCCGCGTCGGTCGCCGACTCCTCCCACGCCTTGGAGACCGATGTCCCCCGCTCGTAGCCCATGCTCCGGTCGTCCGGCGGGAACGGCGTGACGGGCACGAACAACTCCGGCGTCCACTTCGGCGACAGATACCGCGCCGTGATCGTCTCAAGCGCCGCCTTGGGCCGCTTCCAAAGCAGGGCGATGGTCGCCGGGGTCGGCGGCGGCGTCACCTTCTTGCTGTCGTCGACCCCCTGCTTCCCCTTGGAAAGCTCCAACCGAATCGGATACACCCGACCGCCGATCAGCCGGATCGACTCGCGGAACTCCGTCTCGTCCCCCGACTTGACCCAACGGTCGATCAACGGCTTCTCGCCGTCGTTGACCCACAGCCGCACCGAATGCTCCGACCGGACCACGAACTCGTAATCCCCCGTGTCCGGCGCGAGAATCCCGCCGCTCCACTTGATGAAGAACCGATGCCCGACCTCCTCGGAGTCAGGCAGGTTCACCCCGAAATCGAACCGGACCTCCGGATCGTCCCGCTCGATGATCCGGTCCTCCTTCTTCCAATGCTGGTGCGACTTGTAATACTCGCCGTGCAGCCCCTTGGGCCCGTCCCACCCCGCCGACCCTCGAAACGAGCCGACCAGGTCCATGAGCGCGTTTTGGGACTGACGAACCGTCAGCCTCGACAGCTCGATCCGCGCCGGCTTGTTCCGCGCCTGCGCGATGCTCGAATAAAACGCCTCGTGGATGAACGTCGCGACCGCGAACGAATCCTCCTCGTCGAGCGTCCCGGGATCGTCGTCCGGCATCGTCTCGGCGATGTACGTCGACAACTCCCGCACCGATTTGTCCCCGACCAAGGCGTGGGGATACTCCTTGGTCCCCTCGCCGACCTTCCCATGGCACGACGCGCAACTCTCCCCATAGACCTCGCGCCCCCGAGGATCCACCTGCCCGCGCGCGACGGAAGCAAGAAAGACCACGCAAAAACCACAGGCTAAAAATCGCGTGGCGCCGCGCGCGCCCAGGTAGACCGAGATGTTCGTCATGTTCGGGCCGACCCTGCAAAGGCGTGACGATCCAGACTCCGACGCTCGCGGGAAAGCTCATCCCACGCGCCGATCTTCTGAAACCGCATGAGGTTCGAGGGCGGGAATCGGACGGCGGCCCCGCGCGTTAAACAAGCCTTCGACCTCTCCCTTTCTACGCGATGAAAACTCCATTGGCAAGCCCCGCGATGAGAGTGGCATCATCGCGCATCCTTGATATACAGCGTCATCGACGTAGCGTTGGGCCCGACCTCTCGACCAAAGCCGAGGCACGCCCGACGAGCCGAACGTCTTCACGGCATACAATGAAAAATCGGGAAATCCGACGCCATGTGTCGAGCGCAACTCTCTGACATACCGCCGGTTGCCAACAGACCGGGGAACGCCATCCGGATTTTTCACCGGCGGCCCGTTGACCTTCGGAGAGAGCCTGGTATCATCTCCCCTGTCGAGCGAAACGACGCCGAGACGAAACGGACGGCCGACCC